>NZ_JAPPVG010000008.1:0-135712 GCF_028680365.1 Pseudomonas sp. MIL19 | reverse complement strand
GAAGCAGTTGAACACCTGGGTCAGTTTTCAGTCGGCAGAACAGCCTCTACTGGGTCAGTTTTCGGTCAGCGGCAACAAGTCAGATCCCATATTGTTGCAAACACCTGACTGTCGCACCCATCTTTGAGGATAAACATCCTGCTCTATCGTGGATATAAGGCGGGAAGTGAATTGTTTTTAATCGCTGGTCGCGCCGGAGTTCAAACACGCAACCCCACAGTCCCTGTGCGGAAGCTGACCAATTGGTGCAGGCGCATCTGCAGACCATCGATGCGCGGATTCGCGATCTGCAGAAGATGAAAGCCGAGCTGAGCAAACTCGCCGGCTGCACCAGCGCCGAGGCCGAACATTGTCGGCTGCTGGAGGCGCTGGACAGCCGTGACTGTTGCCTCGACAACGAAGCGCGAGAGGGCGGCTAACAGGCTGTTATTGGCGGTTATCCAGATAGGTCTGGTAATCCGGCACCCGGTAGTCGTGGGCCTGGTCCAGCAGGGCGCTGCCGAGCATATAGTCGGCGCTGCTTTCGTTGCAGGCCACGGGGATATTCCATACCGCGGCGACGCGCAGCAGGGCCTTGATATCCGGGTCGTGGGGCTGCTGCTCGAAGGGGTCCCAGAAGAACACCAGCATATCCACCCGCTGTTCGGCGATACGCGCGCCCAGCTGCTGGTCGCCGCCGAGGGGGCCGCTGATCATGCATTCGATCGGCAAACCGAGGCGACGACCCAGCAGCAGGCCGGTGGTGCCGGTGGCCAGCAGATGATGCCGCGCCAGCTTGTCGCGCTGGCGTTCGCTCCAGTCGAGCAGGAACTCCTTGCAGTGGTCGTGGGCCACCAGGGCGATGCGTTTGCGCTCGGGCAGGGTGGCGGTGGTAAAGCTGATACGCGGCATGGCGATTTCCTGGTCTGCTTGGCGAAGGGTTAAAGGGTGTGTGCCTTGCGTTGGGCTTCGCGGGCTCAGCGCCAACCTACGGATGCGGCACCTTCTGGCATCAACGGGGGGCGGTTGCGTAGCCCGGATGCAATCTGGGAAGGCGATTTACGCTGTCAGGACGCATTGTAGGAGCGGGCCATGCCCGCGATCCGCGCTAGCGCGGCCATGGATCTCGGCGTCTTCGACGCTCCTACGGGGGCGCAGCGCCAGACCCTCACGCCGCTTTGCATAGCGCCAGGCAGGTATCGAGCATGCGGTTGGAAAAGCCCCATTCGTTGTCGTACCAGGCCATGACTTTCACCAACCGGCCGCTGACCTTGGTGTGGTTGGCGTCGAAGATCGACGACAGCGGGTTGTGGTTGAAGTCGCAGGACACCAGCGGCAGGTTGTTGTAGCCCAGCACCGGCGAGGTGCGGCTGGCGTTCAGCAGCAGCTGGTTGATTTCCTCCGCGCTGGTGTCGCGCTTGACTTGCAGGGTCAGGTCGACCAGCGAGACATTGATCACCGGCACGCGCACGGCCATGCCAGTCAGTTTGCCGGCCAGTTCCGGCAGCACCAGGCCCACCGCTTCGGCGGCACCGGTCTGGGTCGGGATCATCGACTGGGTCGCCGAGCGCGCCCGGTAGGGGTCGCTGTGGTAGACGTCTGAGAGGTTCTGGTCGTTGGTGTAGGCGTGGATGGTGGTCATCAGGCCGTGCTCGATGCCCAGCTCGCGCTGCAGCACCTGGGCCACCGGGGCCAGGCAGTTGGTGGTGCAGGAGGCGTTGGAGATGATCTGCATGGAGGAACGCAGGATGTCGTGATTGACGCCATAGACGATGGTGGCGTCGGCCCCCTTGGCCGGTGCCGAGATGATCACCCTGCGGGCACCGGCGGCGAGGTGGGCGGCGGCCTTACTGCGTTCGGTAAACAGCCCGGTGCACTCGAAGACCACATCGACCCCGAGCGCCTTCCAGGGCAGCTCGGCCGGGTTGCGAATGGCGCTGACGGCGATGCGGTCGCCGTTGACCGTGAGGCTTTCGCCATCGCTTTCCACGTTGCCGTCGAAAATCCCGTGCACGCTGTCGTACTTGAGTAGATGGGCATTGATCGCGCTGTCGCCCAGGTCATTGATGGCGACCACCTGCAGCTGTTGGCGGTAGTCTTGGCAGTAGAGGGCGCGAAGCACATTGCGGCCGATACGGCCGAAGCCGTTGATGGCGATGCGGATAGTCATGGCTGAGGTCCGTTCTTTGTTTTGTTGTTGGAATTACAAGATTATTCCCGTAGAGATAGAAATCAAGTGTTTTAAGTGGCAGTATTTTTGTATTAAGTACAAAATATTGCCATCCACCAGCCTGGAGTCAACCACATGCATCCCCGCGTACTTGAGGTAACCGACCGCCTGATCGCCCGCAGCCGCGCCACGCGCGAGCCCTATCTGGCGATGATTCGCGCGGCGGCCAGCGAAGGTCCGCAGCGTGGCAAGCTGCAATGCGCCAATTTCGCCCACGGTGTGGCCGGCTGCGGCAGCGAGGACAAGCAGGCCCTGCGTCTGATGAATGCGGCCAACGTGGCGATTGTTTCTTCTTATAACGACATGCTCTCGGCTCACCAGCCCTATCAGGATTACCCGGAGCAGCTCAAACAGGCCCTGCGCGAAATCGGCTCGGTGGGCCAGTTCGCTGGCGGCGTGCCGGCCATGTGCGATGGCGTGACCCAGGGCGAGCCGGGCATGGAGCTGGGCATCGCCAGCCGCGAAGTGATTGCCATGGCCACCGCGGTGGCGCTGTCGCACAACATGTTCGACGCCGCGCTGTACCTGGGGATTTGCGACAAGATCGTCCCCGGCCTGCTGATGGGCGCGCTGCGTTTCGGCCATCTGCCAAGCCTGTTCGTGCCGGCCGGGCCCATGCCGTCCGGCCTGTCGAACAAGGAAAAGGCCGACGTGCGCCAGCGCTATGCCGAGGGCAAGGCCAGCCGCGACGAGCTGCTGGAGGCCGAAATGGCCGCCTACCACAGCCCCGGCACCTGCACCTTCTACGGCACCGCCAACACCAACCAGCTGCTCATGGAAGTGATGGGCCTGCACCTGCCGGGCGCGTCCTTTATCAACCCCAATACGCCGCTGCGCGATGCCCTGAGCCACGAAGCGGCGCAGCAGGTCACCCGCCTGACCAAGCAGAGCGGGCAGTTTATGCCGCTGGGCGAGATTGTCGACGAGCGCTGCCTGGTCAACTCCATCATCGCCCTGAGCGCCACCGGCGGCTCCACCAACCACACCCTGCATATGCCGGCCATCGCCCGCGCCGCCGGCATTCAGCTGACCTGGCAGGACATGGCTGACCTGTCCGCCGTGACCCCGACCCTGGCCCACGTCTATCCCAATGGCAAGGCCGATATCAACCACTTCCAGGCAGCCGGCGGCATGGCCTTCCTGATTCGCGAGCTGCTCGAGGCCGGGCTGCTGCACGAAAACGTCAACACCGTGGCCGGCCATGGCCTCTCGCGTTATACCCGCGAACCCTTCCTCGAAGACGGCAAGCTGGTCTGGCGCGAGGGCCCGAGCAAGAGCCACGATGAAAGCGTGCTGCGCCCGGTGGCCAATCCCTTCTCCGCCGAAGGCGGCCTGCGCCTGATGCAGGGCAACCTCGGTCGCGGGGTGATGAAGGTCTCCGCCGTGGCCCTGGAACACCAGCTGGTCGAGGCCCCGGCCTTGGTCTTCGAAGATCAGCAGCAGCTGGCCGATGCCTTCAAGGCCGGCGAGCTGGAGCGCGACTTCGTTGCGGTGATGCGCTTTCAGGGCCCGCGCAGCAACGGCATGCCCGAGCTGCACAAGATGACCCCCTTCCTCGGTGTGCTGCAGGACCGCGGCTTCAAGGTGGCGCTGGTCACCGATGGGCGCATGTCCGGTGCCTCGGGCAAGATCCCCGCGGCCATTCATGTCTGCCCCGAGGCATACGGCGGCGGGCCGCTGGCGCGGGTGCGCAACGGCGACATGATTCGTCTCGACGGCCACACCGGTGAGTTGTGCGTGCTGCTCAGTGACGCCGAACTGGCCGCGCGCGAGCCGGCAAGTGGCACCCTGGCCAATGCCGTGGGTTGCGGTCGTGAGCTGTTCGCCTTTATGCGTCAGTCCTTCAGCTCGGCGGAGCAGGGCGCAAGCGCCTTCACCACCAGCCTGGAGTCGCTGCAGTGAAGCTGGCCCTGGTCGGTGATATTGGCGGCACCAATGCGCGCTTTGCCCTGTGGCGCAATGAGCAGCTGGAGTCGGTGCGAGTGCTGGCCACCGCCGACTATCCGGGGCCGGAGGCGGCGATCCAGGCCTATCTGGCCGAGCTGGAGCTGCCCCTGGGGGCAGTGGATTCGGTCTGCCTGGCCTGCGCCGGGCCGGTCAGCGGCGACCTGTTTCGCTTTACCAACAATCACTGGCGCATCAGCCGGACGGCCTTCTGCCGCGAGTTGCAGGTGCGCGAGCTGCTGCTGGTCAATGACTTTTCCGCCATGGCCCTGGGCATGACCCGTCTGCGCGATGACGAGCGCCTGCAGGTCTGCCCCGGCACGCCCGAGGACCAGCGGCCCTGCGTGGTGATCGGCCCGGGCACCGGGCTGGGCGTCGGCACGCTGCTGGCCCTGGCCGATGGCAGCTGGCTGGCCTTGCCGGGTGAGGGCGGCCATGTCGACCTGCCGATTGGCAGCCCGCGGGAGGCCGAACTCTGGCAGCAGCTGTATCGCCAGCTCGGTCATGTGCGTGCCGAGGACGTGCTCAGCGGCAGCGGCCTGCTGTTGCTTTACCGCGCTATGTGCGCCCTGGATGGGCATGAAGCACGCTTGAATTCTCCGGCAGAAGTCACGGCGGCGGCGCTGGCCGGCGACGCGCTGGCGATGGCGGTGCTGGAGCAGTTCTGCGTCTGGCTCGGCCGCGCCGCCGGCAACAATGTGCTGAGCCTGGGCGCGCGCGGCGGGGTGTATATAGTCGGCGGCGTGGTACCGCGCTTTGCCGAATTCTTTCTGGCCAGCGGTTTTGCCAAAAGCTTCAGTGACAAAGGCCGCATGAGTGAGTACTTTGCCGGCATTCCGGTATGGCTGGTAACCGCCGAATACCCGGGGCTGATGGGCGCGGGCGTGGCCTTGCAACAAGAGCATTGCCGTAGGATGGGTGGAGCGTAGCGATACCCATCGCTCAGGATTGATGGGTATCGTGGAGCTCAACCCATCCTACGAACTTAGGTATTCCTTGTAGGAGCGGGCCATGCCCGCGATTCGCGGCCATGGGCCGCTCCTACAAATGCTAGCTACATGCCATTTTTGGCGAGTGCATGACAATAAGGACGGCGGACCATGAGCCAGCCCGGTAAATCCATTCTGCTGGTCGACGACGATCAGGAAATTCGCGAACTGCTGCACACCTACCTGAGCCGCGCCGGTTTTCAGGTGCGCACCGTTGGCGATGGTGCGGGCTTTCGCCAGGGCCTGTGCGCCGAGACGGCGGATCTGGTGATTCTCGATGTGATGCTGCCCGACGAGGATGGCTTCAGCCTCTGCCGTTGGGTGCGCGAGCATCAGCGTTTCGCCCAGGTGCCGATCATCATGCTCACCGCCAGTTCCGATGAGACCGACCGGGTGATCGGCCTGGAGCTGGGGGCTGACGACTATCTGGGCAAACCCTTCAGCCCGCGCGAGTTGCTGGCGCGGATCAAGGCGCTGCTGCGCCGCGCGCACTTCACCCAGGAGCGCGGCAGCGAGGTGCTGGCCTTCGACGAGTGGCGCCTGGATATGGTCAGCCACCGCCTGTTCCATGCCGATGGCGAGGAGGTGATTCTCTCCGGTGCCGACTTCGCCCTGCTCAAGCTGTTTCTCGACCACCCGCAGCAGATACTCGACCGCGACACCATCGGCAACGCCACCCGCGGCCGCGAGGTGATGCCGCTGGAGCGTATCGTCGATATGGCGGTCAGCCGCCTGCGTCAGCGCCTGCGCGATACCGAAAAACCGGCGCGCCTGATCCGTACCGTGCGCGGCAGCGGCTATCAGTTGGCGGCGGCGGTTGGCCCCTATGTCGGCGACTAGCCTGCGCAAGTGGTTGCCAGTGCCGCGTTCGCTGCTCGGCCGTATGCTGCTGCTGACCCTGCTGGTGGTATTGCTGGCTCAGGCGCTGTCCAGTCTGATCTGGGTTTCGCAGCTGCGCGCCAGCCAGGTCGAGGGCCTGCTGACCAGCTCGCGCAGCCTGGCCCAGTCGATGGCCGCCAGCGTCAGCTACTTCCGCTCGCTGCCCCTGGGCTACCGGCCGCTGGTGCTCGACCAGCTGCGCAATATGGGCGGCACGCGCTTCTTCGTTTCGCTTAACGACAACCCACTGGAAATGCGTGTGCTGCCGCAGACGCCGCGCAAGCGCGCGGTGCTGGATGCGGTGGACGCAACCCTGCGCGAGCGTCTGGGCAATGATCTGGACCTGTTGGTGCAATTCGTCAGCCCGGAAGACCTGCGCATCTTCAATAACGCCCTGAAACTCGATGAGCTGCCGCGCTCCTGGGCCCATTACGCCCTGAGCCTGGAACCGCTCAATCCGCCGGTGCTGGTCACGCAGATCCAGATCGCTCCGGGCGAATGGCTGTACCTTGCCTCTTTGATGCCCGAGCCCTATGTCAGCCTGGAACAGCAGGGTCTGCCGGCTCAGCAGCTGTGGTTTATCATCCTCACCAGCAGTTTTCTGCTGCTGTTTATCGGCATCCTGGTGCATTGGCAGAGCCGGCCGCTCAAGCGCCTGGCGCTGGCGGCGCGGGAAATGTCTCTGGGCAGCGAGGTCGAGCCGCTGGCCGAGGCGGGCGGTAGCGAGGTGGTGGAGGTCAGCCGCGCCTTCAACGCCATGCGCGAACGTATCGGCCGCTACCTGCGCGAGCGCAGCCAGCTGTTCAGCGCCATTTCCCATGATCTGCGCACTCCCATCACCCGCCTGCGTCTGCGCGTCGAACTGCTCGACGACGAGGCCGTACAGGTCAAGTTCAGTCGTGATCTGGATGAGCTGGAGATGCTGGTCAAGGGCGCGCTGCAATGCGTCAAGGACACCGATATCCACGAGAATATCGAGCCGGTGGAGCTCAATCAGCTGCTCAATTGCGTGATCGAGCCCTACCTGGCCCCGGCCGGCAATGGCCGCGTGACCCTGGATGGCCAGGCGCTGGCTCCCTATCCGGGAAAGCCCCTGGCGCTCAAACGCTGCATCGGCAACCTGGTGGACAACGCGCTGAAATATGGCGAACGCGCCCACCTGCATATCGAGGATGATGGCCAGGCCTTCGTCCTGCATGTCGACGACGAAGGGCCTGGGGTGCCCGAACAGCGCCTGGAACAGGTGTTCGAGCCGCATTTCCGCCTGGCCGGGCAGCAGCAGGGCTACGGCCTGGGACTGGGCATCGCGCGCAATATCGCCCATACCCACGGCGGCGAAGTAAGCCTGCGCAACCTGCGCGAAGGTGGCTTGCGGGTGACCCTGAGTCTGCCGCGTTGATGCGGGCCCCGGCGCGCGTCATGAGTTCCCATATCGCTGTATGCGCGGTGCGCACGGCGCACCCTACGGGGCGACGGAGCTACGGGCGTGCTTTGTAACCATCCCGTGACCTTTGCGCATCCCTTCGTTACCCGCCGGGCAATGACCCTTGGTTAGACTCGATTCCAGCGCAAGCACCAGACTTGCCCGTGAATAACAACAATAAAGGTACTACTGCTCATGAATGCGATCTCCCGCCTGGCTACTGCTATCTCCCTCGTCTCCCTGCTGCCGCTGGCTGCCCATGCCGGCGAAGTCGAAGTGCTGCACTGGTGGACTTCCGGTGGCGAAAAGCGCGCCGCCGATACCCTGCAAAAACTGGTCGAAGACAAGGGCCATAGCTGGAAGGACTTCGCCGTCGCCGGTGGCGGTGGTGAAGCGGCCATGACCGTACTGAAAACCCGCGCCGTATCCGGCAATCCGCCTGCCGCCGCGCAGATCAAGGGCCCGGACATTCAGGAGTGGGGCGAGCTGGGTCTGCTCGCCGACCTCAATCAGGTCGCCGAACAGAATGGCTGGGACGAGCTGCTGCCGCCCCAGGTGATCGAGGTGATGCAGTTCGGCGGCGACTACGTGGCCGTGCCGGTCAATGTGCATCGGGTCAACTGGCTGTGGATCAACCCCGAGGTGTTCGCCAAGGCCGGTGCCACGCCGCCGACCACCCTCGACGAATTCTTCGCCGCCGCGGAAAAACTCCAGGCCGCCGGCTTTATGCCCCTGGCCCACGGCGGTCAGCCCTGGCAGGACAGCACCGTGTTCGAAGACCTGGCCCTGGCCGTGCTCGGCCCGGATGACTTCCGCAAGGCGTTCGTCGAGCTGGACGAGTCGGTGCTGACCAGCGCCAAGATGGTCGAGGTATTCGCCGCCCTGCAGAAGCTGCGCGGCTATGTCGATGCCAACGCCGCCGGGCGTGACTGGAACAGCGCCACCGCCATGGTTATCAATGGCAAGGCCGGCATGCAGATCATGGGCGACTGGGCCAAGAGCGAGTGGACCGCTGCCGGCAAGATCGCCGGCAAGGACTATCAGTGCCTGCCGTTCCCCGGTACCAAGGGCAGCTTCGCCTACAACATCGATTCCCTGGCCATGTTCAAGTTGAGCAATGCGGAAAACCGCAAGGCCCAGGAAGACCTGGCGCGCACCGTGATGGAGCCGGAGTTCCAGCAGTTCTTCAACCAGAACAAGGGCTCTATCCCGGTGCGTCTGGACCAGGACATGAGCAGCTTCGACGCCTGTGCCCAGCAGTCCATGGCCGACTTCAAGGAAGCCGCCGGCAATGGTGGCCTGCAGCCGAGCCTGGCCCACGGCATGGCCGCTTCCAGCTATGTACAGGGCGCGGTGTTTGACGTGGTGACCAACTTCTTCAACGACACCAAGGCTGACCCGCAAAAGGCTGCCCAGCAGCTGGCCGCGGCCATTCAGGCCGTGCAGTAAAGCCAGCCCGGCCGCCGGTTCGCCGGCGGCCTATTTCCTCACCGATTCCAGGGTGCCCCTATGGGTGCCGGGGATTCGTGTGCTCGACAAACGCCCTCACCCCCGGCCCCTCTCCCGGAGGGCGAGGGGAGACAAGCCCAACCCCGGAGCCCTGTCATGAGTTCAACCGCAGTTTTCACCAAGGCCTCGCCGCTGGATGCGCTGCAACGCTGGCTGCCCAAGCTGGTGTTGGCACCGAGCATGCTGATCATCATGGTCGGCTTCTACGGCTACATCCTCTGGACCTTTGTCCTGTCGTTTACCAGCTCGCGCTTTATGCCCAGTTACAGTTTTGTCGGCCTGCAGCAGTACGTACGTCTGCTGGACAACGACCGCTGGTGGGTGGCGAGCAAGAATCTGATGGTCTTCGGCGGTCTGTTTATCGGCATCAGTCTGGTGATCGGCGTGCTGCTGGCGGTGCTGCTGGACCAGCGCATCCGCCGCGAGGGCTTTATCCGCACCATCTTTCTCTATCCCATGGCGCTGTCGATGATCGTCACCGGTACCGCCTGGAAGTGGCTGCTCAACCCGGGTCTGGGTATCGACAAGATGCTGCGTGACTGGGGTTGGGAAGGCTTTCGTTTCGACTGGCTGGTGGACCCCGATCGGGTCGTCTACTGCCTGGTAATCGCTGCGGTCTGGCAGGCCTCGGGCTTTGTCATGGCGCTGTTTCTGGCGGGGTTGCGTGGGGTCGATCAGTCGATTATTCGCGCCGCCCAGGTCGATGGGGCCAGCCTGCCGAATATCTACCTGCGTATCGTCCTGCCGAGCCTGGGCCCGGTGTTCTTCAGCTCGCTGATGATCCTCGCCCATATCGCGATCAAGAGCTTCGACCTGGTGGCCTCGATGACCGCCGGCGGCCCCGGCTACGCCTCCGATCTGCCGGCGATGTTTATGTACGCCCACACCTTTACCCGCGGCCAGATGGGCCTCGGTGCCGCCAGCGCGATCCTGATGCTCGGCGCGGTGCTGGCGATTCTGGTGCCCTATCTGTATTCCGAACTGCGAGGCAAACGCCATGACTAAGCCCGCCCTCAGCCTGAGCCGTATGGCCATCTACGCCACCCTGCTGGCGGCCTGTGCGGTCTACCTGATACCGCTGATCATCATGCTGCTGACCAGCTTCAAGAGCCCGGAAGACATTCGCACCGGCAACCTGCTGTCCTGGCCGGAGATGTTTACCGCCATCGGCTGGCTCAAAGCCTGGGACGGTGTCGGCGGTTACTTCTGGAACTCGGTGAAGATCACCATTCCGGCGGTGCTGATTTCCACCGTGATCGGTGCGCTGAACGGTTATGTGCTGGCCATGTGGCGCTTTCGCGGCTCGCAGCTGTTCTTCGGCCTGCTGCTGTTCGGCTGCTTCCTGCCATTCCAGGTGGTGCTGCTGCCGGCGTCCTTCACCCTGGGGCATCTCGGCCTGGCCAATACCACCAGCGGCCTGGTGCTGATCCATGTGGTCTACGGCATGGCCTTTACCACGCTGTTCTTCCGCAACTACTACGTGAGCATTCCGGATGCCCTGGTGCGGGCCGCGCGGCTGGATGGGGCGGGTTTCTTCACCATCTTCGGGCGCATTCTGCTGCCGATGTCGACGCCGATCATCATGGTCTGTCTGATCTGGCAGTTCACCCAGATCTGGAACGACTTCCTCTTCGGTGTGGTGTTCGCCAGCGGCGATACCCAGCCGATCACCGTGGCCCTGAACAACCTGGTCAACACCAGCACCGGGGCCAAGGAATACAACGTCGATATGGCCGCGGCGATGATCGCCGGGCTGCCCACGCTGGTCGTCTACATCCTGGCTGGTAAATATTTCTTGCGCGGGCTGACTGCCGGCGCGGTGAAAGGCTGACGCCTTCAAGATTGGAGATACAACAATGGCAACCCTCGAACTGCGCAACGTCAACAAGTCCTACGGCAGCGGCCTGGCGGACACCCTGAAGAACATCGAGATTTCCATCGAGTCCGGCGAGTTCCTGATTCTGGTCGGGCCCTCGGGTTGCGGTAAGTCGACCCTGATGAACTGCATCGCCGGGCTGGAGGACATCAGCGGCGGGGCGATCCTGGTCGACGATCAGGATATCAGCGGCATGAGCCCCAAGGATCGCGATATCGCCATGGTCTTTCAGTCCTATGCGCTGTACCCGACCATGACCGTGAAGGACAACATTTCCTTCGGCCTGAAGATGCGCAAGATGGCCCCCGCGGCCATCGAGGAAGAAGTGGCGCGGGTGGCCAAGCTGCTGCAGATCGAGCATCTGCTGGGGCGCAAGCCCGGCCAGCTGTTCGGTGGCCAGCAGCAGCGCGTGGCCATGGGCCGGGCGCTGGCGCGGCGGCCGAAGATCTACCTGTTCGACGAGCCGCTGTCCAACCTCGACGCCAAGCTGCGGGTGGAGATGCGCACCGAAATCAAGCTGATGCACCAGCGTCTGAAGACCACCACTGTGTATGTCACCCACGACCAGATTGAGGCCATGACCCTGGGCGACAAGGTGGCGGTGATGAAGGACGGAATCATTCAGCAGTTCGGCACCCCCAAGCAGATCTACAACGACCCGGCCAACCTGTTCGTGGCGAGCTTTATCGGTTCGCCGCCGATGAACTTCATCCCTCTGCGCCTGCAGCGTCGTGACGGTCAGTTGCTGGCCCTGCTCGATAGCGGTCAGGCCCGTTGCGAGCTGCCCCTGGGGGCGATGGAGGCGGGTTTCGAGAACCGCGAAGTGATCCTCGGCATCCGTCCCGAGCAGATCCTTCTGGCCACGGCCGAAAGCCGCAATCAATCGTCGATTCGTGCCGAGGTCGAGGTCGTCGAACCCACCGGGCCGGATACCCTGGTGTTCGTCGAGCTGAACCAGACCAAGGTCTGCTGCCGTCTGGCTCCGGACGATGCGCCGCAGGTGGGGCAAACCCTGGAGTTGCAGTTCGATCCGAGCAAGGTGCTGTTGTTCGATGCCCAGAGCGGTGAGCGTCTGTTGCCGGGAAAGCCGCAAACGGCTGAGCAGGCAAGCAAGGTCGCCCAGTTCAAGGGCCGCTGAGGCGTAGCCCGGATGCAATCCGGGAGCGTTGTCGGCCGCGCAATCTTGCCCCGGATTGCATCCGGGCTACGCAGCTAAATACCTCCAAGGGTGCCTGCCTTATCCGTGCCTTTGGGACCCTGCAACAAGCGTTACAACAATAAAAACAAGAAGGAGTAGACATGAGAGCAGCAATGAAATTCGGCCTGGCACTGACCCTCGGTAGCCTGGCTTTGCCACAAGCGGCGAGCGCCTTGGAGTTTTCCGGGTATGTGCGTAGCGGTGCGGGTGGTTCGTCCAACGGCGGCACCCAGTCGTGCTTCCAGTTGCCCGGCGCGCAGAGCAAATACCGCCTGGGTAACGAGTGCGAGCAGTATATGGAGCTGGATCTGCGCCAGGACCTGCTGAGCCTGGACGATGGCTCGGTGGTCAGTGTCGAGGGCATGGCGCAGCTGTACAACGCCTATGGTCATACGCCGAAATTCACCGGCGATTACGGTTTTGCGCGGATGAACCAGATGTATGCCGAGTGGAGCAAGGTGCCGGCGCTCAATGGCGGCTCGCTATGGGCCGGGCGGCGCTTCTACAAGCGTAACGATATCCATATCAGCGACTTCTACTACTGGAACCAGAGCGGTACCGGTGCCGGTATCGAGGGCTACGAGCTGGGCGGGCTGAAATACAGCTACGCCTTCTCGCGCAAGGACAGCTACTTCCAGCAGCCCTATATCAACCGCCATGACTTCAACGTCGCCGGCTTCAAGCCCAATCCGGGCGGCGAGCTGGAGTTCGGCCTGAGCTTTATCGACAAGCCCGACAGCACCGATGCCAACAGCGGCTGGGCGCTGACCGCGCAGCACAAGCAGGCCGATTTTCTCGGCGGCAGCAATACCCTGGCCCTGCAGTACGGCCAGGGCCCCGGCACCGGCCTGGGCTACACCGGCGATGTGACCCTGGATGACGACAACAAGAGCTATCGCCTGGTGGAAATCTACAACTGGCAGGCCACGCCGCGCTGGGGCGGCCAGGCGCAGTTCGTCTACCAGAAGGATGTGCGCCCCGATGGCGACGACCAGAACTGGCTGTCGGTGGGCGGGCGTACCAGCTACGCCTTTACCGAGCAGTTCAAGCTGGTCGGCGAGCTGGGCCACGATCAGGTCGATGCCACCGACGGCACGCGCAAGCTGACCAAGTTCACCGTGGCCCCGACCTGGTCGCCCGCCGGCCAGGACTTCTGGGCGCGCCCGGAAATCCGCCTGTATTACACCTATGCCAGCTGGAACGAGGCGGCGCAGCGTGCGGCCAGTCTGCAGGCGGCGGGTTCGGCGCTGTCCGACAGCGGTGCCTTCGACAATGCCCGGCATGGCTCCAACTTCGGCGTACAGGTCGAATACTGGTGGTAACAGCAAGGCGCACGGCGCTGTGAAGCCGGGACGGTTCGATGCCGCCAGCTAAACCACGGCGCGTGTCTGCGCCGGCTACAACTCGGCCAGGGGCTGCTGCAGAGCACCCCCTGGCCGGGTTGTTTGTGCCGGGTGGCGGGCAAACCCTGCGCTGGGTGACTCATCAGGAGCGCGAGCTGCTGTTGCTCGAACATCCGCGCTTTCAGGCGGCATTCAGCCGTCAGGGCGGCCAGCTTCTGCATTTCCAGCCGCGAGGCCAGCGCCCCTGGCTCTGGTGCGCCAGTCACTGGCAGCGCGGCGGGGCGATTCGCGGTGGGGTGCCGGTGTGCTGGCCCTGGTTTGGCCGGCATCCCAGCGAAAGCGGCTGGCCCTCCCATGGCTGGGCGCGGCTCAGTGACTGGGAGCTGCTCGATTGCGCGGTGAGCGAGCAGGGCGTGCGCCTGCGCTGGCAACTGCAGCTGTGCGACTGGTAGGTGACCCTGGAGGCCGAACTGGGCGAGGGCATGCATCTGCGCCTGCGCAGCAGCCATCAAGACAGCGAGCCCTGCCAGTTGAGCCATGCCCTGCATGCCTATTGGCGCGTCAGCGATGTGGTGCGGGTGAGCGTACTCGGTCTGGAGGGTGCTCATGGCCACGACCTGCTTCGTCGCGCCGCCTGCCAGCAGCGCGGCGCGTTGCGGGTCGAGGATGGTTGCCACCGCATTTTCCGTCGCGGCGGGTTGTTGCAGCTGCAGGATCTGGCCTGGCAGCGCAGTCTGTCGATTCATACCCATGGCGCTGCCAACAGCGTGGTCTGGCATCCCGGCAGCCGGCCCCTGACCGATGTCGGCTGGAGCGAGGCGCTGGGCTTTCTCAGCGTTCAGGCCGCCTGTTGCGCCGCCGACAGCCTGACCCTGAAGCCTGAGCAGGAAGCGCTGCTGCAGCTGAGTGCGCAGTTGAGCTGAGGGGCTTATAGCCCCGGCGCTGCGACTCTTTATCCCCTTCGGCAAGGCTCTGCCCGGCATGGGTTGTGGCTTTTTGCGCATTGGCTTATCACATCAAGACTAAATGTTGTTTTATTACAACATTTAGTCTTGATGTATCTGTTTTGTCCGAGTAAAAATAGCGCAATTGGTTAAAGCAACAAGCTTTCCGCTCCCCGGCGCTGGTTTTCGGGGTGTCGGCCGGGTTTGCCGCTTGCCCTGTCGTTACCCCCTTTCCCCCAGAAAAACGCTGTCGAGGAACCTGAGCTATGCGTCGTAGAACGAAAATCGTGGCCACCCTGGGCCCGGCTACCGAAAGCCCTGAGGCGATCGAGGCCCTGGTCGAGGCGGGGGTGGATGTGGTGCGCCTGAATTTCTCCCACGGCAGCGCTGCCGAGCATATCGAGCGGGCGCGCCTGGTGCGGGAGGCGGCGCGCCGGCAGGGGCGTTTCGTGGCGGTGCTGGCAGACCTGCAGGGGCCGAAGATTCGTATCGCCCGCTTCGCCCGGGGCAAGGTGCAGCTGCTCAAGGGGCAGTCCTTCTGCCTCGATGCGCGGCTGGACAAGAATGCCGGCGACGAGCAGGCGGTGGGCATCGATTACGTGGCCCTGGTCGGCGACAGTCGCCCGGGGGATATCCTGCTGCTGGACGATGGCCGCATCGAGCTGGAAGTGCGGGCGGTGGAGGGTAGTCGTCTGCTCTGCGAGGTACTGGTGGGCGGGCCGCTGTCCAACAACAAGGGCATCAACCGCAAGGGCGGCGGCCTGTCGGCGGCGGCCCTGACCGAGAAGGACTGCGAGGACATCAAGACCGCCGCGGCCATGCAGGTCGACTACCTGGCGGTGTCCTTCCCGCGCGATGCCGAGGATATCCACCAGGCCCGTCGCCTGCTGCGCGAGGCGGGCGGCGAGGCCGGTCTGATCGCCAAGATCGAGCGGGCGGAAACGGTCAATGACCTGCAGATTCTGGATGCCATCATCCTGGCGTCCGAAGGGGTGATGGTGGCTCGCGGCGACCTCGGCGTGGAGATCGGTGATGCCGAGCTGGTGGCGGTGCAGAAGCTGATCATCGAGCGCGCGCGCAGTTGCAATCGGCTGGTGATCACCGCCACGCAGATGATGGAATCGATGATCAGCCAGTCGATGCCGACCCGTGCCGAGGTGTTCGATGTGGCCAACGCCGTGCTCGACGGCACCGATGCGGTGATGCTCTCGGCCGAGACCGCCGCCGGGGCCTACCCGGTGGAAACCGTGCTGGCCATGCGCCGGGTCATCATCGGGGCGGAGAAGCATCCCCTGGCCCATCGCTCCAAGCACCGCATGGACGAGCAGTTTCACCGCATCGACGAGTCGATCGCCATGGCCGCCATGTACACCGCCAATCACCTGCACGGGGTCAAGGCGATCATCTGCATGACTGAAAGCGGCGATACGCCGCGGCTGATGTCGCGGATCCGTTCGCACCTGCCGATCTACGCCTTCTCGCGCAACCCGCGCACGCAGAATCGCGTGGCGCTGTTTCGCGGGGTGCAGACCATTCCGTTCGACAGCGACAGCTATCCGATCGCCGAGGTCAACGGTCGCGCGGTCGACGAGCTGCTGCGTCGTGGGGTGGTGGTCGAGGGCGATCACGTATTGATTTCCCGCGGCGATCACAGCCATGCCCAGGGTGGCACCAACTGCCTGCGGGTGATCCGCGTGGGCGACAGCATTTGTTAAGCGAGGAAGCATCCATGAACGATTCCAGTAACCCTGGCGCGCCGCAGTGGCCGCGGGACTTCGATTTTCGCGAGGCCTATGCCGAACAGCGCGAGCTGCTCGCGGGTGCGCCCGGCGCAGTGCAGCCAGGCGGCTTTTCTGGGGCGGCCCAGGCCGTGGGCTATAGCCTGATCCGTCAGGTCAGTGCGCGGGAAATTCTCGATTCGCGGGGCAACCCGACCGTCGAGGCGGTGGTGACGCTGGCCGGTGGTGCAGTGGGCGTTGCCAGCGTGCCCTCGGGGGCCTCCACCGGTAGCCGCGAGGCGCTCGAACTGCGCGATAACGCCGCGCGTTACCACGGCAAGGGCGTGCTGCGCGCGGTGGCCAATGTCAACGGCGCGATCCGCGATGCCGTGCTGGGCCTCGATGCAATGCAGCAAGGCGCAGTCGATGCGGCGATGATTGAGCTGGACGGCACCGAGAGCAAAAGCGCGCTGGGGGCCAATGCGATTCTTGCGGTCTCCCTGGCCTGCGCCAAGGCCGCTGCCGCCGCGCAGAGCCTGCCGTTGTATGAGCATCTGGCGGCGCTCTATGGTCAGCCCGGGCGCTTCAGTCTGCCGCTGCCGATGATGAATATCCTCAATGGCGGCGAGCATGCCGACAATAACGTGGATATCCAGGAATTTATGATCCAGCCGGTGGGGGCCGCCTCGTTCGGCGAAGCCCTGCGCATGGGCGCGGAGGTGTTCCATAGCCTCAAGCAGGTGCTACGCGAGCGTGGCCTGAGCACGGCGGTGGGCGATGAAGGCGGTTTTGCCCCTTCGCTGGCCAGTAACGAAGAGGCGCTGGTGGTGATCGAGGAAGCGGTGCTGCGCGCCGGCTACCGTCTCGGTCAGGACTTTGTCCTGGCCCTGGATTGTGCGGCCTCGGAGTTCTACCGTGACGGTCGCTATGTGCTGGCCGGGGAGAAGCGTTCCTTCGATTCCCGGGGCTTCGCCGATTACCTGGCGGGGTTGTGTCAGCGGTTCCCGATCAGCTCCATCGAAGATGGCATGGACGAAAGCGACTGGGAGGGCTGGGCCTACCTGACCGAGCGCCTGGGGCGGCAGGTGCAGCTGGTGGGGGACGATCTGTTCGTTACCAACAGCAAGATTCTCAAGGAAGGTATCGAGCGCGGTATCGGTAATGCGATTCTGATCAAGTTCAACCAGATCGGCAGCCTCAGCGAAACCTTTGCCGCCATTCGCATGGCTCAGGATGCCGGTTACCGGGCGGTGATTTCCCATCGCTCCGGTGAAACCGAAGACACCACCATTGCCGATCTGGCGGTGGCCACCTGTGCCGGGCAGATCAAGACCGGTTCTCTGTGCCGCTCCGACCGGGTGGGCAAGTACAACCAGCTGTTGCGCATCGAAGAGGCTCTGCAGGGGCGCGCCGCCTACTGCGCCGATGCCGTATCCCTTGACAGGAGTGAACGCCATGACCGCGCCTAAACGTCTCGACACGCTGTTTCCCACCCTGGCCGAAATTCCCGAGGCCTACCGCCCCG
Organism: Pseudomonas sp. MIL19; assembly: GCF_028680365.1. NCBI lineage: Bacteria > Pseudomonadati > Pseudomonadota > Gammaproteobacteria > Pseudomonadales > Pseudomonadaceae > Pseudomonas > Pseudomonas sp. MIL19. Next base: position 118,155 of record NZ_JAPPVG010000008.1, on the reverse strand, counting down.
ATGCGCCCATCGAGCAGCGCGAGTACCTGGTCGATGGCCAGTTGCGTACCTGGGATGGCCCCTTGGCGGCGGTGTGCAGCCCAGTATTTCTGGCCAGCGAGGAGGGCGATAAGCAGGTGATTCTCGGCAGCACACCGCGTCTGGATGCCGAAGCGGCGCTGGGTGCTCTGGACGCCGCGGTGCGCGCCTATGCCAATGGCCAGGGGCAGTGGCCGAATATGCGGGTGGCCGAGCGCATCCAGCATGTGGAGGCCTTTCTCGGGCGCATGCGCGAGCAGCGCAGCGCGGTGGTCAAGCTGCTGATGTGGGAGATCGGCAAGAACCTCAAGGACTCGGAGAAGGAGTTCGACCGCACCTGCGATTACATCGTCGACACCATCGAGGCGTTGAAGGCGCTGGACCGTCGCTCCAGTCGCTTCGAGCTGGAGCAGGACTGCCTCGGCCAGATCCGCCGCGTGCCCCTGGGCGTGACCCTGTGCATGGGCCCCTACAACTACCCCTTGAACGAGACCTTCACCACCCTGATCCCGGCGCTGATCATGGGCAATACCGTGGTGTTCAAGCCGGCCAAGTTCGGCGTGCTGCTGATCCGCCCGCTGCTGGAAGCGTTTCGCGACAGCTTCCCGGCCGGGGTGATCAACGTGATCTACGGCAGTGGCCGGGAAACCGTCAGCGCCCTGATGGCCAGCGGCAAGATCGACGTATTCGCCTTTATCGGCACCCACAAGGGGGCCAGCGACCTGAAAAAACTCCATCCGCGCCCGCATCGCCTGCGCGCGGCCCTGGGTCTGGACGCGAAGAACCCCGGCATCGTGCTACCCAAGGTCGATTTGGATAACGCCGTGAGCGAGGCCCTGACTGGGGCGTTGTCGTTCAACGGCCAGCGTTGCACGGCGCTGAAGATCCTCTTCGTGCATGAGGATGTGGTCGACAGTTTCCTCGACAAGTTCAGTGCCGGGCTGGCCGCGCTCAAGCCGGGCATGCCTTGGGAGCCGGGAGTGGCGCTGACGCCGTTGCCGGAGCCGGGCAAGGTCGATTTCCTGCATACCCTGTTGAGTGATGCGGTGGACAAGGGCGCACGGGTGGTCAATGCCGGTGGCGGCGAGTCGCGCGAGTCGTTCTTCTACCCGGCGCTGCTCTACCCGGTGAATGCGCAGATGCGCGTCTATCAGGAGGAGCAGTTCGGCCCGCTGGTACCGGTGGTGCCCTATCGCGATCTGCAGACGGTGATCGACTATGTGCTCGACTCCGACTTCGGTCAGCAGCTGAGCATCTTCGGCAACGATTCGGCCCAGGTCGGCCGACTGGTGGATGCCTTCGCCAATCAGGTGGGGCGGATCAATATCAACAGCCAGTGCCAGCGCGGCCCGGACAGCTTCCCCTTCAACGGGCGCAAGAACTCGGCTGAGGGCACCCTGTCGGTGCATGACGCGCTGCGGGTGTTTTCCATCCGTACCCTGGTGGCGACCAAGTTCCAGGAAAGCAACAAGGCGCTGGTCAGCGAGATCATCCGCAACCGCGAATCGAGCTTTCTGACCACCGATTACATTTTCTAGGCGGCATGGGAGTAGGGGCTGCACGCATCAGGCGGCCTGGTGTCGGTGGTGCGCACGGCGCACCCTACGGGTGAGGCGCGAGTCGGCCTGTAGGGTGCGCTGTGCGCACCAGGTAGGTCGGTTGTCGTTGGCGTGCGGGGCGCTCAGATCGGCTCTTCGTCGGCCGGATAACGGCTGGCGTTAAGGCTTTCCTTGATCTTGCGCAGGTGTGGCTGGAAGTCCACGCCGCGGCGCAGGGTCATGCCGGTGGCCAGTACGTCGAGCACGGTGAGCTGGATGATCCGCGAGGTCATCGGCATATAGATGTCGGTGTCCTCGGGTAGCGGGATGTCCAGGCTCAGGGTGCTGGCCTGGGCCAGGGGTGAGCCGGCGGCCGTCAGGCCGAGTACCGATGCGCCGTTCTCCCGGGCCAGGCGCGCCACTTCCACCAGCTCGCGGGTGCGTCCGGTGTAGGAGATGATCACGAACAGATCGCCGGTGTGCGCCACCGAGGCCAGCATGCGCTGCATCAGCACGTCGGAATGGGCGGTGACCGCGAGGTTGAAGCGGAAGAACTTGTGCTGCGCATCCAGGGCCACCGATGCCGAGGCACCGAGGCCGAAGAAGTGGATCTGCCGGGCCTGGATCAGCAGGTCGACGGCGCGGCTGATCAGCTGCGGGTCGATGGTCTGGCAGGCGCTGTCCAGGGAGGCGATGGCGCTGCCGAATATCTTGCGGGTATAGGCTTCCGGGGCGTCGTCGGCTTCCACTGCGCGGCTGACATAGGCCGCGCCGCTGGCCAGGCTCTGCGCCAGTTGCATCTTCAGTTCCGGGTAACCGCTGACGCCGAAGGAGCGGCAGAAGCGGTTGACCGTGGGTTCGCTGACCAGGGCGGCCTGGGCCAGCGCGGCAATGCTCAGGCGGGTGGCCTGCTGCGGGTTGAGCAGGATCACCTCGGCGACCTTGCGTTCGGCCTTGTTCAGGCTGTCGAGTCGGCCCTGGATCTGCTCCAGTAGATTGCGCACGCGATCCATGTTGATTCCTTAAACCTGCACTGAATTTGCTGGCCTATCGTACTGATGGGGCCAGGTGACGACCACTGCAAAGTGGATTTTGTGAAAATGTTGTTTTTATTACTACATTCAACCTTGATTAATCCGTTGCAACCGGGTATTTCTAGCTTAACTTGATAAAAGAACAAACATCATGCCTTCGATAATCGTTGAATCCTGTACTTTTGCCTTATTCGGTGCGCTCGGCGACCTGGCCCTGCGCAAGTTGTTTCCGGCGCTCTATCAGCTGGATCGGGCCGGGCTGCTGCACGCCGATACGCAGATTCTCGCCCTGGCCCGCGACGCCGGCGATGCGCAGCAGTATCTGCAGCAGATCGAGCAGCATCTGCGCCGCCACGTGCCGGCCGCCGAGGTGGACGCCGCCGTGCTGCAACGCTTCCAGGCGCGCCTGAGCTACCTGAGCATGGATTTTCTCGAGGCCGATGACTACCTGCTGCTGGCCGAACAGGTCGGCAACCGCGAGCGTCTGATCGCCTATTTCGCCACCCCGGCCTCGGTTTACGGCGGCATCTGCGCCAACCTGGCGGCGGTCGGCCTGGCCGAGCGCACCCGCGCCGTGCTGGAAAAGCCCATCGGTCATGACCTGGAGTCCTCGCGGGCGGTCAACGATGCGGTCGCGCAGTATTTCCCGGAAACCCGCATCTATCGCATCGACCATTACCTGGGCAAGGAGACGGTGCAGAACCTGATCGCCCTGCGTTTCGCCAACAGCCTGTTCGAAACCCAGTGGAACCAGAACCATATCTCCCACGTGGAAATCACCGTGGCGGAGAAGGTCGGTATCGAGGGCCGCTGGGGTTACTTCGACCAGGCCGGACAGCTGCGTGACATGATCCAGAATCACCTGCTGCAACTGCTCTGCCTGATCGCCATGGACCCGCCCAGCGACCTGTCCGCCGACAGCATTCGCGACGAGAAGGTCAAGGTGCTCAAGGCCCTGGCCCCGATCACTGGCGAGCAACTCAGCCAACAGGTGGTGCGCGGCCAGTATGTGGCCGGCAGCAGCGATGGCAAGGCGGTGCCGGGCTATCTGGAAGAAGAAAATTCCAACACCCGCAGCGACACCGAAACCTTCGTCGCCTTGCGTGCCGATATCCGCAACTGGCGCTGGGCCGGCGTGCCGTTCTACCTGCGCACCGGCAAGCGCATGGCGGAAAAGATGTCGCAGATCGTTATCCATTTCAAAGCGCCGCCGCACTATATCTTCGACCCGGAGCAGCGCCAGCTGATCGGCAACAAGCTGATCATCCGCCTGCAACCGGACGAAGGCATCGCCCTGCAGGTGATGACCAAGGATCAGGGCCTGGACAAGGGCATGCAGCTGCGCAGCGGTCCGCTGCAACTGAATTTCTCCGATACCTACCGCAGCGCGCGGGTGCCCGATGCCTACGAGCGGCTGCTGCTGGAAGTGATGCGCGGCAACCAGAACCTGTTTGTGCGCAAGGATGAAATCGAACACGCCTGGCTGTGGTGCGATCAGCTGATCGCCGGCTGGAAGCGCCTGGGCGATGCGCCGAAACCCTATGCCGCTGGTACCTGGGGGCCCATGGGCTCGATTGCCCTGATCACCCGCGACGGTAGGAGCTGGTATGGCGATCTCTGAGCTCGAACTGCCACCGGGCGTGCTTGCTCACAGTCACACCGACCCCCAGGCCCTGGCCGAGGCGCAGGCCGTGGCCGTGGCCGAGGCGCTGCGAGTAGCCATTGAAAGCCGCGGTCAGGCGACCCTGGTGGTGTCCGGCGGGCGCAGCCCGATTGCCTTTTTCGAGGCCCTGGCACAACAGCCGCTGCACTGGCAGCGGGTGCTGATCAGCCTGGCGGACGAACGCTGGGTGCCGGTCAATCACGCCAGCAGCAATGAGGCGCTGGTGCGCCGTCATCTGCTCCGTGGCGCGGCCGCCGAGGCACGTTTTCTCAGCCTGTACCAGGTAGCGGCCAGCCTGGAGCAGGCCGCCGAGCTGGCCGATCAGGCCCTGGCCGATTTGCCGCCGATCGATGTGCTGGTGCTGGGCATGGGCGACGACGGCCATACCGCCTCGCTGTTCCCGGCCAGCCCCAATCTGGACCTGGCCCTGCAGGCCGATTGCCCGCGCCGGGTGTTGCCGATGCAGGCCCCCAGTGCGCCGGCCCAGCGCCTGAGCCTGACCCTACCGCTGCTGGCGGCGGCGCGTCTGCCGCTGCTGGCGATTCAGGGCCCGGACAAGCTGGCCACGCTGCGTGCGGCCCTGGCCGGCGGCGACGTGGCAGATATGCCGATCCGCGCCTTGCTGCATTCCCCCCTTGAGATTTACTGGTGCCCCTAGGGCCGAAGGACCAGCCGATATGACCCACAACGAAAATACCCCGCAGGCCCGCATGGCCGAGAAGATCGCCCAGATCGACAGCATCTGCGCCCGTGCGCGGATCATGCCGGTGATCACCATCGCCCGCGAGGCGGATATCCTGCCGCTGGCCGATGCCCTGGCTGCCGGTGGCCTGACGGTGCTGGAAGTGACCCTGCGCTCGGCCCACGGCCTCAACGCCATTCGTCTGCTGCGCGAGCAGCGCCCCGAGCTGTGCGTCGGTGCCGGCACTGTGCTGGATCTGTCGATGCTGGATGCGGCGCTCGAGGCCGGTGCGCAGTTTATCGTCACTCCGGGCTCGACCCGGCAATTGCTCGAGGCCAGCCTGGAAAGCCCGGTACCGCTGTTGCCCGGTGTCAGCAGCGCCTCCGATATCATGCTCGGCTATGCCCTCGGCTACCGCCGCTTCAAGCTGTTCCCCGCGGAAGTCTGCGGTGGCACCGCGGCGCTCAAGGCCTTGGGCGGTCCGTTTGCCGAGTTGAAATTCTGCCCCACTGGCGGTATCAACCCGGACAACGTGCAGCGCTATATGGCCCTGGCCAACGTGATGTGCGTCGGCGGCACCTGGATGTTCGACAGCGAGTGGGTCAAGAACGGCGACTGGGCGCGGATTCAGCAATGCAGCAGCGAGGCTCTGCAGCTGCTCGAAAGCCTGTGACCCAGGCAATGCGGCAACCCCTGCTGCTGGGCATGATGCGCCTGCTCGACTACCCCGAGCTGGCCGCGCCCCAGGCCTTGCTGGGGTTTATCGAGCGCTGCGTGGAGCGTGGCCTGAACGGCTTCGACCACGCCAATATCTACGGCCTGGGCGAGTGCGAGGCGCGCTTCGGCGCGGCCCTGAGGCTGCGCCCGCAGCTGCGTCAGGACCTCGAACTGATCAGCAAGGCCGATATAGTTCCGTCGTCCCTGGACCTGTCGCGCTGGCGGGTCAAGCACTACAACAGCGCCGCGAGCTACCTCAATCAGGCCCTGGAGTCCTCGTTGGCGCGCCTGGGCGTCGAGCGCCTGGACGGCTTTCTGCTGCACCGCCCCGACCCGCTGTTGCAGGTCGAGGAGGTGACCCGCGCGCTGCAGGCCATGCTGGCCAGCGGCAAGGTGGGCTGGATCGGCCTGTCCAATGCCGAGCCTCTGCACTGGCAGGTGCTGGCCAGGGAACTGCCGCTGCGCTGCAACCAGATCGAGCTGTCGCTGCTGGCCCAGCAGCCGGCCTGGGGTGGTCAGTTGCAGGCCATGCAGGCCGCCGGGCTGCAGGTGTTGGCCTGGTCGCCGCTGGCTGGCGGGCAGTTTCCACCGGCCTTGCAGCAGGCCCTGGGCGAAGTCGCCACGGCCCTGCAGGCGACCCCGACCCAGGTCGCCCTGGCCTGGTTGCGCCGCTTGCCCGGCAATCCGCTACCGATTCTCGGCAGCCTGCGCCAGGCGCGTATCGACGAAGCGCTGGCCGGCAGCGAGCTGCAACTGGATGCGCCGACCTGGTTCTACCTGGCCGAAGCCGCACGGGGCATCAAGGCTCCCTGAGTCGCCTCTCCATCGTTACCCCCGGTGCGCGCAGCGCACCCTACAAACGGCGGATCGCCGCGCGCACCTTCGGCTGCAAGGCATATTCAACTCCCTCGCCCCTCAGGGGGAGAGGGGCGGGGTGAGGGGCAAGCCCTGCCGGCAGCCGATATCTGTAGGGTGCGCCGTGCGCACCGCGGGTGGCGGGTTTCTTATGGCTGAACGGGCTTTCGCCTCGCGCCATTGAAGTCCCTGCCACCGCTTTCAACCCCCTCTTACCTCAGGAACCGTCCGCGGATGGGTAGTGCAGGCGGCGTTGGCCTTGCATGCGCCCGGCGGCGTGCAGCCTCCGGGCGATTTCCGCGAGGGTCTCGGGGATTGGCCGTTGCCCCAGCAGCATGGGTTCCAGGCGCGCCTCGAACAGACTCCAGAAGCGTTTCATCTCCGGGATGTCCGGCATGATCTCGCCGCGCTCGGCGGCCTGGTAGGTGGCGGCGATCAGCGGGTCGTCCTGCATCTGCGCCATCAGCTCGAGGTTGGCCGGTGCGCCCAGGGGTTTGTCCGCGTCGATCGTACGCAGCCCCTCGGCGCTGCTCAGGTAGTCCTCGATAAAGCGCTGGGCCTGCGCCTTGTGCCGGCTGTGGCGGTTCAGGGCGGCGGCCTGCACGCCGATAAAGGGCCGTCCCGGTTGCTCGGCGCTGGGGCCGGGCACCGCGGCCAGGGCGATGGGGATCCTGGCATCGCGCAACTCGTTCCAGGCCCAGGGGCCGTTGACGATCATCGCCACCTCGCCGCGCTTGAAGTCTTCCATCATCGAGCCGTAGTCGCTGTCGTGCGCCAGCACGCCGCTGTCGAGCAGGGCTTTGATGCTCTGCACCCCGGCAATCGCCGCGGGGCCGGCGATGCCCAGGTCGCCGAGGTCGTAGAGGCCGCCGTGCTTGCCGATACTGTAGGCACCGCCGGCGTTGATAAAGGGCCAGGAGAAATACAGATTGCGGTAGTCCCAGGCGATGGCGCGCTTGCCTTGGGCGCGTAGCTGGCGATCCAGGGCGGCCAGTTGTTCCAGGTCGCGTGGCGGCTGCGTGACCAGTTGCTGGTTGTAGATCAGGCTGATGGTCTCGACGGCCAAGGGGTAACCATAAAAGTCGGCACCCACCCGCAGCGCCTCCCAGGCAAAGGTCGGTGCCCGCTGCAGGGCGGCGGCAGTGGGGACGAGGGGCTGCAACAGGCCGGCGTTGATCCAGGAGCCGAAGCGGTCATGGGCGAAAATCACGATGTCCGGTCCCTGGGCGGTGGCCCCGAGGCGATCGAAGCGGCTGGCCAGGTCCTCCGGGGCCAGCACCTTGACCGGCATGCCGGTGTCGCGGGTGAAACGTTCGCCGACCTGGCGCAGGCCGTCGTGACCCTTGTCCGGGTTGATCCAGATGGTCAGCGTGCCTTTCTCGAAGCCATGGACGCTGGGGAGCAGGACGGGCATAAGCAGCAGGAGTGCGAGGATTATTGTTGTTTTCATCCTGAGGGTCTCGTGTGGGGGATGGGGTGCCTCGTGTGGCAGGTGAAAGATTTTCAACGTCGCCTAGCGGCGGTTAGCAGGGTGGCCGCCAGGGATGGCAGGCGAAAAAAAGGCGGCCTGAGGCCGCCCGAAAATATCCCTGGAGGGATTGGCTTCACTTGATCTGGATACGCTCGAGCAGGTAGGCCTTGGCGCTGTCGTCGCCGACCCGGGCGGCTTCATCGGCCAGGCGCAGGGCGCGTTCCAGGTCCTGGCCGGCCAGGGCGGCGTCGATGCCCTGGCGGTAGTAGGCCTGGGTCTCCGGCAGCACGGCCGGCACTGGGGTGGTGGGCAGGCGATTGCCCATTTCCATGCCGATGCTGCGCGGCGGCACATAGCTGTTGGCCTGCTGGCTGGCGCTGCCGTCCTCGATCAGCACCATCTTGATCACCCCCACCGGGGCATGCCGGGCGACGGGATCGGGAATATTTGGCGGCTCGTTGCCGTGGGCCTTGGCATGGGCCTTGGCCGGGTGTTGCAGGACGGTCTGGCCGGCCAGCTGGCGCTCGCTGGTGAACAGGATCAGGTACTGCTCGTTGCCGGGGTTGTCGTGATAGAGGCGGTCGATACGCAGGCGCGCATCCAGGCTGTCGCCCTTGAGACCGGCGGCCGGTTCGTAGACGAAATCCTCACTGCCGAGCAGACGGGTCAGGCGGAACTGGCTGTCGAGCAGCATGGCGCTGGGAGCCAGCACGGTGTTGCCGGCCTGGCTGTACAGGCGGATTTCGAACGAGCGGCTGTTGCTCGGCAGGGCGAAGGCGCGCAGAAAGCTTTTGCCGCTCTGGAACTCGAAAGCCGGGGCGCTGGGGTCGATGACCACGTCGCCGGAGAAGTTGGCCGGGATCGGCATATAGGGCAGTTGTTGCAGGCTGCTGCAGCAAGGTTTGGCAGCGGCCAGCGCGTGCTGGCCGCCCTGCTGGGAAGTCTGCAGCGGGGCGGGTGTCTGGGTCAGTGCGTCGAAGCGGCGCAGCGGTTCGCCCGCGCAGCCGGTCAGCAGCAGGCCGAGCAGGGCAAGGCCGGTGAGTCGATAGTGCGGCATGTGTTATTCCTCTTATTGTTCACGCCTGTAAAAGGGCCCCGGCCTGTTGCAGGTCCGGGGCAAATAACCACAGGAGCAGCGTTACAACTTCGTTCAGGGCCCGGATGCAACGGGCCCCGATTCGCTTACCACCAGGCTTCGGCCTGTACGCCAAAGGTCAGGCCGTTGTCGTCGCCCGGCTCGATGGATTCGCTGGCGGCGTTGTAGCGGCCGCCGTCCCACATGGCGTAGGTGGCGAAGACGCGGATTTGCGGACGGGCCCAGAAGCTGCGGCCGGCGGACCATTGCTGGGCCAGGGTGATCTTCTTCAGGTCGCGGGATTTTTCGCCATCGGCCTGGGGGTCGACGTAGTCGTAGCCGAACTCCAGGGCGGTGCTCATGGTGTCGTTCCACTTGTACACCGGGCGCACGCCGAAGGAGGTCCAGGCCTGACCGGAGTCGTTGTCGAAATCTTTGTCTTCGTGGATCTGCACATACATCATTTCGATGTTGTCGCTCAGGCTGACCACGCCCTGGTTGACCAGGCGGACCATGCTGCCGTTGCTGTTACCGGTGGTGTTGCGCCCGGTGCTGCCGATAATGCCGTCGGTGCCGTACTGCAGGGCCAGCTTGTTGTAGCCGCCGAACCAGTTGCCCTGGACATGCTCGACGGTGACCAGGTGGCCTTTCTGGTCGCTATAGCCGGGATCTTTTTCCTGGATATCGGAGAGGTTGGCCTTGCCGTAGTTGTAACCGAACTCCAGCTTGCCGTCGGTATTGAACTCGATGTCGTTGAGACGAAAATCCAGGGTGTCGTTGGCCACGTTGGTGCCGGTGCCCGCGCCGTTATAGGTCCAGTCGCCATCGGTGTTGCGCATCCAGGCCACGTGGGCCTTGGCGAAGCCCAGGTCGATGTCCTCGATGCCGGCACCCGGCCCGGAAACGTCCCAGTAGTAGTAGTCGTTGATATGCACGTCATGGCGCTTGTAGTAGCGCTTGCCGGCCCACAGGGTGGCACCGGGCAGGGTGTCGGGGAGGAAGTTCTTGGCCTGCACATTGAACTGGCGGATCGAGCTGGTGCCATTGGCGTAGGGGTTGCTGTCGCTGTCGGTTGCTTCCCAGTCGTTGGCCTGGTCGGACTTGTAGGCAATCATGCTGTCGACGTAGAAGCTCTGCTCGCCTTCCTTCCACACTTCCTTGCCCAGGCCGATCTCGGCGTAGGTTTCGCATTCGTTGCCCAGGCGGTACTTGGCCGCCGCGCCGGCCGCCTGGAAGCAGGCCTGGTCGCCGCCGCCGGCTGTCGCGCCGATGCCGGAACGCAGGTAGCCATGGAAGTCCACGGCCAGGACCGGGCTGGCCAGCAGCATGGCGGCGAGCAGGGCGCTGGGACGAAACAGCTGTGCAGGTTGGATCTTGTTCATCGTGGGGCCTTTTTTTGTTTTTGGATTCAGGGCTGCCGGAGCCTTGCGCACTGCCCGTTCGGACATTTGCCGGCGGGGAGGGTGTCCTCGTTGGCGTGCCGACACTTGCCCCGCAGGCTCGACCGCACCAAGGAGGTACCAAGGGCGGCGGCTGGGTTAAGCGTCATGGATCGCCCCTCACGCCACATCCTCCCCGGCCATTTTTTTCAAGGCTGAGTGTCCGGGGCGTAGCGCCGCGCAGGCAGGTAGGGGGAGGTGGCGGCTACGCCTGCCAGCTACGCCGCAAGAAAAGTACCCAGGGGAGGTATGGCGCTGGCGCGTGCAGCGCCAAGCTGGCGCGGCTGAGTGGACCCAGGCGTCCGCCCGCGCAACACATCCCCTGTAGTCGGATGCTCTCTACAACAACAAAATGGAGCTCTACGATGAAACGATACCTGCGACTTGCCGGGCTGGTCCTGGCATTGACGCCCCTGGCGTACCCCTACGGCAGCCTGCTCGAGGCGGCCGAAGCCGCGGGCAAATCGCCCAATGGCGTGCGCTACCACGGCGGCGACGAAATCATCCTGCAAGGCTTTCACTGGAACGTCGTGCGCACTGCCCCCAACACCTGGTACAGCACCCTCGCCAGCATGGCTCCGAGCATCGCCGCGGACGGCTTCAGCGCCATCTGGATGCCGGTACCCTGGCGCGACTTCTCCAGCTGGAGCGATTCCAGCAACGGCACCTCGGGCGGCGGCGAGGGCTACTTCTGGCACGACTTCAACAAGAACGGTCGCTACGGCAGCGACAGCCAGCTCAAGCAGGCCGCCAGCGCGCTGAACGGGGCCGGGGTCAAGCCGATCTACGATGTGGTGCCCAACCACATGAACCGCGGCTATCCGCACAAGGAAATCAATCTGCCGGCCGGCCAGGGCCTGTGGCGTCACGATTGCAGTGACCCGGGCAACTATGCCAACGACTGCGATGATGGCGACCGCTTTATGGGCGGCGACGCCGACCTCAATACTGCCCACCCGCAGAACTACGCGATGTTCCGCGACGAATTCGCCAACCTGCGCAACCAGTACGGTGCCGGTGGCTTTCGTTTCGATTTCGTCCGTGGCTACGCCGGCGAGCGGGTCGACAGCTGGATGGACCAGGCCCACGACGACGGCTTCTGCGTCGGCGAGCTGTGGAAGGCCCCGGGCGAATACCCGAGCTGGGACTGGCGCAACGGCGCGAGCTGGCAGCAGATCCTCAAGGACTGGTCGGACCGGGCCCAGTGCACCATCTTCGACTTCGCCCTCAAGGAGCGCATGCAGAACGGCAGCGTCAGCGACTGGCGCAATGGCCTGAACGGCAACCCCGACCCGCGCTGGCGCGAGGTGGCGGTGACCTTTGTCGACAACCATGACACAGGGTATTCGCCTGGCCAGAACGGCGGGCAGCACCACTGGCCGTTGCCCGATCACCTGCTCAAGCGGGCCTATGCCTATATCCTCTCCAGCCCCGGCACGCCGGTGGTCTACTGGTCGCACATGTACGACTGGGGCTACGGAGACTTTATCCGCCAGCTGATCCAGATCCGCCGTACGGCGGGGATCAAGGCCGACTCGGCGATCGAGTTCCACACGGGTTTCAGCGGCCTGGTGGCGACCGTCAGCGGCAGCGATCAGCAGTTGCTGATCGCCCTGGATTCGAACCTGGGTTCCCCCGGTCAGGTGGCCAGCGGCAACTTCACCCAGGCGCTGACCAGCGACAATGGGCAGGTGCGTATCTGGCGCACGGACAGCGCTGGCGATGGCGGTGGCGATCTGGTCAGCGTGAATTTTCGCTGCGACAACGGCATCACCCAATGGGGCGACAGCGTCTACGCGGTGGGCAATGTCAGCCAGCTGGGCAACTGGAGCGCGGCAGCGGCCGTGCGCCTGACCGATACCAGCGCCTACCCGACCTGGAAGGGCAGCATCAGCCTGCCGGCCCAGCAACAGGTGGAGTGGAAGTGCATCATCCGCAATGAAAGCAACCCGACCCAGGTCAAGACCTGGCAAGCCGGTGCCAACAACAGCCTGACCGTCAGCGCTGGAGCCAGCACCTCGGGCAGCTTCTGAGCCTGCCGGGCCGCCGGGGCAACCCGCCGGCCCGGCCTTATCGATTGGAGAGAAGGATGTTGTCCTCCATTACCAACAGGTTCGCCGCGCTCGAGTTCGGCTTCCTGTCCCGGCTCTATCTACTTATCGCGGCACTGGCGCTGTTGCTGGTGTTGTTGGGCGGCAGCAGCCTGGCCGCCATCGCCGACCTGCAGGGCAACAGTGAGCGCCTCGCGCACACCGCTGCGCGGCTGCAGGCCAGTCAGAACTTTTTCAGCGCCCTGCAGGGTCTGACCCAGAATATTTCCAATGCCCTGGGCGCGGAGCGCGCCGAGGATCTCGATGCGTTCGCCGCCGAGCACCGGCAGCGCGCCGAGCAGGTCGCCACGCGCCTCGAACGCATGCACGACAGTGACGGCAGCCCGCACCAGCTGGCCCTGGCGCTGCTGGTGCAGCTGCTGCCGCAGCTGGATGCGCAGAGCCAGGCGCTGCTGCAGGCGCAGCGCCAGTTGCTGGAGCGGGTCGACAAGACTGCGGTGGCGCTGCGCGACCTGCAGCTGCAGCTGTCGCGCTTCAAGCAGGATCTGCTCAGGGTGCAGGCCGACACCAAGGACGACTACGTCGCCTACTCGCTCAAGCAGTTCATCATTCCCCTGGAACAGGTCGAGGCGCTGGTCTTCGATGCCGTCGGCAGCGCATCGGCGCAGCGCCTGGCGCAGGCCGAGGTCAAGGTCCGGGAGCGCCTGCCGAATCTGCACAAGAAGTTGGCCAACGTGCTCGACGACCTCAAGCCGCACCAGGACAGCCGCACCGACTACGCCCACACCTACCTGGGCGAATTTGCCGAGATCGAGCGCAACATCCTCCTCGACGGCCAGGGCACCCTGGCCCAGTACGCCGGCTGGCTCGCCGACAAGCAGCGCAACCTCGAGCGCAAGGGCCTGCTGCAGGGCTTGCAGGGGCAGATGGGTGAGCAGGTCGAGCGGCTGATCGAGGCGGGCGAGCGGGACGCCCAGGCCCAGCTCGAGCAGGCGCGGGCGACCTACCGCAGCGGTTTCGACCGCCTGTTGTGGCTGGCCGCGCTGTCGCTCGGCATCGCCCTGGGCATGGGCGTGTGGCTCAGCCGCACCATGCGCCGGGCTCTGGGTGCGGTCTCCGGTGCGTTGAACCAGCTGGCCGAGGGTGACCTGCGCGGCCAGTGCGATTACCGCCGCGCAGATGAATTCGGCCGGGTCGCGGCGGACGTCAACCGGGTCGCCGGCAACCTGCGCGATGCCCTGGCCCGGCTGGGCTGTGCTGCCAACGAACAGGACGCCATCGCCCGCAGCAATACCGGCTCCTGCGCCGAGGCGCGCCAGGGCCTGGAACAGCAGCGTTCGAGCATCGGTGCGCTGGCGACCAGCCTGACCCAGCTGGAGTCGAGCTTCGCCGAGGTCGCCCGGCATGCCGAGGACACGGCCGCGCGGGTCGGCAGCGTTGAGGATCGGGTGAGCGACGGCAGCCGCATCATGACCGGCACCATCGGCAGCACCCGCGAACTGGCCGAGCAGCTGCAGGGCAGCGTGGACGAAATCGCCAAGGTCGAGGCCTTCAGTGCCCAGATCGGGCAGATCCTCGAGGTGATTCGCGGCATCGCCGAGCAGACCAACCTGCTCGCCCTGAACGCCGCGATCGAGGCCGCCCGCGCCGGCGAACAGGGCCGTGGCTTTGCCGTGGTCGCCGACGAGGTGCGCAACCTGGCACTGCGCACGGCCAGCTCGACCGGGGAGATCCAGTCGCGTATCGAGCGTCTGGTCCAGGGCATCCAGCTGGCGGTGCAGTCGGTGGAGCTGAGCCGCCAGCGCATGCAGGCCAACCTTGCCCAGGTCGGTCAGGCCGATGGGGTGATGCAGCAGATCCGCGAACAGGTCGGCCATATCGCCGGCATGTCGCGGCAGATCAGCCAGGCCACCGCCCAGCAGCAACAGGCGGCCGAGGAGGTGACGCGCAGCATGCATGCCATTCACACGGTGGCCGAATGCAATATGCAGCGCCTCGTCGGCATCAGCGAAACCAGCATGCGCCAGGCCGCGATGGTCGCCGAACAGCAGGCACTGTGTGGCCGCTACCTGACCTGAGGTGCGACGCCCGGTGCGCACGGCGCACCCTGCGAAGGCAACATCGTGCCGGGGGCCAGTTGTCCCGTAGGGGGTGCGGGGCCGCCTAGGCTGCGCGCACCAGCGGCTATCCTGTACAGGCAATCAGCGTCAGGAGACAGGGAATGTCCGACTATCGCCGCGCCCAGGATGCGGGTGCCTGCTATTTCTTTACCCTAGTGACCGAGCAGCGCCGGCCGCTGCTGACCCAACCGAGGTTGCGTGAAGCTCTGCGCCTGGCCATCGTCCAGGTGCGTCAGCGTTATCCCTTCACCATTGCGGGTTGGGTGTTATTGCCCGATCACCTGCATTGCCTGTGGCAGTTGCCCGCGGGCGATGCCGACTTCGGCCTGCGCTGGTCGCTGATCAAGCGCCTGACTAGCCAGGCGCTCCCCCGCACGCCGGGGGCGATCAGCCTGAGCCGTTGCCTGCGCCGCGAGTCCGGGCTGTGGCAGCGGCGCTTCTGGGAACACCGTATTCGCGATGAAGAGGATTACCGCCGCCACCTGGACTATCTGCACTGGAACCCGGTGCGCCATGGTCTGGTCGAGCGGGTGGCCGACTGGCCCTGGTCCAGCTACCACCGCCTGGTGCGCGAAGGCATATACCCGGCGGATTGGGGCGGTGCCGGGGAAGCAGAGGGCACGTTCGGCGAGTGACCGCGCAAGGCGCGGGGCGCGACGCTTCTGTAGGGTGCGCTGCGCGCACCGGGGTTAAACGCCGATCTGTCAGGCGAGTGGCCGGCCAGGCGGTTGTCGTTGGATGGAGATGCAGGTGGTGAAGAACCGCGTAAGCCGCGGTGCGCACGGCGCACCCTACGAGTGGGCATCGTGCGGGTGGTAGCGGTCCCGTAGGGAGTGCGGGGCCACCTAGGCTGCGCGCATCGGGGTTAAATACCGATCTGTCAGGCGAGTGGCCGGCCAGGCGGTTGTCGTTGGATGGAGATGCATATGGCGAATAACCGCGTAAGCCGCGGTGCGCACGGCGCACCCTACGAGTGCGGCATCGTGCCGGGGTTTAGATAGTCCCGTAGGGTGCGCCGCGCGCACCGGGGTTAACCGCTGACCTGCCAGGCCATAGCCTGCTCCCTGGCCTGTTCGAGTTGTTGTCGCCAGGCAGCCACGGGTCTGTCTTGCAGCAGGTTCAGGCGTTGCAAGTCCGTAGCCTGTGCGTCCAGGCATTCCGTCAGCCAATCCAGGCGTTGCAGGGTCAGGGGGGTGCAGGTCTGTCCCTGCAGGTCGTCGTCCAGGTCGCTCCAGTGCGAGCGCCAGGCTTCGCGCAGGTAGAGGCGGGCGAGGTCGTGGCGCAGGGCCTGTTGCCAGTCGCCGATAATGCCATCCAGCCAGGCCAGTACGTCGCTGCTCGCTCCGCGCTGAGCCAGGGTCTGGCGCAGGTGCTGGTAGCACTCCAGGGCGATGCGTTTTTCCAGCTCCAGGGCGCTAAGGGCGGCGGCGCTGCCCTGGCGCTGTTCCAGGTCGAGCAGGTAGGCGTAGTAGCTGCGGGTTTCGAAGCGTTCGGCGGCGTGGCACTGCGGGGTCAGCAGGCCGTTGCTGTTGCAGGCGCGCAAGGGATCGAAGCGGTACATATAGCCGAAGTCGAACAGGCGGATCTGGCCGTCGTCGAGCAGGTTGCCCGGGCACAGGTCCCAGTCGAAGAAGCCCAGTTGCAGCAGCGCCGAGAGGCTGGCGAACAGCTGCAGCAGGCGACGTTCGTCCCATTCCTGTACGGCCTCGCCAGCGATCCAGGGCGACAGCAGCAGGCCCTGGCGGTAGCTGGCGTACTGGGTGGCGACTATTCCGCTCAGGGCCGCAGCCCAGGCCGGTTGCTGTTTCAAGGCCTGCAGCTCGGCGCGGCGCTGCACCTCGTTGAGAAAGGAGGTCTGGCCGTTGAGGTTCTGCACCTTGCACTGCGCCCGCGCGCGCTTGAGGGTCCAGAGCTTGCCGTCGGCCTCGATCTGGTAGACCTCGGCGGTCAGGCCGCTGGCGAAGTGGCGACGTACCCAGGGGCTGGTGGCCTCGGTGGCCAGCAGTTGTTCGATGGGCAGCGGGCAGTCGGCGGCTTGGCCGACCTGGATGTCCGAGCCGCTGGCGGCGAAGGTCAGTTGGGTTTGTTGGCGTTGTTGTTCCGGGGTCATGGTAATACCGCGTAGAAAGTGGTGCGCACGGCGCACCCTACGGGGTTGGCGTTGGCGTTGGCGTTGGTGAAGGTTGCTGTGGCGCATCACGGGCCTTGAACTATCACCACCTTGTCGTCGCCGAGGCGGCGGGCGAAGGTGTAGGGCTGGCTGGACAAGCGTTGATGGCTGCCGCCCCCGATGGCCGGATGGCGCGCGCGGAACTGGCCGAGGATGCGCCAGTGCTCGAGCAGGGCGGCGATGGGTGGCTGCTGGTGCGTCGCCCAGTTCATCGACGAGCGGGTGCCCTGGTACGGGTCGGAGCCACTGGGGCCGAGGGGGCGGGCGCTTTCGTCGCCGTAGTAGATCTGCACCGCGCCGGGGCTGAGCAGCAGGGCCGCGGCCAGACCCTGTTGGCGCTTCAGGTCGTTGTTCTGTTCGGCGAAGAACAGCGAGGTGTCGTGGGACGAGGCGTAGCTCATAAAGTTGTGCCCGGGGTTGCTCTGCAGCAGCCCGGCATATTCGCCGTAGCCGCTATCGGCCTGGCTCAGGCAGTCGCTGGCCTTGGCCGCCAGCTCGCCCTGGAAGGCGAAGTTGATCAGGGCGTCGAAGCCGTTGTCCTGGTAGACGTTGGCCTGGGGGCCGTGGCCAAACACTTCACCGACCATCCAGAACGGGCTGCCGCTCATGGGATCAAGGGGGTTGGCGGCCGACCACTCGGCACGGGCCTGATCGGCCGCCCGGCGCAGCGCCGCCCAGGTGTCCAGCTCGACATGCTTGACGGTGTCGGCGCGGAAACCGTCGACGCCGAACTCGCGCACCCAGAACGTCAGCCATTCCACCAGGTAGTCGCGCACCCGATAGCCCTCGCGCGGCACCGCGCGGGTATCGGCCTTGCGCAGCAGAAAGGGCGGCAGCGCCACGGCCTGTTCGCTCTCGGTCTT
The DNA here is from genome assembly GCF_028680365.1 of Pseudomonas sp. MIL19. Lineage (NCBI taxonomy): Bacteria > Pseudomonadati > Pseudomonadota > Gammaproteobacteria > Pseudomonadales > Pseudomonadaceae > Pseudomonas > Pseudomonas sp. MIL19. The sequence goes on along the minus strand of NZ_JAPPVG010000008.1, from coordinate 100,459 downwards.
GAAGTCGGGAAGAAACGCCAGCAGGCCCTTGAGCGGGTCGACCAGCACGCTGGGCGGCTGATCGTAGTCGGCGATGCCGGCGCGCAGCCAGTCCTTGCCCCACCATTGCTTCCAGTCCGGGTGCTGGTAGTCGAGCAGGTTGTGGTAGGCGTGCAGATTCTCGTAGCTCTCTGGCTGCCAGTCGCTCCAGCGCTGCGGCAGGTACTGAGCCATGCCGTCGCGCAAGCCGCCGAAGCCGAGTTCCTGCATATCGGCCAGGGTCGAGTAGCCGGGGTGGTTGAGCACCACGTCGAACAGCACGCGGATGCCGCGGGCGTGGGCCTGGGCGATCAGTTCGCGCAGGTCGTTCTCGCTGCCCATATTGGCGTCCAGGCGGGTGAAATCCAGGGCGTAGTAGCCGTGGTAGGCGTAGTGACGAAAGTCGCCCTGGTCGCCGCCGCCGACCCAGCCATGAATCTGTTCAATGGGCGCGCTGATCCACAGGGCACTGATCCCAAGCTGCTGCAAGTAGTCGAGCTGGCCGGTCAGGCCCTTGAGGTCGCCGCCGTGGAAGGTGCCGATCTCCTGCTCGCCGTCGGGCTGGCGACCGTAGCTGTGGTCGTTGCTCGGGTCGCCATTGGCGAAGCGGTCGGTAAGGGCGAAATACACCGTGGCGTTGCGCCAGTCGTGGGCCGGCTGGGCCTGCGCCGCGGCGGCTTCGAGCAACAGCAGGCCGCCGCTCTGGGGAGCCGGGGTCATCCGCACCTGGCCATTCTCGACTGTTGCCAGTTGCCCGCTATAGGCATCGCGCACTGGCTGTCCATCGGCGAATACCCGGCTGACGTCGACGCTTAGGGCCTGACCCTGCCAGGCTGTACAGGCGACCTGGCTGACGGGGGGCGCTTTGATCGGCAGCAGGCGCAGGTGGGCGTCGTCGCCGTCCTGGAACAGCAGGCGATAGCGTCCGGCTGTCGGCACCTGCATGCTCAGGTGGCTGTCGGCCTGCCAGGCATGGCGCTGGTAGGGCAGCAGGCTTTGCGCCGGCTGTGTCGCGGTGGGGCCGTGCAGGCTCAACAGACCGGGCTGCAACGCCAGTTCGCTGCTGTAACGCTGCCCGGCTTCGCTTTGCCAGCGTAACTGCAGGGGCTGTTGGTCGAGCCAGGCCTGCAACTGCGGGGCCGCCAGGGCGAGCGGGCTGAGTAGGGCGATAAGCAGGCTGGCGAGCAGCGGTGACGAGCGGCGCATGGACTTCTCCCGGTACGGTTGAGCCGCCATTGAAGTCGGTTTTTGCCACCTGCGGCAGGCGTGGAAAGGGCCGGTGCGCATACTTTTTTTCGCCCGCGGCTGGCAGACTACGCCCCCATCTCTACGCCCTCGCGAGCTGCATCGGGGGAGGATGTGGCGCCTGTTTTTCTGCCCGAGGATGCAAGGGCTGCGCGACCACCCACCGGCCTGCAGCGGTTGTGGATCAACAATAAGAAGCCACGAGGACTCTCACCCATGAACAAGAAGTTACTTACTGCAGTCGCCATCAGTCTGGCCAGCACCCTGGGCCTACCGCTATCGGCCCAGGCGGCCATCGAAGAAGGCAAGCTGGTTATCTGGATCAACGGCGACAAGGGTTACAAGGGCCTGGCTCAAGTTGGCGAGAAATTCACCGCCGACACCGGGATCAAGGTCGAAGTGGCGCACCCCGACAGCGCCACCGACAAGTTCCAGCAGGCCGCCGCCACCGGCAACGGCCCGGACATCTTTATCTGGGCCCACGACCGCCTCGGCGAATGGGCACAGAGCGGGCTGATCTCGCCGATCAATCCGAGCGCCAAGAGCAAGGAGGCCATCGAGGATTTCGCCTGGGACGCGGTGACCTACCAGGGCAAACTGTGGGGCTACCCCATGGCCGTGGAAGCCACCGGCCTGATCTACAACAAGGCGCTGGTGCCGACCCCGCCGCAAAACTTCGATGAAGTGCTGGCGCTCAACGTCGAGCTGGCCAAAGACGGCAAGCGCGCGATCCTCTGGGACTACAACAACACCTACTTCACCTGGCCGCTGCTGGCCGCCAACGGCGGTTATGCCTTCGCCGAAGTTGACGGCGGTTACGACGTCAGCAAGACCGGGGTCAACAGCGCCGGAGCGAAGCAGGGCGCGGCCACCCTCAAGGCGCTGATCGATGCCGGGGTGATGCCCAAGGGTGCGGATTACAGCGCAGCCGAGGCGGCTTTCAACAAGGGTGAGTCGGCGATGTTTATCAGCGGGCCTTGGGCCTGGTCGAACATCCAGAAGAGCGGCATCGAGTTCGGCGTCGCGCCGATCCCGGCAGTGGGCGAGGCCGCCAGCCGGCCGTTCACCGGAGTAATGGCCGCGACCCTGAACGCCGCCAGCCCCAACCAGGCCCTGGCCGTGGAGTTCCTCGAAAGCTACCTGCTGCAGGTCGAAGGCCTGAAGATGGTGAATGCCGATGTGCCCCTGGGCGCTGTGCCGAACAAGGTCTATATGGCCGAGCTGGCCAACGACCCGTTGATCAAGGCCACCTTCGACAACGCCGCCATGGGCCGGCCGATGCCCAATGTCCCGGAAATGGGCAGCTTCTGGTCGGCCATGGCCCCGGCGCTGACCAATATCACCTCCGGTCGCCAGACCGTGGACGCTGCGCTGGATGACGCTGCCAAGCGTATCGCCAAGTGACAACCGGCGGTTGCCGACGCTTGGCGTCGGTGGCCGCCTTGCTTGAGGTTATAACAAGATGTCAGCCCTGGAATTTTCAATTGCTCCGGTCCGTCCTGCCATGACCCGAACATCCGCTTTTGCGTACCTGCGCCAGCCTCTGCGCTGGTCTGTCTGGGGTCTGTTCAATGCCCTGGCGCTGTACCTCGTGGTGGCGCTCTACGCCCAGCAGCAGGTTGCTTTCGCCCTGCTCGGGTTAGTGGTCACTGGTATCGCCAGTTACGTGTTTATCAGCAAGAAGGCCTATGCCCACCGTTATATCTACCCGGCGGTGGCGGGCATGCTGGTGTTCGTGATCTTCCCGCTGCTGTACACGGTAGGTATCGGCTTTACCAACTACAGCGCGACCAACCTGCTGAGTTTCGAGCAGGTGCAGCGTTATCACCTCAATCAGACCTATGTGGCCGGTGAGCGCTACGCTTTCAGCCTGCACGCGGATGATGACGGCGCGCTGCGCCTGCGGGTGGACAAGGGCGAGCAGGGCGTATTCGTTTCGCCGCCGCTGCAGGGCAATCCGCTTGTCAGCGAGCCGCTGCAGCTGTTGCCGGACAGCGCCGTGAGCCTGGCCGAAGCCCTGCCGCTGCGCGAAGTGATCCAGCGCCGCGGCGAACTGGAACAGTGGGTGCTGCGCGGTAGCGAGGGCGAGTTGCTGCGCCTCTATGGTCTGCGCGAGGTGGCGGCGGTCAAGCCGCTGTACCGTTTGCTGGACAATGGCGACCTGCTCAATACCCGCAGCAGTGAGCGCCTGGAGGCCGATCAGGGCAGCGGCTTCTATATCGACAGCCACGGCAACAAAGTGGCCCCCGGTTTTACCGTGTATGCCGGCTGGAGCAACTTCGCCCGGGTGCTGAGCGAGCCGAGCATCCGCGATCCCTTCCTCGAAATCTTCGTCTGGACCCTGGCCTTCGCCGGCCTCACCGTGCTCTTCACCCTGGCCCTGGGCCTGGTTCTGGCCAGCCTGCTGCAGTGGGACCTGGTTCGCGGCAAGGCGTTCTACCGGGTCATGCTGATCCTGCCCTATGCGGTGCCGGCATTTATCTCGATCCTGGTATTCCGCGGTCTGTTCAACCAGAACTTCGGCGAGATCAACCTGCTGCTCGACAGCCTGTTCGGCGTGCGTCCGGACTGGTTCAGCGACCCGACCCTGGCGCGCAGCATGATCCTGATCGTCAACACCTGGCTGGGTTATCCCTACATGCTGCTGCTGAGCATGGGCCTGTTGCAGGCGATCCCGCGTGACCTCTACGAAGCCTCGGCGATGGACGGCGCAACGCCCCTGGATAACCTGCTGAAGATCACTCTACCGCTGCTGATCAAACCGCTGGCACCGCTGCTGATCGCCAGCTTCGCCTTCAACTTCAACAATTTCGTGCTGATTACCCTGCTGACCCGCGGCGGCCCGGACATCATCGGCGCGACCACTCCGGCCGGCACCACCGACCTGCTGGTGAGCTACACCTACCGTATCGCCTTCCAGGATTCCGGGCAGAACTTCGCCCTGGCGGCGGCCATCGCCACCCTGATCTTCCTGGTGGTCGGTGGTATGGCCTGGCTCAACCTGAAACTCTCGAAAGTCAAAGTCTGAGGACCCTGCCATGGCCATGGTGCAACCGCAATCCGTGAAATACCGCCTCTGGCTGACCCATGCCGGGCTGCTCGGGTTTATCGCCCTGATCGTCTTTCCGCTGCTGATGGTGGTGTCGATCAGCTTTCGCGAGGGCAACTTCGCCACCGGCAGCCTGCTGCCGGATAACCCGACCCTGGAACACTGGTCGCTGGCCTTGGGTATTCCCTACACCCTGGACAACGGCACCGTGCTCAATCCGCCGTTCCCGGTGCTGACCTGGCTGTGGAACTCGCTGAAGATCGCCCTGATCAGCTCGCTGCTGATCCTTATGCTGTCGACCACCAGCGCCTACGCCTTTGCGCGCATGCGCTTCGTCGGCAAGGGGCCGATCCTCAAGGGCATGCTGATCTTCCAGATGTTTCCGCCGGTGCTGTCGCTGGTGGCCATCTATGCGCTGTTCGACCAGTTGGGCAAGCACGCCGGCTGGCTCGGGGTGAACAGCCATGGCGCGGTGATAGTCGCTTCGCTCGGCGGCATGGCCCTGCATATCTGGACCATCAAGGGCTACTTCGAGAGCATCGACGCCTCCCTGGAAGAGGCTGCCATCGTCGACGGTGCCACCACCTGGCAGGCCTTCGTGCACATTCTCCTGCCGATGAGCGTGCCGATCCTCGCCGTGGTGTTTATCCTCGCCTTTATCACCAGCATCACCGAATACCCGATTGCCTCGGTGCTGCTGATGGACGTCGACAAGCTGACCCTGTCGGTCGGTGCCCAGCAGTACCTCTACGAGCAGAACTACCTGTGGGGCGACTTCGCCGCCGCCGCCGTGCTCTCCGGCCTGCCGATCACCGCGGTGTTCCTCTATTGCCAGAAGTGGATAGTCGGCGGCCTGACCGCAGGCGGAGTCAAAGGGTAGGGTGTGTGGGACCGCCTAGGCCGTGCGCACCATTGGAATTGGCACCCTGGCCCTGCTTGCGCCCGGATTGTGGTGTCGCGGCTCTAATAGGTGCGCACGGCACACCCTACGGGTTGTGGCCTCGCGGCATCTATCGATGTGTACGGGGTTGGTCCTCCCACCGGCATGGCCTCAATCGGGGCATGCCGTTTTTTGCTGTTTATAGCGCAGGCTTGAGCTTGCAAGTTGCGTAAGATTCGCTGCTACCCGATACAAAGACAATTAACGGGAGTGATCGTATGAATGCTGCATTAGCTCAGCCGCTGCCGCTGATTCCGGCCAAGCTCTGTGCGCCGGCCCTGCATCCCGGTCTGCTCGCCCGGCCGCGTTTCGATGAATGGCTGCAGCGCCTGCCCCTGGCGCGCCTGGCCGTGCTGCAGGCCCCCAGCGGTTGCGGCAAGACGGTGCTGGCCGGCCAGTGGGCGGCGGCCTTCGCCGGTGCGGTGGTCTGGGTCAACCTGGATGACAAGGACAACAACCCGCGCCAGTTCGGCCGTTACCTGCTCAACGCCCTGCATGCCCGCCTCGACGGCGGTTGTGGGCAAAGCTTGGCCCGCGCCGAGCGGGGTGAGGAGGACCTCGACGGCCTGCTTACCCGCCTGCTCGCCGAGTTGCCGGCCGAACATGCGCCGCTGCTGCTGGTGCTCGACGAGTTTGAGGTGCTGCACAACCGCGAGCTGATCGCCGTGCTGCGTTTCTTCCTGCGCAATATGCCCGACTGGCTGACCCTGCTGGTGTGCAGTCGCGGCCTGCCGGATCTGGGCGTGGCCGAACTGCGGGTCAAGCGCCAGCTGCTGGCACTGGATGCCGGCCTGCTGGCCTTCGAGCACGACGAGGTGCAGGCCCTGCTGGAATTGAGCCTGCCGATCAGCATCAACCGCGAGCAGGTCGAGCGCCTCAATCGGCGTATCGGCGGCTGGCCCTGCGCCCTGCAGCTGGCCCAGCAGGAAGTGCAGACCGGGCGTGGCATGGACCTGTTCCTCGAAAGCCTGCAGCTCGGTCACCCCTATATCCGCGATTACCTGCGCGAACAGGTGCTCGACGGCCTGGATGCGCCGACCCAGGAGTTCCTCCAGGCCACCTGCCTGCTCGAACGCTTCAGCGCGGCCCTGGCCGATCGTCTGACCGAAAGCTGCAACGGCCGCGAGATGCTCGAAGCGCTGGAGCGTGCCGGCCTGTTTATCCAGCCCGTCGACGGCCTGCGCCAGTGGTTCGCCTACCATCCGCTGTTCGCCTGCTTTCTGCAGAACGAGCTGAGCACCCATCAGCCGCAACGCGTGGCCGAGCTGCACCTGCGCGCGGCCGAGGCGCTGCTGGAAGAGCAGATGCCGGAGGAGGCGGCACGTCACGCGGTGCTCGCCGGCGATCCACAACGGGTGACGCAGATCCTCGAGGCGCATGGCCGCCAGTTCTATCGCCAGGGCCGTTTGGCTCTGCTGCAGCGTTGCCTGGCGGTGTTGCCGGAAAGCGCCATCGCCGAGTCGCCGCTGTTCACCCTGTTGCAGGCCTGGGCCACGCAGAACCAGTACCAGAGCGAGCAGGTCGAGCGCTGGCTGCAGGCCGGCGAAGCGGCGCAGAAAGGCCAGTACAGCCCCGAGCAGTGGCAGCGCATCGAGGCAGACTTCAAGGCGGTGCGCGCCCAGGTGGCGATCAATCAGGGCGACCTGCACCATGCCATGGCCTTCGCCCGCGAGGCCCTGGCCTTCGAGCCGCTGACCATGCGCACCTCGCGGGTGGCGGCAATGTCGGTGTTGGCCGAGGTACATTTCGTCCAGGGCGAGCTGGTCAAGGCCCAGCAGCAGCACGAGGAAACCGTGCGCCGCGCCCAGCAGATCAATGCCACCCACCCGGTGCTGTGGAGCCTCGGCCAGTTGTCCGAGATCGCCGTCGCCCAGGGCCATCTGCAGAAGGCCTACAACCTGCAGGAACGGGCGCTGCAATACATCGAGCAGGAACAGCTGCCGGTGACCCCTATCATGGAATTTATCCACCGCGTGCGTGGCCAGGTGCTGCTCGAATGGCACCACCTGGATGCGGTGGAGCAGTGCGCCCTGCAGGGCCTGGAGATCCTCGATGCGGTGGGCGATCACTGGTTTTTGCAGTGCTATGTACTGCTCGCCCGGGTCGCCCACGCCCGCGGCCAGCAGAGCGTGTGCGCCGACTATATCGGCAAGATCCAGAGCCTGCTGGCCGGCGATAACTACCATATCGACTGGCTGGCCAATGCCCATGTGGTGATGCTCACCTACTGGGATTCGACCCAGGACAAGGACAGCATCCAGCAGTGGCTGAGCACCGCGCCGCCGCTCAAACCCGGGGCCAACCACTTCGCCCAGGGCAATGCGCGCAACCATGTGCGCGCCTACCTGGCGTTGAACCAGAGCGAACGCGCGCTGCCGATCCTGCGCCAGTTGCAGGTGGATGCCGAGCGCCACCAGTTGGTGATGGACCAGAACCGCAACCATATCCTCCAGGCCCAGCTGTTCTGGCAACGCGAGGAGCGCCAGGCGGCCCTTGACCACCTGCACAAGGCCCTGAGCCTGGCCAGCAGCACCGGGGCGATCGGCAGCTTCCTGCGCATCGGCAAACCGCTGATTGCGATGCTCAAGGGCCTGCAGCACGAACGCCAGCTCGACGAGCTGGAAAGCCAGCGCGCTGACCGCCTGATCCAGCTGGCCCAGCAGCAGCGCGACTTCAGCCGGGCGATCCGCATCACCCTCGACGAGGCGGTGATCCAGGACATCATCAACCGCCCCGACGTACCCGAGCTGATCCGCCATTCGCCGCTGACCCGCCGCGAATGGCAGGTGCTCAGCCTGATCCACGCCGGGCTGTCCAACGAGCAGATCTCCGAGCACCTTAACGTTGCCCCGACCACCATCAAGACCCATATCCGCAGCCTCTACCAGAAGCTCGCCATCACCCAGCGCAGCGAGGCGGTACAGCTGGCGCGCAGTTTGTTGAGCAAGATTCAGGGCGAGTAGGGCGGGGTACCCAACTCGGTCCGCTGTGTAGGGTGCGCCGTGCGCACCATCGGGATTGGCGTTGGCGCTTCTTTTTGTGCCGTGCCCGGGTTGTGGTGTCGCAGTCATTGGTGCGCACAGCGCACCCTACGGGGCAAAAACTCCTCCCCCTCGGCGGGCTCAAGCTACGCCCGCGAAAAGCCCGGCGGGGAGGATGTGACGGCGGCCATGCTTGCCTAGAGTGAAGCCGTCATCACGAACATATAAGGCATTGATGTATGGCTGTTATCCGCAAGGACTGGTGGCGCGGTGGCGTCATCTATCAGGTTTACCCGCGCAGTTTCTACGACAGCAACGACGACGGTATCGGCGATCTGCCAGGCGTGCTGCACAAGCTCGACTACATCGCCAGCCTGAATGTCGATGCCATCTGGTTGTCGCCGTTCTTCACTTCACCAATGAAGGATTTCGGCTACGACGTCAGCGACTACCGCGGCGTCGATCCACTGTTCGGCACTCTGGAAGACTTCCAGACGCTGGTGGCCGCCGCCCACGAGCGTGGCATCCGCATCATCATCGATCAGGTGCTCAACCACTGTTCGGATCAGCATGAGTGGTTCAAGGAGAGTCGCAGCAGCTGCAACAATGCCAAGGCCGACTGGTTCGTCTGGGCCGAGCCCAACCCGGACGGCACGCCGCCGAACAACTGGCTGTCGGTGTTCGGCGGTTCCGCCTGGAGCTGGGACAGCCGGCGCAAGCAGTACTACCTGCACAACTTCCTGGCAAGCCAGCCGGACCTGAACTTCCACTGCGAGGCGGTGCAGCAGCAGTTGCTCGACGATATGCGCTTCTGGCTGGAACTGGGCGTCGACGGCTTCCGTCTGGATGCGGCCAACTTCTACTTCCACGACCTGCAGCTGCGCAGCAATCCGCCCAACCCGGATATCCGCGAAGGCGGCATCGGCGTGCGCGCCGACAACCCCTACGCCTACCAGCGCCATCTGTACGACAAGACCCAGCCGGAAAACCTCACCTTCCTGCGCCGCCTGCGCGCGCTGATGGAGGCTTATCCGGGCACCGCCACGGTGGCGGAAATCGGCTGCGACAATTCCTTGCGCACCATGGCCGCCTACACCGGCGGCGGCAACACCCTGCACATGGCCTATTCCTTCGACCTGCTCACCGCCCAGTGCAGCCCGGCTTTTATCCGCCACACGGTGGAGAATATCGAGCGCGAGCTGGGCGACGGCTGGCCCTGCTGGTCGGTGGGTAATCACGACGTGGTGCGGGTGATCAGTCGCTGGGCACTGGCCGGTGAGGAAAGCCCAGCGCGCGCGCGCATGCTGATGGCCCTGCTGCTGTCGCTGCGCGGCAGCGTCTGCCTGTATCAGGGCGAGGAACTGGGCCTGGGCGAGGCCGAGCTGGCCTATGAGGATCTGGTCGACCCCTATGGCATCCGCTTCTGGCCGGACTTCAAGGGCCGCGACGGCTGCCGCACGCCGATGCCCTGGACCCGCGAAGGTGACTATGCCGGCTTCTCCGCGCAGCAGCCCTGGTTGCCCCTGGCCGAGAGCCATCGAGCCCTGGCGGTGGATGTGCAGGAGCAGGATGGGCAGTCGATGCTCAATACCTACCGGCAGTTTCTCGCCTGGCGTCAGCAGCAGCCGCTGCTGATCGAGGGCGATATCCAGATGCGCCACCATGACGACGCGCTGCTGGTGTTCGAACGTCGCCTGGGTGACGAAGCCTGGTTGTGCCTGTTCAATATGAGCGCCGCGCCGCGCCGCTACGACCTGCCGCTGATGGTCGAGCCCCTGGATGGCGTACCGGCCAGCACTGCCGAGTTTCTCGGCAGCTGGGTAAACTTGCCGGCCCACGGCTTCGGTTTCGCCCGCCTGCTGGGTTGAAGGCTCCTACAGGTTCCTGAAGGCTTTTTGGCCTGGCCGAATTTATTCCGCCAGGCCCTGTTCGAGAGAAATCATATGGCTAGTCTCACCCTGCGCAATATCTGCAAAAGCTACGACGGCACCGCGATTACCCGCGATATCAACCTGGACATCGAGGACGGTGAATTCGTGGTCTTCGTCGGTCCTTCCGGCTGCGGCAAGTCGACCCTGCTGCGCCTGATCGCCGGCCTCGAGGACATCACGTCTGGCGACCTGCTGATCGACGGTCAGCGGGTCAACGAGCTGCCGCCGATGGACAGGTCGGTGGGCATGGTGTTCCAGTCCTATGCCCTCTATCCGCATATGACGGTGGCCGAAAACATGGCCTTCGGCCTCAAGCTGGCCAAGGTCGACAAGGGCGTGATCCAGCGCAAGGTCGCCGAGGTCTCGCGCATCCTGCAGCTCGACAAGCTGCTTGAGCGCCGGCCCAAGGACCTCTCCGGCGGCCAGCGTCAGCGCGTGGCCATCGGCCGCACCCTGGTGCGCGAGCCCAAGGTGTTCCTGTTCGACGAGCCGCTGTCGAACCTCGATGCCTCCCTGCGGGTGCAGATGCGTATCGAGATCTCGCGCCTGCACCAGCGCCTCAAGGCCACCATGGTCTACGTCACCCACGACCAGGTCGAAGCCATGACCATGGCCGACAAGATTGTGGTGCTCAACGCCGGAGAGATCGTCCAGATCGGCCAGCCGCTGCAGCTCTACCATTATCCACAGAGCCAGTTCGTCGCCGGCTTCCTCGGCTCGCCGCAGATGAACTTCCTCAAGGTCAGGGCGCTCGCCGCCAGCAGCGAGGCGGTGGAGATCGAGATGCCCGGCGGTTACCGCATGCCGGTGCTGGTCGACGGCAGTGCCGTGGAAGTCGGCGAGGAGATGACCCTGGGCGTGCGTCCGGAGCACTTCGTCGCCCCCGAACAGGCCGATTTTGCCTTCCACGGTGAGGTCGCCGTGGCCGAGCGCCTGGGCGATCACAACCTGATCTACCTGACCCTGGAAGGGGTCGATGAGATGGTCACGGTGCGTGGCGACGGCAACCTGCGGGTTGCGGTCGGGCAGACCTTCGCCGCCGGCCTGATGGCCAGCAAATGCCACCTGTTCCGCGCCAACGGCCAGGCCTGCCCACGGCACTACCGCGAGCCGGCGATCTACGGCTGAAACCAGGGGTGTGGAGACCGCGTGTGCCAGGGCAAGGAGCAGTGGTGCGCGCGGTGTTCTCTACGGGGTAAGCTGCGGCGCTACCCTCTTGTGCGCAAGGAGCCGCCATGCAATTGATCGGAATGCTCGACTCACCCTACGTCCGCCGTGTGGCGATCTCCCTGCAATTGCTTGAGTTGCGCTTCGAGCACCGGCCGCTCTCGGTGTTCAGCACCTTCGCTGAATTCCAGCGGATCAACCCGCTGGTCAAGGCACCGACGCTGATCTGCGACGACGGCACCGTGCTGATGGACTCCGGGTTGATTCTCGACTACGCCGAAACCCTGGCCGCTCCCCGAAGCCTGATGCCAAGTGGGCTGGTGGAAAGAGTGCGGGCGCTGCGCATCATCGGCCTGGCGCTGGCCGCCTGCGAGAAAAGCGTGCAAGTGGTCTACGAGCACAATCTGCGACCGCAGGAGAATCTGCACCAGCCCTGGCTGGATCGGGTGGTCGGCCAGCTGCGAGCGGCCTGCCAGGCGCTGCAGGATGAGTGGGCGGGGCGGGTGCCTGAGTTGAGCGAGGCAACTATCGACCAGGCCGCAGTGACCACCGCGGTGGCTTGGCAGTTCGCGGTGCAGATGCTGCCCGAACTGATCGAGCCGGCGCAGTATCCGGCGCTGGCCGAGCTTTCAGCTCGCGCCGAACGCCTGCCGTCCTTTCGCGCCGCGCCCCACGGTATCGGCACCTGCAGCGCCTCGGCCTGATCGCCAACAAGGCCGGCGGCGCTCTTACAGCGGATTGCGCGCCCATGCTTTACCCGTAGGGTGTGCTGCGCGCACCAGTGCTCGTTGCCCGGCGGTGCAGCCCGCGTCAGCGCTCGCCTATATCGACTGCGTTCTGCTGCCGGGGCGGGGAATCCCAGGCGTCAGCGTGCAAAACCACCCATGCATCAATCCCGCCTGGAAGAACTCAGTGATTCCGGCGGCACGCCGGCCGAGATATCAGCGTCCGCTGCCCACAAACACATCCTCTAAAGGCCTGCTTGGGCCTCGGTTTTGAGAAAATCCACGAATGCCCTAAGTGGCGAAGGCACATGCCGACGGTCGTTGTAATACAGGTAGGGGCCGTCGAAGGCTTGCCACCAGTCTTCCAGTACCGGCAATAGCGTGCCTTGCTTGATCAAGGGCCCGAGGTATTCCTCGAAGGTGTAGATAATCCCCACACCGCCTATCGCGGCACCTACTTCGAGGTCTTGGGATGAGCTGAGCAGTGGCCCCTGCGGCGGCACGCGTATGGTGGTGCCGTCTTTTTCAAACTCCCACACCCCCAGTTTGCCGCTCTCGAAGCGATGACCGATCAGGCGGTGGTTGAGCAGGTCGCGGGGGTGCAGCGGTGTGCCGTTTTTCTGCAGATACTCGGGCGATGCGGCGGCGACGAAGCGCTGGTACCGCGGGCCGATGGGCACGGCAATCATGTCCTTGGCCAGACTTTCCTCGTAGCGCACGCCCGCGTCGTAGCCGGCAGCGATGACATCGATAAAGGTGTTATCCATCGCCACTTCCACGCTGACCCCAGGGTAGTGCTCGAGAAATCTGGGGATCAGCTTGGGCAGTACGAAGCGCGCGACAGGAACCGGCACGTTAAGGCGCAGGGTGCCGACCGGGCGGAGCGCGTTGTCATCGAGGTCGTTGAAGGCTGCGCCGATTTCATCGAGGGCAGGGCGTAGCCGCTCCAGCAGACGAGCACCGACTTCTGTCGGGAATACGCTGCGGGTGTTGCGATTGAGCAGCCTGATGCCCAGATCACTTTCCAGCCGGCGGACACAATCGCTGATGGACGATGCGGACATGCCCCTTTACTGCGCCGCCACCCGGAAACCGCCGGCTTCCACTACCGCTGCAAAGAGTGCGACATCGGTCAGGTTGGGCTGGCGCATGGCCGTTCTCCAAAAGAGGAAACGCGGATTGTACGGCTGGCCGTACACAGCGTCCATTTCAGTACGGCTTATCGCTAGCAATCCATGGGTGAACAATGCCTCAGGTCGACGCGCCGCCTTGTAGCGGTTCGTCAGGTCATTCCCTACGTGAGGATCGAACAATGACAAGCACAACCCTGCAGATGGAACCCATACGTACCGCCAGCACTGCTTGGCGCAAAGGCCTGGCAACTATTGGCCTGGCCTTGAGCTGCATGCTGGAAGTCGGCATCGCCAGCGCCCAGAGTCAGCCCAAGCCGGATTGGAGCCTGGCGGATATGCCGTCGCAGAGCGGGCGTATCTTTCTGGTCACCGGCGGCACCAGCGGCATGGGCTATGAAGACGCCAAGGCCCTGGCAGCGGCTGGCGCGCAGGTGGTGATTGCTGCGCGCAACCCGCAGCGGGGCGAGGAAGCGATTGCCCGCATCAAGCAGGAGGTTACCGACGCCCAGGTGCAGTTCGAGGCGGTCGATCTGGCCGATCTGGCCTCGGTTAAGGTGCTGGGTGAACGCCTTAGCGCCACCTTGCCGCGCCTCGATGGGCTGATCAATAACGCAGCGATCATGTCCCCCCCACAGCGTGGCACCTCGGCTGATGGCTTCGAGTTGCAACTGGCCACCAACTACCTGGGCCACTTCGCCTTGACCTCCCATCTGTTGCCGCTACTGCGCAAAAGCGACGGCGCACGGGTGGTGACGCTGTCCAGCATCGCGGCCGCGCGCGGTGCCATCAACTTCGACGACCTGCAGTCCGAGCAGGCCTACAACCCGTTCGGGGCCTACGCACAGTCCAAGCTGGCCACGCTGATGTTTGCCTTCGAGCTGCAACGCCGCAGCGAGGCGCAAGGCTGGGGGATTCAGAGCCTTGCCGCGCACCCTGGGGTCGCCGTGACCTCGCTGATTGAGCGCGGCCCGGGCCTGGACAGCGAATTCGGACGCAACTGGGCCAAGGATCGCGAGCGCTACCACACAGCCGCTCAGGGCGCATTGCCGACCCTGTACGCAGCCACTGCGCCCGAGGCGCAGGCCGGTGCCTATTACGGGCCGATCGGTGAGGAGGAAAAGCGTGGACCCTTGGGGCTTGCCAGCGTACCGGCAGCCGCGAAAGACGCTGCAGTGGCCGCTCGCCTGTGGACGCTGAGCGAACAGTTGACCGGTGTCAGCTACCGCTGAGCCTTGCGCCAGGAGAGTCATCATGCCTTCTGCATATTCTCGGGAGAAATTGGGCGCATTACTGCTCCTCACAGATCAATGATCAACTCCGGGTTGACGCCCGTGTGTTCTCCGGGATACTCCATGGCTTATATCAGGCATGCGATGGTGTCGGCGCTAGCAGGCTTGCGAGTACCGGGGCCCAGTAGCAGGTACACAGAATTGAGCGTTCTGAAATGAAATCCCTCGCTGAACTGATGCAGTAGCGAAGTTCTCACGAAGTCGCCGACATCCCATCGTCGCTCGCTGTCGAAGACAACCTGGTGCGCATAGATCAAAGCCGGCTGGCGTTGTGTCTTCTCCAGGGCATGCCGTTGAGCGTCCGTGGTCTCTATATCGAGCCACAGCCAGTCACGCACCAGGCAAAAATTTCCATAGGGGAAGTTCTTTCGGGCATAGCTGAGTGCCTCTTCGTCGGACATGGAACTGCCGGGCATGGACACCCCTACAGCGTTCAGTTGCTCTGTGATTTCTTTTAGTGAATTCATGGTTGATGTGATCCACATCCCCTGAGGATGGCTTGTGACATTCCGGGCAATAGCTGAGGTAGCTAGCTGCCCACTACCGCCATAGCGTCTGCTGTATGTTGCAGGCCTGACGTGCTAGGAAAGTGCTTGCAGGCGCAGCTGAGAGCCTTTTTATCCGGCATCGAGCTGCCGGAAATAGGCCGGCTGATACCCGGAAAAGCTCAGCCAATGGACTGAGGTCGGTCATATCATTTAGCCCAACCGGGGTACGTGTAAGGGAAGTTGGGATCCAGTCGCGCGAGTTGTAGTGCGCTCGTCAGGGCTTCTGCATCGGCGAAGCCTGCGCGCCCCGAACCTTTTCCGATTGTCGTGACCAGGTGCTCCATGATCAGCTCCAGTCTCTCGGTGGCAGTCCTGAAACTAAACCGCTCCAGGTTGGCAATGACGTTGCACAGTAGATCAATTGCCTGCGGCAATTGATTAACCGAGACGGTGCCGAAGCTGCCCCCAAAAGCTGTCGTGAATTCCCGTTCCATCCTTGCGACCCGCGTAATTTGCCCGTTTGGGGCCCCGTGCATGCTCTGCCAGAGGGTTATTGCGTTCAGGATTTCTTGGGGCGTGGGAGTTAAAAACTCTTTTGGACGTTTGGTGGTCATGATCGCAGCCCTGATTTAGAGGGCCGGTTGGCGGTTTTTTTGAAGCGAGGAGAGCATCCTCTTCAGGGTGTAGGCCATCTGATCTTGTCTCTTGAGCAGCTGTAGTGATCTTCGTAGATCAGAATTTTTCTCCAGCATCTGTTCGGTGTCTTGATCTGCCCTACTCCATGCAGCGCGATACTTGTTCAAGCACTCAATGGCTGCGGGCCTGCTATCCGGACAGAGTTGATCAAGGATGTGATCAATAAAATCTGGAGCTAGACGGAGCGGCAAGTAGTAGAGCGAGCTCCCAGCTTCCGGTGTCTCTTCAATAAGGAGTTCGCCTCCAAATTCTGTGATGGCAAGCTCTGCCAGAGATGGCTGTGCGCCGAACGACTGAAGCAGTGATTTCAGTTCCACACGGAGTTGCAGCGATTCCATGTTCATTTTGAGCTGAAGCTTGCCGCCTGCAGATGTGGTTTGTGTTGTGGTGATCATGGGCGTCTCCGATAATTTAAATCTGAATATCCATAAATCAGATATATGAAGATTAGATATACCTTTGTACGCTGTCAAGTCGGGAGGAGAGTGGCTTTTGGAAAAGTCAGTATACCGAGACGAAAATTTGGTTTTGCTCAGGCTGCTGAAGCAATGTCGCGTGGATGCTGGGATGACTCAGGCGCGCTTCGCCGAAGCGCTTGGCAGGCCCCAGTCTTTCACAAGTGATATCGAGCGTGGTTTGCGCCGGCTCGACCTTGTTCAGTTGCGGGACATCTGTCACGTGCTGAGCCTTGATCTGCTTGAGTTCGTAAAGCGATTTGAGGATGAACTTTCGGTTTCAAAAGGGGCGGGTCAGTAACACCTGCCTCTTTTGAACATGGACGAGCGGTTTGCTCCGTGGCCGCTCCGAACATTACCCAGTTACTGGATGCCAGTGAGGGTTCGTCTTTGAGTAGGGCGGATACGCCCTTGTAAGTGGTCACCGTGCTTTAGGCGGTGCCTCGCGGCATGCTCTCCCATGCCGCTGAGTACAAACCTGCAGCATCGCTGCACAACAGTCGAATCGCTTGCATGCATCCACCTAGTGGCTCGTCTGAAAGCTCATTCAAAATGGATGTACCACTGAGCGCGCAGAGTAAGCCTAAAACAGCGTGCTGTCGTTTCCTGGCTTCGTCATAGAGTTCGGCAGCTTGGGCGTCGCTTCGATAGCCAAGCAGGCTGTCGTGCTCATTGGCATGGAGTGGGGTAAAGCCTGGGGATGAGTCGCTCGGGTGCATAGGGATACCTCTAGAGTTTTAGAGACCGCCAGCATCACTTCCACGTGATGGGTGGCGGCTGTATGCGGGTGTGGAAGACCGAGACTCTAGGAACTCGGTGCGCCGAAGCGCCCCGCATACAGCCACCATAACGAATTGCTCATGGTGATCCTGGAGTCAGGTCTGTTGACCCGTCCATTCACACTATTCAGCTCTCAGGGGCTGTGCAAGACCCTACTTTACGGCATCCGGACGAAAAAGGCCTTCACCATGAATGGCCTTCAAGATGGCTAAAAAGTCATTTTGCGATGTTGTCGTATAAAGAAAATGCACCGCAGGATGGGCTTGGGCGTGAGATTTTCCCGACAAGCGGTTCTTTGGTTGGCGCGGACTTTTTCTAACCAGCAGGACATGGGGTGTCAAATCCCTACCCCAATCCTACCCCGGGCCGAATTTCAGGCACAAAAAAGGGCTACGTTTTCACGTAACCCTTTGATTTGTATGGTGCCGGCACCAGGAATCGAACCCGGGACCTACTGATTACAAGTCAGTTGCTCTACCAGCTGAGCTATACCGGCATTTGTGGGGCGCATTATATCGATTCATTTGCGCGTGTAAAGCGGCCCGAGCAGGGTTTTATGCGGGGGCAGTTATCAGCAGCGAAATGCTTATGCACATGTGAGGTGTTTTCAGCACGTTCGTACGCAGTCTTTGTGAGCTACCTCTCGGTATTTGATAAGTACATGTTTTTACGAGAAATATTTACAGGTTAAAAAAATGTACAGTTCGGTGCTAGCGGTCCGTGGTGGGCGTTTGCGTGGTTTGCTCAGAATCTGTCAACAGAGTTATCCACAGATGTTGTGGGCAACTTGGGCTGGCGTTCTGCGAGCAGTAGCAGGTTGCGCGGGCTCTGTTGGGGGGCGCAGAAGGTGCCAAGGCGCACGCTGTAACCCTGCTCTTGCAGGAACAGGGCGCGGTCGAGTAGCAGCCAGACTTCCAGTGGGCGGCGGAAAAGGCCGCGCAGCAGCTCCAGGTTGCGCACTTCTGCCAGACGTTGCCAGCCCCTTTGCTCCAGTTGTTGCCAATCCTCTGTGGTTGTTGCGGGCAGTTGCTTGAGTGCGGCAAGGTCTTGGCAGTAATCGGCAAAGGGCTTGTCCAGCCAGGCGGGTGGCAGGGACGGGATCGGTAGGTAAGCGTCAATGCCGCGTAACTGGCGCTGCAGCAGGTCGAAGGCCAGGCGCCTGGCCATGGATTGATCGCGCTGGCGGCGTACCCGTGCGCTGGCGGTTACGGTTTCGCTGAGCGGCAGACCTAGATCGTCGATGGACAGTTGCAGTGCTGAGGCTTGGGCGCTTGTCGACAGTGGTTGATAGAGCGCCGTGCGGATGCGGTTGTAGCAGCACGGCGCCACGGCTAGTTGCTGGCAGCCGACTTGGCTGGCGAGTTGCAGCAGGCGCGTGTGCAGGTCGCCACAGGCATGCAGTGCCACGGGGGTGTGGTGAGCGCGTAGCTGCGCTGCCGCAGTATCAGCCAGCACATCTTGCTGAATATGCGCGGCGTCGATACCGAGTTTTTTGCTGAGTTGTTGCCCGCTCTTGATCAGTTCTGGGTTGTATTCCAGGCAGGTCAGCACTGCGCCGTTATGCGCCAGTCGCCGGCCGAGGTGGCCCTTGCCAGCGCACCAGTCCAGCCAGTGCAGTGGCTTATCGGTGAAGTTCAGGCGGTGGGCGAAGGCGTCGATTTGCTGCCACTTCCGGCCGGGTACGTCCGCGCTGAAGCGTGCGGGCAAAGCGGGTGTTGGTAGCGGCGCCAATTCGCCCACTTGGCCCAGTTGGTGAGCCTGTGCCGCTAGTTGTGCAAAGGGTGCGGGCGCTTGTAGCAGGTGTGGCTGGTTGTGCGCCGCTTCTGCGTGCTCGAGGCTCTGTGCTTTTAGCCAGGCTGCCAGCTGCGGGTGCTCGGCTTCCCAAGGGATCGCCGGATAGTGCACAAAGGGCCGTGGTCGCCACAGTGCTTGATGTTCACTGAGGAAACGATCGAGTGCGTTAAACCGCTGCAGGAGGTCAGCGTTTTCGAGTGGCAGGGCGGGCGTGGTCGTTGGCATATGACGTGGCGTGTTGCCTGAGGGCGCTGGCCCTCAGGCAATCAGCGGCCCTGGCAGGCATCGACGCGCAGCCAGCGCTCCAGCAGCTTAAAGCCCCGGACCAGGATGAAGGCGATCAATAGGTAGAACATCCCGGCGGCGAAGAAGATCTCCACTGGCAGGTAGGTGCGGGCGATGATGGTGCGCGCCATGCCAGTCAGTTCCAACAGGGTCACGGTGCTGGCCAGGGCGCTGGCCTTGAGCATCAGGATCACTTCGTTGCTGTAAGCCGGCAGACCGATACGCGCCGCCCGTGGCAGGACGATATAGAACATGGTCTTGGCGCGCGACATGCCCAAAGCGCGGGCGGCTTCGATCTCGCCCGGCGGCACGGCTTGAATTGCACCGCGCAGAATCTCGGCGATATAGGCCGCAGTGTGCATGGTCATGGTCAGTACAGCGCACCAGTATGGGGAGCGCAGGTAGGGCCAGAGCGGACCTTCGCGCACCGCATCGAACTGTGCCAGGCCGTAATACACCAGAAACAGCTGCACCAGCAGTGGCGTGCCACGGAAGAAGAAGATGTAGCCGTAGGGCAGGGCGCGCACATACCAGTGCCGCGAGGCGCGAGCGATGCCCATTGGCAGTGCCAGGATCAGCCCGGCGAGAACCGCAATGGCCACCAGCTCCAGGGTCAGCAGGGCGCCTTCAGAGAGGCGCGGCAGCCATTTGATGATCACGTCCCAGTTAAGGGCGGTTAGGCCGCCCCAGAGTGCGTAGGCAATCAGCGCTACGGCAATCGACCAGGCGGCTATTTCAGAGGTCTTTTTCATGACGCGCTCCTGACAAAGCCACGGCTGGAGCGTTTTTCCAGGAAGTGCATGCCAATCATCGCCAGCACGGTCAGGCCCAGGTAGATAAAGGCCGCCACCATATAAAAGGTGAAAGGTTCCTTGCTGGCGGTCACGGCGATTTGCGAGCGGCGCATGATTTCTTCCAAGCCGATCACTGACACCAGCGCGGTGTCCTTCATCAAAATCATAAACAGGTTGCCGAGACCGGGTAGGGCGATGCGCCACATCTGCGGCAGGATCAGCCGCCAGAAAATCCGCGGCTTGGACATGCCCAGCGCTTGGCCGGCTTCGCGGTGACCTTTGGGGATGGCCAGGATTGCGCCGCGAAACACCTCGGTGGCGTACGCGCCGAAGCAGATGCCGAGGGCGATGGTGCCGGCGGCGAAGGCGTTCAGCTCAAGGCTTTCGATGCCGAGCAGGTCTGCCAGGTTGCGCATCAGTTGCACGGTGCCGAAATAGATCAGCAATACCCAGAGCAGCTCGGGAATGCCGCGCACGATGGTCGAATACGTACCGCCAAGCCATTGCAGCGGCTTGTACGGGGAAGTCTTGGCCAGGGCGCCGAGCAAACCGAGCACTAGACCCAGGCACAGCGCGCTGAGCGCCAGCTTGATAGTCATCAGGGTGCCGGCAGCCAGGGCTGGACCGAATCCGTAAAGATCGAAATTCATAGGAGGCTCAGAAGCCTGCGCCGCCCGGGCGGGCGACGCAGTGCCGGCAGCTTAGTAGATGCTGAACGGGAAGTACTTGTCGTTGATTTTCTTGTAGGTGCCGTCAGCCACGATTTCGGCAAGGGCGGCGTTCAGCTTCTCGCGCAGAGCATCGCCCTTGCGCACGGCGATGCCGATCTTGTCGTTGTCGAATACCGGCTCGCCCTTGAACTCGAAGTTTTTACCGGCATCGCTCTTCAGCCATTCCCAGTTGACGAAGGTGTCAGCCAGGACGCCGTCGAGACGGCCCGAAGACAGGTCGAGGTAGGCGTTTTCCTGGGTGTCGTACAGCTTGATATCGACCACGCCATCGAGGTTGTCTTCCAGCCAGGTGCCGGCGATGGTGGCGCGCTGTGCGCCGATCACTTTGTTTTTCAGGCTGGCTTTGTCGGTTTTGAAGTCGCCGCCTTTAGGGGCGATGAACTGCAGCTTGTTGGTGTAGTACGGGTCGGTGAAGTCAACGGCTACTTTGCGCTCGTCAGTGATCGACATGGAGGCGATCAGGAAGTCGAACTTCTTCGCGTTCAGGGCTGGAATGATGCCGTCCCAGTCGGAGGTGACCACTTCGCACTCAGTCTTCATCTTGGCGCACAGGGCCTGGCCGATTTCTACGTCAAAGCCGCCGACCTGGCCGCTGGCGTCAATCAGGTTGAACGGTGGGTAGGCGCCTTCGGTGCCAAGTTTCAGTTTGTCAGCAGCGACGGCGCTGGTGCCGAAAGCCAGGGTGGCGGCAGCGGCCAGCAGGATTTTCTTGTAGTTCTGCATGCGTAGTTGCTCCGTGTGTTTAGTGATTGCTGGACATGAATTGTTTGCAGCGCGCCGAGTTCGGGTTGTCGAACACCTGCTCCGGGGAGCCCTGTTCTTCGACCAGGCCTTGATGCAGGAACACCACTTCGCTGGATACTTGGCGGGCAAAGCCCATCTCGTGAGTCACCAGCAGCATGGTGCGGCCTTCCTCGGCGAGTGCGCGGATCACATTAAGCACTTCTTGTACCATTTCCGGGTCAAGAGCCGAAGTGGGCTCATCGAACAGGATGACTTTCGGCTGCATGGCCAGGGTGCGGGCAATCGCCGCCCGCTGTTGCTGGCCGCCAGACAGTTGATTCGGGTAAATGTGGCGCTTGTCGGCAATCCCGACCTTGGCCAGCAGCGCTTCGGCCACTTCAATGGCCTCAGCTTTGCTCTGCCCCAATACGCGGCGCGGTGCCTCGATGATGTTATCGAGCACGCTCATGTGCGGCCACAAATTGAAATTCTGGAAGACAAAGCCAATTTCGCTGCGCAGGCGATTGATCTGCTTGTTGTCGGAGGCAATAAGGTCGCCGTTCTTCGCCGCTTTAAGCTTGAGCTCTTCGCCGGCAAGAATGATCTGCCCCTTGTGCGGGTTTTCCAGCAGGTTGATGCAGCGCAGAAAGGTCGACTTACCGGAGCCTGAGGAGCCGAGGATGGAAATCACATCGCCGTCGCGGGCAGTGAGAGAAATGCCCTTGAGCACCTCAAGGTCGCCGTAGCGTTTATGCAGATCGCGAATTTCCAGCGCAGGCGTGGCCTCGGCCATGGGGTGTCCTCTTGTTATTCGGGGCGCTCAGGCCTTTCGTAGCGTTCCTGGCGAGGCGCCAAGCTAGCATAGCGTTTCGCTGACCGCCAAGCCGTTTACCTGACGTGGGGCGCTTAGCTGGTCAGCCTGTCGCCTTGCTGCAGTTGGCTGTCGCTCGCACACAATTGTGGCGCTGAGTGGGGCGCAAAAAATCGTAGGCAATAAAAAACCCCAAGGAATTTAACTTCGCTTGGGGTTTCTCGGTATTTTGGTGCCCGGGGACGGAATCGAACCGCCGACACGGGGATTTTCAATCCCCTGCTCTACCGACTGAGCTACCCGGGCAACGGGGCGTATTAGACGGATTTGAAGGGTGTGTGTCAAGCGTGAGTTTAAAAAATATTTAATTAATACGGGCGGTTAGGTTCGGATGGTGGGAAATGGTGGGTGACGCGGGGTGGTTTGGATGCTGTCCGGGAGGATGTTTGTAGGCGGTGATATGCGGTTTGCTGGGAGGGTGAAGCGGCATCGGCCCTGCGGTTGCAGGGTGTGGGTCGTGGGCGGGGCTTTTAGTTAGTCGCGCGTATTGCGGATGAGGTCGCACGCTAACATGCCGCCCACGGTATACCGGGTTATGCGCTCGGCGGCACGTAGCCTTCGGCCTGGGCGTACTCCTCGCCGGAGAGGAATTTATCCATCTCGGTTTGGAGGAACTTGCGGTCTTCGGCGTTCATCATGTTCAGGCGACGCTCGTTGATCAGCAGGGTCTGGTGTTTTTGCCACTCTTCCCAGGCTTGCTTGGAGACGTTGTTGAAGATGTCTTCACCTTTGGCGCCGGGGTATGGTGGGCGCTCCAGGCCGGGGAGTTCTTGCTTGTGTTTGCGGCACTGTACGGTGCGGGTCATGGCGTTTCTCCAGTATTGGCTGCGAGTGCATCGGCCGCGCGTTTCAGCAGTTTCTTTACTGGGGCGGCAAGGCCCAGGCGCGGCGGGGTGGCGAGGTTATACCAGAGCCAATCGGCCTCGGCCACGGCGGTCGGCGCGGCGTCGACTTGGATCAGCCAGGGTTCGATAGCCAGCTGGAAGTGGCTGAAGGTGTGGGTCAGTTCGGCTTGCATCTGGCGCGTGCCCAGCTGCAAGCCGTGACGGCTGGCCAGGTCGTCCAGGCTTTGCAGGTTGTCGAGCTCGGGCAAGCTCCATAGGCCGCCCCAAAGGCCGCTGGAAGGGCGGCGGTAGAGCAAGACCTCGCCTTGGTGGTTGGCGAGGATCGGCATCAGCGTGCGCCTTTGCGGCAGCGTTTTGCGGGGCTTGGGGATGGGGTAACGAATCTCTAGGCCGAGTAGGTGCGCCTGGCAGCCGCTTTTTAACGGGCAGAGTAGGCAGCTGGGTTTGCTGCGCGTGCAGAGGGTGGCGCCCAGATCCATCATTGCCTGGGTGTAGTGGTTCACCCGCGCCTGCGGGGTGAAACGCTCGGCCACATCCCACAGCTGCTTGGCTACTTTCGGTTCGCCCGGATAGCCTTCCTGAGCTACGTAGCGCGCCAGTACGCGCTTGACGTTGCCGTCGAGGATCGGTGCGCGCAGGCCCATGCTGAGGCTGGCAATGGCGCCGGCGGTGGAGCGGCCGATACCAGGAAGCTCGGTGAGCTGGTCGACATCGCGGGGGAACTCACCGGCATGCTCGCGCATTACGATCTGTGCGGTCTTTTGCAGGTTGCGTGCGCGGGTGTAGTAACCGAGGCCGGTCCACAGGTGCAGCACTTCGTCTTCCGGCGCGGCGGCCAGGTCGCTCACCGTCGGTAATGCGGCCATAAAGCGGTCGAAGTAGCCGAGTACGGTGCTGACCTGGGTCTGCTGCAGCATGATCTCCGAGACCCACACGCGATAAGGGGTGATGCCCTGTTGCCAGGGCAGGTCCTTGCGTCCGTGGCTGTCATACCAGTCGAGTACAGCGGTAGAAAACTGTACAGGGCTCATCGGTTGAACAGGCCCTTGAGTGCGTCTTTCAGCTCGGGGCTGACCTTGTCACCGAGTTTTTCTTCGATCTTCTCGTTGAGCTTGTTGCCGGCCAGTTTGGCGGCGACTTTACCCAGGCCGTCCTGATCCAGGCGGCAGGCCTTGCCGCCCATTTCCAGCGGACCGCGACAGCGCACGGGCCATTCGATACCGACATAGCGTTCGTTGACCTGGCAGGCCGGATCGGGCATCTCGCGCTGATCACCGGTAATGGTGATGCCAACGCGGTAATCGAGGCCGAGGATGCGCAGGTCCACATCACCATTACCGCTGACCGCCAAGCCTGGAATGCGCGCCTTGAGGTCTGGGTTGTGGGCCACGCCGTTACGCACGGTCAGGCTGCCCTGCAGGGTTTCGAAGGGCGTGTCTTTGCCGCGCGGGTCGCTGCTCAGGGCCTTACGGTTGAGGGTGGCGATGCCGCGGCACAGCTGCTGTTCCAGGTTGGCGTCGACCAGCACGCCGTCATTGAGCAGGAAGCTGGCGTCGCCGTTGAGTCCGTCCACCCAGGCGCGCTGGCTGTTACCGCTGGTGCTGAGGGTGGCGTTGAGGTCGAGCAGGCCTTTGACCGGGGAAGGCTGGTCGGGCTTTTTCAGGAAGGGTTCGATCTGAATGCCGCGCAGGTTCTTTTGCACACTGAGCAGTGGCGTGGCAGGTCTTGCGTCGATGCTGGCTTTGGCGTCGAAGCTACCGTTACCAATGCTGCCGCGGGCGTTTTCAAGGGTCAGCAAGCCCGCTTTGGCCTGTGCTTTGGCGCTGAAGTTGCTGATGGCTTGTTGCTGTACGGTGAACTGGTCTAGGTCGAGATCGAGCTGTGCATCGAGTTTGCGCAAGGTGGCGATCGGCAGGATTTCGCTGCTGCTCCAGGCATGCTGCGTCGGCGCGTCGGGCAGTGGTGTGCTGCCGCTTTCGCCGGCACTGGCGACACTGGCTTTAACTTCGGCCTGGCGCGCCGCGCCGGCGTCTTTGGCGTCTTTGGCCGGGGCTGGCAGGTAGCGGTCGAGGTTCAGTTGGTCGCCTTTGAGTTGCATGCGCAGGGCTTGCTTGGCGAAGTCGGCAATCGCCAGCTGGCCGCTGAAATGGCTGTCGTCGAGGGTTAGCTTGAGGTCTTCGAGGGTCAGGCTGTTGGCGGTGCCGCTGAGGCGGGTGACCAGTTCGAATTGGCTGAGGGTTTTCTCATCATTCATCGGCGGCAGTTTCTGGCCGATAGTGGTGAGGAACTCGCGCAGGTTGAGCGGGGCGATGGACAGCCCGCCGCTGAGTTTTGGCTGGGTGTCGAGGTCGCGCACTTTCAGCTCGCCGAGGGCGCGCAGCTGATTGGCGGACAGTTTCAGGCCATTCCATTCGGCGACCTGGGCGGCCAGGTCAACCAGCAGTTGGCCTTGGGCGGAGTAGGTCAGCGTTTGACCGTCAAAGGGTTCGCCGGAGACTTCGCCGGAGAACTTGGCATCTTCCAGCTGGTAGCGCTTGAGCGCCCGGTCGAAACGTAGTTCGCCCTGCAGTTCACTGCGGGCGCGCAATACCGGCTTGTTGAGGCCAAAGAAGGCGCTGAGTTTGACGGGTATGCCGGCGCCCTCACGGATGGCCCCGGTGGTCAGCTGGATGCTTTCGGCGCTGAATTGTTGGCCCTTCTGTGCGTCGAGGTAGTCGATGCGGGCGCTGTTGACGATCAGGCTGTCGATATCCAGTTTTAGTGGCTGGCTGTTGTTCTCTGGCTCAGGTGTTGCTCTTGCAGTTTGTGCGCTGTCGCCCGTCACGGCGTCAGGTGTGGTCTCGGCGGTTTTCGGTTTGCCGACATCTTCCCAGTTGCTGTGGCCTTTTTCGTCGCGCTGTAGATTGAGGTTGAGGCCGTCGATGCGGATATCGCTCATCTGCACTTCTTTGCGCAGCAGCGGCAGCACGCGCACCGATAGGCCAAGCAGGCGCAGGTCGGCAAAAGGTTGCTCTGGGGTGCTGAGGCTGGCGAGGCTGGCGTCGGTCAGCTCCAGGCCGAGCCAGGGGAACAGGCTCCAGCCGATATCGCCCTTGAGGGTCAGCTCTAGATTGGCCTTGTCGCGGGCCAGTTGGCGGATTTCGTCTTTGTAATCGTTGGGATCGAACAGGTGGGTGAGGGCAAAGCCCAGCGCCACGATGATCAGCAAGAGCCCTAGAAAAAACAGGCCGATAATTTTGCCGAGCGCTTTCATGTGCGAATCCTTGTTTCGAAGCTGAAGAGTAAAGAGCAGCAATTTAAGCCGGTCAGTATAGCGGCAGTGTTTTTGTCCGGGCCGCCGACACTTGCGTTTGCCTGGCGTTTTTTGCAAGCGGCTTTTACCGCTGCGCCAAGGCGTTGAGCGTGAGCAAGCAGGCTGTGGTGCATTGCTGGGCGTTCTGCTGTGGCACTTGGATAGGCAGGTTGACGGCCGGTTCCCTGCGGTGTGCGTACTGTTAGCGGGTCGCCGTTGCCTGGTGGTTGCTATACGACTAATGAATAATGCGCCATGTGTCCGAGGCGTATCGCTGCAATGCTAGTCTCGCCGCTGCGCGAGCTATTCTGCCCGCGTTAAAGCCCAGTGCCTTGCCTGCACACTATAAGAAGAGAGCATTGCTATGACTGACGCTCTCGTCCTAGACGGCGCTTCGGCGGCGCCTGCCTTTCTGTCTAAGGAACGCATCATCGCGACGCCTGGTTTCAACCGCTGGCTGGTGCCGCCAGCCGCATTGGCCATCCATTTGTGTATTGGTATGGCTTATGGTTTTTCGGTCTTCTGGTTGCCGCTGTCAAAGGCTGTCGGTATCGATGCGCCGCTGGCTTGTGCGGCGGATATTGGCTTCTTTGAGCGGATTTTTGCCAGCAACTGCGATTGGCAGATTTCCATGCTGGGCTGGATCTACACGCTGTTCTTCGTTTTTCTCGGCTGTTCTGCGGCCGTTTGGGGTGGTTGGTTGGAGCATGCCGGCCCGCGTAAGGCTGGTTTGGTATCGGCTATGTGCTGGTGCGGTGGCTTGCTGATTTCCGCGCTGGGTATCTACCATCACCAAATCTGGTTGCTGTGGTTGGGGTCTGGGGTGATCGGTGGTATTGGCCTGGGTCTGGGCTATATCTCGCCGGTGTCGACGCTGATTAAGTGGTTCCCGGACAAGCGCGGCATGGCCACCGGTATGGCGATCATGGGCTTCGGTGGCGGGGCAATGGTGGGTGCACCGTTGGCGGCTGAGCTGATGAGTCACTTCGCCAGCGACACGGGCGTTGGTGTATGGCAGAGCTTCGTGGTCATGGCGATCATCTACTTCGTCTTTATGGTTGGCGGCGCGCTGGCCTACCGTGTGCCGCCTACTGGTTGGAAACCGGCCGGCTGGACGGCGCCTGCGGCTAAGGCGGGTAACAGCATGATCACCAATCGCCACGTGCACGTCAGCGTTGCCTGGAAAACCCCGCAGTTCCGTCTGGTCTGGGCGGTGCTGTGCCTTAACGTATCGGCGGGTATCGGCATTATCGGCATGGCGTCACCGCTGTTACAGGAAGTGTTTGCCGGGCAGTTGCTGGGTAATGAGCTGTCGTTTAACGAGTTGAGCGCCGTGCAGTTGGGGCAGATTGCGGCCATTGCAGCCGGTTTCACTGGCCTGCTCAGCCTGTTCAATATCGGTGGTCGCTTCTTCTGGGCCTCTTGCTCGGACTTTATCGGCCGTAAAGCCACCTACTTCGTGTTCTTCGGCCTGGGCTTTGCGCTCTATGCCGCCGTGCCGCTGTTGGGGCAGTTGGGCAGCCTGGCGCTGTTCGTATTGGCGTTTGGCATCATCCTGTCGATGTATGGCGGTGGCTTTGCCACGGTGCCGGCCTATCTCGCCGACTTGTTCGGCACGCAGATGGTCGGTGCTATTCACGGTCGTTTGCTCACCGCGTGGGCGGCAGCTGGGGTGCTGGGACCGGTGCTGGTCAACTACCTGCGTGAGTATCAGTTGAGCATTGGCGTCGAGCGCGCTGCTGCCTATGA
This sequence comes from Pseudomonas sp. MIL19, assembly GCF_028680365.1. NCBI lineage: Bacteria > Pseudomonadati > Pseudomonadota > Gammaproteobacteria > Pseudomonadales > Pseudomonadaceae > Pseudomonas > Pseudomonas sp. MIL19. The sequence continues at coordinate 72,478 of NZ_JAPPVG010000008.1, read as the reverse complement.
CATCACCCTGTACATCCTTGCCGGCCTGCTGGTGCTGGGCTTTATTTGCAACCTGTTGGTGCGCCCGGTAGCGGACAAGTACTTCATGAGCGAAGCCGAACTGGCTGCCGAGCGTGCGCTGAGCCATGACGCCAAACGCGGTGAAGTGGCTGTGCTGGAATGGTCGGCCGATCCGGCGTCCAAGCCGCTGGCCATTGCCGCCTGGCTGGTTGTCGGGCTGCCGCTGGCATGGGGCATCTGGATCACCCTGCAAAAGACCGCGACGCTGTTCCAGTAAGTCGCGCGTAGCACCGCAAAATCCCGCTGGCGGCTGTGTTCGTCAGCGGGATTTTTGCTATCTGCGGGCCTTGCTTCAAGGTTGTGTGCTTATCGGCCTATAATGGCCGCCCTTTGGCACAACGACTTTGTGGAGCTGGTGATGATCGAGCGTACGGCATCTGTCGAGCGCAATACCCTGGAGACCCAAATCAAGGTCTCGATCAACCTGGATGGTACGGGCAAAGCCAAGTTTGATATTGGCGTGCCGTTCCTTGAACACATGCTTGATCAGATTGCCCGGCATGGCCTGATCGACCTGGATATCCAGTGCAAGGGCGACCTGCATATCGACGACCACCACACCGTGGAAGACGTGGGTATCACCCTCGGCCAGGCGTTCACCAAGGCCATCGGCGACAAAAAAGGCATGACCCGCTACGGCCATTCCTACGTGCCGCTGGATGAAGCGCTGTCACGCGTGGTGATCGACTTCTCCGGCCGTCCGGGCCTGCAGATGCACGTACCGTTCACCCGTGCAGTGGTGGGCGGCTTCGATGTCGACTTGTTCCAGGAATTCTTCCAGGGTTTCGTTAACCACGCGCTGGTCAGCGTGCACATCGATAACCTGCGTGGCACCAACACCCACCACCAGATCGAGACGGTGTTCAAAGCCTTCGGTCGCGCGCTGCGCATGGCGGTTGAGCTGGACCCGCGCATGGCCGGGCAAATGCCGTCGACCAAGGGCGTGCTCTGATGCAAACGGTTGCCGTCATCGACTACGGCATGGGCAACTTGCACTCGGTGGCCAAGGCACTTGAGCACGTCGGGGCCGGCAAGGTGCTGGTCACCAGCGATGCCGCAGTGATTCGTGAGGCGGATCGCGTGGTGTTCCCCGGCGTGGGCGCGATCCGCGACTGCATGGCCGAGATCAAGCGCCTGGGCTTCGACAGCCTGGTGCGTGAAGTCAGCGCGGATCGGCCGTTTCTCGGCATTTGCGTAGGCATGCAAGCCTTGCTGGAGCACAGCGAGGAGAACGCCGGCGTTGATTGCATCGGCCTGTTTCCCGGCAAGGTGCGCTTCTTCGGCAAGGATATGGTTGAGGATGGCGAGCCGCTGAAGGTCCCGCACATGGGCTGGAATGAAGTGGCGCAGGCGGTGAAACACCCGCTGTGGCACAACATCCCGGACCTGGCGCGCTTCTACTTCGTGCACAGTTACTACATCGAAGCCGGCAACCCCAAGCAGGTGGTCGGGCGCGGGCATTACGGCAAGGATTTCGCCGCGGCGCTGGCCGACGGCTCGCGTTTTGCCGTGCAGTTTCACCCGGAAAAGAGCCACACCCATGGCCTGCAGTTGCTGCAGAACTTCGCCGCCTGGGATGGTCGCTGGTAAATGGCCAGGGCCAAGCTTAAGCCGCCAATCATGACCTTGAGCACCGAGCAGGAGCGTGACGCCTGCCAGGTACTCAAGCGCTTTATGGCTGAGCGTTTTGAGCTGGAGCTGGGCAGTTTCGAGGTGGCTGAAATACTCGAACTGTTTAGCCGAGAAATTGCGCCGCATTATTACAATCGGGCGATTTTCGATGTGCAGACTCACCTGAAAGAACGGTTCGAGAGCATCGAAAGCGACCTCTGGGCACTCGAAAAGAGCTGACCCACCGAATTCACACGACTTGAGCAGGTTCAACCGATGCTGATTATCCCCGCGATCGATTTGAAGGACGGCGCCTGCGTGCGCTTGCGCCAGGGCCGCATGGAAGACTCCACGGTGTTTTCCGATGACCCGGTGAGCATGGCCGCCAAGTGGGTGGAGGGCGGTTGCCGTCGTCTGCACCTGGTCGACCTCAACGGTGCCTTTGAAGGTCAGCCGGTTAATGGTGAGGTGGTGACGGCCATCGCCAAGCGTTACCCGCACCTGCCGATCCAGATTGGCGGTGGCATCCGCACACTGGAAACCATCGAGCACTACGTGCGTGCGGGGGTCAGCTACGTGATCATCGGCACCAAGGCGGTGAAAGATCCACAGTTCGTCACCGATGCCTGCAAAGCCTTCCCGGGCAAGGTGATTGTCGGTCTCGACGCCAAAGACGGCTTCGTCGCCACCGACGGCTGGGCCGAAGTGTCCACCGTGCAGGCCACTGATTTGGCTAAGCGGTTTGAGGCCGACGGTGTGAGCGCCATCGTTTATACCGACATCGCCAAAGACGGCATGATGCAGGGCTGTAACGTCGAGGCCACTGCGGCCCTGGCGGCGGCGAGCCGCATTCCGGTGATCGCCTCGGGCGGCATCCACAACCTGAGTGATATCGAGAAGCTGCTGCTGGCGCGCTCGCCTGGCATTATCGGTGCGATCACCGGCCGCGCTATCTATGAAGGCACCCTGGATGTGGCTGAAGCTCAAGCCTTCTGCGATTCCTTCAAGGGCTAAGCCGTAGGATGGGTTAGCCGCGCAGCGGCGTAACCCATCGCCAACCACTTTATCGATGGGTATCGCTGCGCTCAGCGGAACGCCGCCCGCCCCATCCAACGAGAGCATCGTTATGGCACTGGCAAAACGCATTATTCCCTGTCTCGACGTCGACAACGGTCGCGTGGTCAAGGGCGTGCAGTTCGAGAACATCCGCGATGCTGGCGACCCGGTGGAAATCGCCCGGCGCTATGACGAGCAAGGTGCCGACGAGATTACCTTCCTCGACATCACCGCCAGCGTCGACGGCCGCGACACCACCCTGCACACCGTCGAGCGCATGGCCAGCCAGGTGTTTATCCCGCTGACCGTCGGTGGCGGCGTGCGCACCGTAATGGACATTCGTAACCTGCTGAATGCCGGTGCCGATAAAGTCTCGATCAACACGGCAGCGGTGTTCACCCCGGAGTTTGTTGGCGAAGCCGCTTCGCGCTTCGGCTCGCAGTGCATCGTCGTGGCGATTGATGCCAAGCGCGTTTCTAAGCCGGGTGAAACCCCGCGCTGGGAGATCTTCACCCACGGCGGGCGCAAGCCGACCGGTTTGGATGCGGTGCTCTGGGCGAAGAAAATGGAAGACCTCGGCGCCGGCGAGATCCTGCTGACCAGCATGGATCAGGACGGCGTAAAGAGCGGCTACGACCTGGGTGTGACCCGCGCCATTAGCGAGATGGTTGGCATCCCGGTAATTGCCTCCGGCGGCGTCGGCAACCTGCAGCACCTGGCCGACGGCATTATCGAAGGTAAGGCGGCTGCGGTACTGGCCGCGAGCATTTTCCATTTTGGCGAATACACCGTGCCGGAAGCCAAGGCCTATATGGCTAGCCGCGGCATCGTCGTACGTTAAGCCGCCGCTGGCAGGGCAGTAGCGCTGCTACCTTGTGCGCAGGGTGCAGCGCTTCATACTTTCAGCCGTGCGCATATGACGATTGTTGTAGTTGCCCTGAATCAGAGCTGGATTAGACATGCAAGTTGATGCCGTTATCACGTGGGTTGATGGAGGTGACGCTAATTGGCGGGCCAAACGCGAATATCACTCGGGTGAACCACAGCGCGACCTGCTGCCCTTTGCCAACGGCGAGGGACGCTATCGAGATAACGACGATTTATTGTTTTTGCTTCGCTCGATGGAACAGTTCTGGGGCATAGACGGCAACATCTTTATTGTCACCGATCAGCAAGTGCCAAGCTTCATCGCGGAGCACCCTCGGCTGCACATCGTTGATCATTCGCAGATTCTGGATGCGCGCTACCTGCCGACATTCTCATCCCGGGCGATCGAGTCGGCGCTGCATCATATTCCCGACTTGGCTGAGCATTTCGTTTCATTCAACGACGATCAAATGCTGACCCGGCCTGTTAAGCCCGCAGACTTTTTCAGCGCGGTTGGCGCGATGGTGTTTTTAACCCGAGAGCCCATCCCAACCGGTGATGCCGATCTACAGCTGTCGGGCCATAACGATGCCAGTAACGCGCGGCATTGGATGCAAACAACCTATGGCGCATCGAGCATCGCATTTATCCCTGAGCACGCGCCCAAAGGCATTCGTAAGAGCTGGATGATGGAGCTTGAAGCGGCGCACCCCGAAATCTTCGATGAGGTTCGTCAGGAGAAATTCAGGCGCCGTACTGGCCAGAGCATTCTGGCTAACCTGTACCTCGACTGGTGTGCAACCCATGGCAGAGCTGACATTGGCTGGGAGCAGTGCCGCTACCTGTTCACCGATGATGTTGAGCATGACCGGGTCGCGTCGCTGCTGGACTCGCTCGGGCGTCACCTGTGTATCTGCATCAACGACACAACGGACGACCGCTCAGACGTCGCAACAATGCGCGACAAGCTAGACCGGATCCGCTCAGAGCTTTTCCCTCGGCCCAGTGACTTTGAGTCTGCAGGTGGCCTCGCCTCGGTGCATGCCTAAGCCGCTAACCGCTTGCTGCGTTCGGCCCTAGACCGGTATGGCGGCCGGCAGTTGTCGTCTGCTCCAGTGCATTAAGCCGCGTGGTTGGCAGACCTGCTGACCACTGCTGCGGGGTAGTCGACAGCTAAATGTCGACTGTCTCGCTAAAATCGGCCTGTTTGCGTGCGGTTCGCTGTAGTTATTTGCCCTGGCCACCGGCCTCTGGCGATGTGCAGCAGCAGTGCTCAAAATGAGCACTTAACGCGAGCGAGGCGCCATCCACGCAAAGCGAATATGTACCCGTGCCTGGGTTTACTGCAGGCGGGGTTAAGCCAACTTGGCCGAGTACGTTTGCAGCTCCGGCCTACTAACGAAGTGAGACGTCATGTTGAAGCAACTACTCGCCGCTCTTGCCGGCACTGTTATGGTGCTCGCGGGCAGTGCTCGGGCGGAAATCGACCCGAATTACCGCATGGTCCTGCTGACCGAGAACTTCCCGCCGTACAACATGGCGATCAACGGCAAGAACTTTGCGCAAGAAGACAATATTGATGGTATTGCGGTGGATATTGTCCGTGAGATGTTCAAACGTGCCGGTATTCACTACAACATGACTCTGCGCTTCCCTTGGGATCGCATCTACAAATTGGCGCTGGAAAAGCCCGGCTATGGTGTGTTCGTGACCGCGCGTCTGCCTGACCGCGAGGCGCTGTTTAAATGGGTCGGGCCGATTGGCCCCGATGACTGGGTGCTGCTTGGCAAGGCCGATAGCCCCATTACCCTAACCAGCCTGGAAGACGCCAAGCAGTACCAGATAGGTGCCTACAAGGGCGACGCCATTGCGCAGCACCTGGCGGAAAAAGGCCTGGAGCCGGTCACGGCCTTGCGTGATACAGAAAATGCCAAGAAGCTGATGGCTGGCCAGATTGACCTGTGGGCCACGGGCGACCCTGCCGGCCGTTACCTGGCCAAGCAGGAAGGCATTTCCGGTCTGAAAACTATTCTGCGCTTCGACAGCGCCGAGCTGTATTTGGCGCTAAACAAAGAGGTGCCAGATGAAGTGGTGCAGAAACTGCAAGCCGAGCTGGACAAGATGCGCAGCGAAGGCTTTGTCGACGATATTCTGAACAACTACTTGTAATGCGCAAAACCGGCGGGTCGGTCACAAGCCGGTCCGCGACCAAGGATGGTTGACGCCAAGTACCCTACGTCGCCGGGCCCGCGCCCGAGCAGGGATGCCGCTAGCCATAATCACAATTCATGCGAGCGGAATGACCTATGTTGAGAACCCTGAAAACCGGCCTGTTGTTAGGCCTGGCGCTGAGCGCATGCGCAGCCCGCGCAGAGCTGCCAGATGATTACAAAGTGGTGCTGCTGACCGAGAACTTCCCGCCGTTCAATATGGCCGTGGATGACAAGAACTTTGCCCGCGATGATGGCATTGACGGTATCAGCGCCGAGATCGTCCGGGCGATGTTCAAGCGTGCCGGCATCAATTACACCCTGACCTTGCGCTTTCCCTGGGATCGCCTCTATCGCCTGACCCTGGATAAGCCCAACTACGGCCTGTTCTCCACCACCTTCACGCCTGAGCGCCAGCCGCTGTTCAAGTGGGTCGGGCCGCTGGCCAAGACCGGTTGGGTGCTGTTAGCGGCGCCGGGGAATAACCTCAGCGTTACCAACCTTAAGGACGCCGCGCAGTACCAGATTGGCGCATACAAGAACGACGCCGTCAGCCAGCACTTGGAAAGCCAGGGTTTGGCGCCGAACAACGCCCTGCGCGATCAGGAAAATATCAAAAAGCTGCTCAGCGGTAAGATCGACCTGTGGGCCACCACTGACCCGGTTGGGCGTTACCTGGCCAAGCAGGAAGGCGTCAGTGGCTTGAATACTGCGCTGCGCTTCAACGAAGCAGAGCTGTATCTGGCACTGAACAAAGACACCCCCGATGAAGTGGTGCAGCGCCTGCAAAAGGCCTTGGACGAGCTGCGGGCTGAAGGCTTTGTCGACGAGATGACCAATAACTACCTGTAGTGCCTGATCGCTATTAAAAAAGCCCGGACTTGATGGCTCAAGTCCGGGCTTTTTTGTGCTTGCCTGGCGGCTTTAGTCGCCGCGGGTGACGTTCAGGCCTTTGAGCAAATTCAATGCCTGGCTCAGTTGGTAATCGTCATCCTGCGGGTTGGCTTTGGCCGGCGTCTTGCTCTTGCTCGGTTTATCTGCGCCGCCGTTGCCGTTGCCCAGGTGGCCTTGCAGGTCGGCTTCTTTGATGCCGCTCTCGGCCTGCTCGCGGGTCAGCTTGGCACGTGCCACCTCGATGTCGGGGATGATGCCCTGGGCCTGAATTGAGCGGCCGTTGGGGGTGAAGTACAGCGCTGTAGTGAGCTTCAGGGCGCGGTCATTGTTCAGCGGGAGCACGGTTTGCACTGAGCCTTTACCGAAGCTGTCGGTGCCCATCAGTACGGCGCGTTTGTGATCCTGCAGGGCGCCGGCAACAATTTCCGAGGCGGAGGCGCTGCCGCCATTGATCAGCACCACCAGCGGTACGCCTTCGCTGGCGTCGGCCGGATCGGCGTTGAAGCGCAGCTCGGAGTTGGCGATGCGGCCTTCGGTATAGACGATCAGGCCTTTCTTGAGGAAGTGGTCGGTAACCTCCACGGCGGCTTGCAGCACGCCGCCGGGGTTGTTGCGCAAGTCGAGTACCAGGCCGCGCAGCTTCTTGCCGTTGTCCTTGCGCAGCTTGGCCAGCGCTTTGCCGACTTCTTCACCGCTGTTGACTTGGAATTGGGTGATGCGGATGTAGCCGTAACCGTCGTCAAGCAGCTGGCTTTTCACGCTCTTGACCTTGATCACTGCGCGCGTCAGCTCGACATCGAAGGGTTTGCCTCCCTCGCGTAGCAGGGTCAGCTCGATATCTGTGCCGGCTTTACCGCGCATTTTCTCGACCGCTTCCATCAGCGACAGGCCTTTGGTCGGCTGGCCGTTAATTTTCACAATCAGGTCGCCGGGTTGGATGCCGGCGGCAGACGCGGGGGTGTCATCAATCGGCGACACCACCTTGAGAAAGCCATCTTCGCTGCCGAGCTCGATGCCCAGGCCGCCGAATTCGCCGCTGGTGCTTTCCTGCAGGTCGCGGAAGGCCTCAGGCTCCAGGTACGCCGAGTGCGGATCAAGGTTGCTGAGCATGCCCTTGATGGCGTTTTCCAGCAGGGTCTTGTCGCTGACGGGCTCGACATAGGCCGATTTGATGCGGTCCATTACCTCGGCAAAGGTGCGCAGCTCGTCCAGCGGCAAGGGCGCGCTGTCATTGGCGGTTGCTGGGGCTGCGGCCGGTGCGGCGAAGGCGGCAGTACTGCCCAGCAGGGTAAAAGCCAGTGCGAGGGCGGTGAGGCGGAACAGATGCGGCATGTTGAACGTACTCCTGGTCCAGAATCGATAAACGCGGCACTTATCCTTGTGCGCGGCACCATTGTGCGGGATCAATCGGGCGACCCTGCTGGCGAATTGCGAAATACAGCGCCGAGCTATCTTGGCCGCCGCTGTTGCCTACGGTGGAGATGGCTTCGCCGGCTTTGACCACGTCACCGGCGTCTTTGAGCAGGCTTTGGTTGTGCCCATAGAGGCTCAAGTAACCGTTGCCATGGTCGAGAATGACCAGAAGCCCGGCCCCGCGCAACCAGTCGGCAAAGACTACGCGCCCGCCATGCACCGCATGCACCTGGCTGCCGGCAGTGGCGCCGATCAGTACGCCGTCCCATTTGGTGCGCGCATCACCGCCGCGAGGCGTGCCGTAGCGGGCCACAAGGCGACCATTGACCGGCCAGGGCAGCTTGCCGCGGGCTTTGGCGAATGGCCCGCCGAAGCTGGCGCCGGAACTCACCAATGGACCCGTCGGCGCGGGATTAGTGCTACTGCGCGGTTCTTCGCGTTCGGCGAGCAGGGCTTGCTGGCGCGCGGCTTCAGCTTCGCGAGCCTGGCGGGCGAGGGTGGCTTCGATGGTTTTCAGCACCCGCGCCAGGTTGGCTTGTTCCTGCTGGCGGGCTTTGAGCTTCTGGTCGCGGGCAGAGAACTCCTTGCTCAGTTTGGCCAGGGCCAGCTGACGTTCTTTGCGCACGCTGGCGAGTTGTTCGCGGCGTCCATCCAGGGCGCTTTTCTGTTCGAGCAGCGTTGTTTGCTGGTTGACGATGTCCAACTCGACATTGGCGAGCTGGCGCAGGGTTTCATTGAAGGCGGTGAGTTGTTCCATGCGCGCTTCGCTGAGGTAATCGTAGTAGGTCAGGGTGCGCGAGAATTTTTCCGGGTTTTGCTGGTTGAGCAGCAGCTTGACGTACTCCTGGCGGCCGCTCTGGTAGGCGGCGCGGGCCTGAATACCGATCAGGCGTTGTTGCTCAAGGCGTGCGCCCTGGAGTTTTTTTTTCTCGTTATCGAGGCGCTGGATTTCCTCTTCGCTGTTTTTCAGGTCCTGCTGCAAACCGTTGACCTGCTTTTCTAGCTGGCCCATTTCGCTTTCGGTTTTTTTCAGGTCTTTCTGCACGCCAGATTTCTCCAGCTGCAGCTTCTCCAGCAGTTGCTTGAGCTCGCTGATATCGGCGCGGGCGGCGTCCAGTTTTTTCTGCGCATCGCTCTTCTCGTCGGCAATCGCAGGCGTCAGCAGTAGGGTCAGGAAAATAAGAGCGAGGGCACGAAACATGGGGCTGGCAGCACCTGAATGAAGAACCTGCCTAGTATGCCTAAAAAATGGCTTGGAGCCATGGTCAACGTCACGTTGCGATAGCCCACAGGCCAGGCGTTGCACCTGGCCTGCGGAGTACAGGGTTATTTGAGTTCGACAATGCTGGTGCCGGTCATTTCCGCGGGTACTGGCAGGCCCATCAGGGTCAGCAGGGTCGGCGCCACATCGGCCAGCACGCCGCCCGTGCGGATAGTCGCCGGGCGTTTGCCGACGTAGATAAACGGTACCGGTTCGCAGGTGTGAGCGGTGTGGGCCTGACCGGTGCTCTCATCGGCCATTTGCTCGACGTTGCCATGGTCGGCGGTGATCAGCGCTTCACCACCAACCTTGTCCAGCGCCGCGACGATGCGGCCTACGCAGCTGTCCAGGCATTCCACGGCGGCTACGGCAGCGGCGAACACGCCCGTGTGGCCGACCATGTCGCCGTTAGCGTAGTTGACGATGATCACGTCGTAGCGCTGATTTTCGATGGCATCGACGATCTTGTCGGTGACTTCCGGCGCGCTCATCTGCGGCTGCAGGTCGTAGGTGGCGACGTTCGGCGAGGGAATCAGGATGCGTTCTTCGCCGGCAAAGGGTTCTTCACGGCCGCCGGAGAAGAAGAAGGTGACGTGGGCGTACTTCTCGGTTTCGGCAATGCGCAATTGGGTTTTGCCGTTATTCGCCAGGTATTCGCCGAGTACGTTGGTCAGCGCTTCTGGCTTGTAGGCGCTGGGTGCCGGGATGCTTGCCGCGTATTGGGTGAGCATGACGAAGTCGGCCAGCTGCGGTACACGCGGGCGTTCAAATTCCTTGAAGCCCGGCTCGACAAAGGCGCGGGTCAGTTCGCGGGCGCGGTCGGCGCGGAAGTTCATAAACACCACGGCGTCGCCGTCTACCATCTGCACCGGCTCGCCGATGGTGGTGGCTTTGACGAACTCGTCGCTTTCATCGCGGGCATACGCTGCGTTCAGGCCCTCGACGGCAGTGGTCGCATTGAACTGGCCGTTGCCGTCGACCAGCAGTTGATAGGCTTGCTCGACACGGTCCCAGCGATTGTCGCGGTCCATGGCAAAGTAGCGGCCGATCAGGCTGGCGATGCGGCCCTTGCCCAGTTTGGCGAAAGCCGCATCGAGCAGCTCTATGGACGGTTGCGCACTGCGCGGCGGGGTGTCGCGGCCGTCGAGAAACGCATGCAGGTAGATTTTCTCTGCACCGCGCTGGGCGGCCAGCTCAGCCATGGCCACCAGGTGGTCCTGATGGCTGTGCACGCCGCCTTCGGAGAGCAAACCGAGGATGTGCACGGCCTTGCCGGCGCTAACGGCTGTGTCCACCGCCGTGGTGATGGTTGGGTTCGCGAAGAACTCGCCATCGCGGATGGCTTTGGTCACCCGGGTGAAGTCCTGATACACCACGCGGCCCGCGCCGAGGTTCATATGACCGACCTCGGAATTGCCCATCTGGCCGTCCGGCAGGCCGACATCCATGCCTGAGCCGGAGATCAGACCATGGGCTTGGGTGGCGCGCAGATGGTCGTAGACCGGCGTGTTGGCCGCCATGATGGCGTTGGATTCGGGGCTGTCACTGTGGCCGAAGCCATCGAGGATGATCAGTACCAAGGGTTTGGGCGTGGCGCTCATAAAGCAGGCTCGCTCTGCGTGAGGGGCGAATAAAGGCTGGGCATTTTACGGCCATGTGTAGCAAACGTCACCGTCGGGCGGGGTTTGGCCGGTCTGTGTGGCTGTGTATACTGGCCGACATTTTACCGCCCCGGAACCGCACAATGCTCGCCAACTTGATTGAATTTGCCACTACTCACTACGTACTGAGCGGGTTGTTTGTGACCGTGCTTGCACTGCTGATCTTCACCGAAGCGCGTAAGGGCGGGCAGAGCCTGAGCAGCCGCGAGCTGACTGCGCTGGTTAACAGCGAGCAGGGCTTGGTGCTGGATATTCGCGCGCAGAAGGATTTTTCTGCCGGGCATATCGTCGGTGCGCTGAATATCCCTTACGAAAAGCTGGCCGGTCGTATGGTTGAGCTGGACAAGCACAAGGCCAAGACGCTGATCGTGGTCGACGCCATGGGTCAGCATGCCGGCACGGTTTGCCGTGACCTGAAAAAGGCCGGTTTCACTGCCGCCAAACTGTCAGGTGGCATTGCCAGCTGGCGTGGCGACAACCTGCCGCTGGTGAAGTGAGATGCAGCCTGTCGTCATCTACTCCAGCGATTGGTGCCCGTATTGCACCCGCGCCAAGCAGCTGTTGGCGAAAAAGGGCGTGGCGTTCGAAGAGATCAAGGTCGACGGTCAGCCGGATGTGCGTGCGGAAATGACCCGCAAGGCACGGCAGACCTCGGTGCCGCAAATCTGGATTGGCACCACCCATGTGGGCGGCTGCGATGACCTGTATGCCCTGGAGCGCGCCGGCAAGCTCGACGCGCTGCTCAAGGTTTAACTCCCCTGTTTATCCGTACCTAACGACAAGAAGGCTTTGCCATGACAGAACAAGCTAGCAACGGCGCCGCTCAGGGCGAACAGAACCCGCAATTCTCCCTGCAGCGCATCTACGTGCGTGACCTGTCCTTTGAAGCGCCGAAGAGCCCGGAGATTTTCCGCCAGGAGTGGACGCCGAGCGTCGCCATGGACCTCAACACTCGCCAGAAGTCCTTGGACGGTGACTTCCACGAAGTGGTGCTGACGCTCTCGGTAACCGTGAAAAACGGTGAAGAGACGGCGTTTATTGCCGAAGTGCAGCAGGCCGGGATCTTCCTGATCCAGGGTTTGGACGCCGCCTCGATGAGCCATACCCTCGGTGCGTTCTGCCCGAACATCCTCTTCCCGTATGCCCGCGAGACGCTGGACAGCCTGGTAGTGCGGGGTTCTTTCCCGGCGCTGATGCTGGCCCCGGTGAACTTCGATGCGCTGTACGCGCAAGAGCTGCAGCGCATGCAGCAGGCCGCTGCGCCTGCCGTTGCTCACTGAGCCGCTGCCATGCAATAAAAAAGCGCCTGAGGGCGCTTTTTTATTGGCAGTCAAAATAAGGCGGTCTATTCCTGCGACGTTGCGGTAATCGCCTCGGGCATGGCGAACTCATGCTGGCGCCAGGCCTCGTACACCGCCACGGCAACAGTATTGGACAGGTTGAGGCTGCGGCAGCCGTCGCGCATTGGCAGGCGCACGCGTTGCTCGGGGGGCAGGCTGTCGCGCACCTCCTGGGGTAGGCCGCGGCTTTCCGGGCCGAACAGGAAGGCGTCGCCGGGTTGATAGCTGACCTGATGGAAGGGTTGCGAGCCCTTGGTGGTGAACGCGAATACACGCGGCTGACCGAGGCTTGCCAGGCAGCTGGCTAGGTCGGCGTGGCGCTGCAGTGTGGCGTATTCGTGATAGTCCAGGCCGGCGCGACGCAGGCGTTTGTCATCCAGGTCGAAGCCCAGGGGTTCGATCAGGTGCAGGTGGCAGCCGCTGTTGGCGCAGAGCCTGATAATGTTGCCGGTATTCGGTGGAATTTCCGGTTGAAAAAGGATGACGTGAAACATGCGCGGCTCCGAGCTTGAAGGCGAGCAGCATTCTACAGACCCGCGGCCACGTCCGTGGGTGCGGGTGATCGGTTCGTTGGCGCTATTTGGCTTTTTGATCGGTTTGATGATCGGCCGGCTTTTCCAGCCAGACCCGCTCTGGTTGGAGCGCGTTGAAGTGCGTGAGCAGGGGCTTGAGCTGTGGTTCAACGTCGAACCGGTGCCGCGCGAAGAGCATGCGGGAGGTGTTTTTATCCTGCGGCTAGAGAGTTTTGGCCGCGAACAACAAGGCCAGTTACAGGTGCAGGGGCGCTTGGCCAATTGGCGGTTGCAGCGTGAAAGAAAGGATTTGCTGTTGCGAGTGCTGGCTGCCCGTCCTTTGCGCGGCGAGTGGCGCGCTGAAGAGGTGGACGGGCGCTGGCGGCTGCTGGTCAGCCTGGTGGAGCAATAAAAGAGGGGATTCCCCGGCCTGCCTGTACCAAGGTCCCCGAAACTGGGATTGCATGAGTCTATGCAGACTGTGTGCCAGTTTTATTACGTTGGCTGCAGGCCCTGTAAATGCTGGGTTTAAGGTGACATAGGGCGGCTTGTGCAGCGTGCGGGGGCTGGTGGTTGAACCGCCGCTGTGCAGCGCAGCGGTGCGCGTGCATTGCTTTGATGCACGCTGGGTGTAAGTGACGACGTAATGAAAACGGGCCCTGTAATGGGCCCGTTTGTATGGTGCGCGGCGTGGCGGCGATTCAGTCGTCGCCGTCCTCGTCATCACTGCTGTCGACATTCATGCCCAGCTCTTTGATCTTGCGCGTCAGGGTGTTGCGCCCCCAGCCCAGCAGTACGGCCGCGTCGCGGCGGCGGCCGGCGGTGTGCTTGAGTGCGGTTTCGATCATGATCCGCTCAAAGGCCGGCACTGCCGTATCCAGCAGGTTGGATTGGCCGCGGCCCAGTGCCTGCTCCGCCCACTGCCGCAAACCCTGTTCCCAGCTGCTGGCCGGAGCGTTTTCCTGTGGCTGGCTGAGCAGCTCGGGCGGTAGGTCGCCGACATGCACTTCACGGCCTGAGGCCATGACGGTAATCCAGCGGCAGGTGTTTTCCAGTTGGCGCACGTTACCCGGCCAAGGGAGCTGCGCCAGGTAGTTTTCGGTTTCACTTTTCAGCAGTTTTGGTTCAACGGCCAGTTCCAGCGCGGCGCGGCTAAGAAAATGCCGCGCCAGGGTGGGGATATCTTCACGGCGATCAGACAGGCGTGGGATGTGGATGCGAATCACGTTGAGGCGGTGGAACAGGTCTTCGCGGAACTTGCCGGCTTGCACCAGTATTTCCAGGTTCTGGTGGGTGGCGGCAATGATACGCACATCCACCTTGACCGGGGTGTGGCCACCGACCCGGTAGAACTCGCCGTCCGCCAGTACGCGCAGCAGGCGGGTTTGCGTGTCGGCCGGCATGTCGCCGATTTCGTCGAGAAACAGGGTGCCGCCGTCGGCCTGCTCGAAGCGCCCGCGACGTTGATTGGCCGCTCCGGTAAAGGCACCTTTTTCATGGCCGAACAGCTCGGACTCCATGAGGTCTTTGGGGATCGCCGCCATGTTCAGGGCGATAAACGGTGAGGCTGCCCGCGGGCTGTGGCGGTGCAGGGCGTGAGCAACCAGCTCCTTACCCGTGCCGGACTCACCGTTAATCAATACGGTGATATTGGAATGTGAGAGGCGGCCGATGGCGCGGAACACCTCCTGCATCGCCGGTGCTTCACCGATGATCTCCGGCGTGGGCGGCTGCTCGATCGGTACGCTAAGACCTTGCTGCTCCTGGGCGTGCTGGTTGGCGCGCTTGACCAGGGCGACGGCTTCGTCAACGTCGAATGGCTTGGGTAGGTATTCAAACGCCCCGCCCTGATAGGAGGCCACGGCGCTGTCGAGGTCGGAGTGCGCGGTCATGATGATCACCGGCAGGCGCGGGTGCATCTCACGAATGCGCGCCAGCAGCTCAAGGCCACTGGCGCCGGGCATGCGGATATCGGAGAGGATGACATCGGGCTGCTGCCGGGTCAGGCGGCTGAGGACGCCGTCGGCGCTGTCAAAACTCTGGGTGGTCATGCCTTCCTGTTGCAGAGCCTTTTCCAGGACCCAGCGGATAGAGCGGTCGTCATCGACAATCCAGACGGTTTCACTGCTGCTCATGACGGCGTTACTCCTTGTTCCAGAGGCAGGAAGATCGAGAACACGGTATGGCCAGGATGGCTCTCGCACTCGATCAGGCCTTGGTGCTGGCTAATGATGTTCTGGGTAATGGCCAGGCCCAGCCCGGTGCCGTCGGCACGCCCGCTGACCATGGGGTAGAAGATGGTTTCTTGCAGTTCGGCGGGGATGCCGGGGCCGTTATCGATAATTTCGATTTTGGTTACCAGGCGATGGCGGCAATGGCCAATGGTGAACTGGCGCAATGTGCGGGTGCGCAAGGTAATGCGCCCCAGGCGCAGGTCGCTCTGCGCGGCGAGTGCCTGCATGGCGTTGCGTACGATATTCAGCACCGCCTGGATCATCTGCTCGCGGTCGATCAGCACATCCGGAATGCTCGGGTCGTAGTCACGCACCAAAATGATGCTGCCTTGGCTCTCGGCTTCCACCAGGCTGCATACGCGCTCTAGTACTTCATGCACATTGGTCATGGCCAGCGAGGGCAGCTTGTTCGAACCGAGCATGCGGTCGACCAGGTTACGTAGGCGGTCGGCCTCCTCGATGATCACATTGGTGTAATCCTTGAGGCTCTCTTCGGGCAGTTGGCGGGCCAGTAACTGCGCGGCGCCGCGGATGCCGCCGAGGGGGTTCTTGATTTCATGGGCCAAGCCGCGCACCAGCATTTTGGTAGTTTCCTGCTTTGACAGCTGCGCCTCTTCCTTGGTGATACGCAGCAGGCGGTCGCGCGGGTGCACTTCAAGCAGCAGCAGGGTTTCACCGCGGCTGAGGACCGGGGTCACGGCGTAGTCGACGGTCAACGTCTGGCCATTAACCGAGGTCAGCACGGCTTCGCGTTTGTTGAACGGATGTGCGTGTTGCACGGACTGGCGCAGCGCACTCAGTGCTTCGCTGGACTCGGTAAACAGCTCACTGATGAACTGGCCATGGCTGCGCTGGCCGCTGACGGCGAGGAGCATCTCCGCTGCCGGGTTCATGTACTCAAGGCGCAGGTCGTCGTTGAGCAGCAGCGTGGCAGTGGTCAGGTTGTCCAGGAGCAGGCGATGCAGTGCGTCATTGATGATCATAGTGGGATGTCAGCAGACCCTTGGGTTCCAGCAATGCAGCTGGAAAATGCAAGAAGCAAACCAAAGCCCCGAAAAGAAGCGTGTTTGGCCGTGGGATGCCGGAAATTAGCTGCTTTTCAGCGCAGCGGGGCCGTATGACGCGACCCAAAACAGGGAGAGTATAGAAATGCCGGGCAATATGCGCACTGGTTTGGTGCGCTGTGGTGGTTAGATGAACGGAACGAAGGGGATGTCTTTCTTTTCCGGTGGCTTGTCCTTAAGCGGGCATTCCGGGCGTACGCCGTAATCCGCTTTCTTGCAGGGATTGACCTTGCGCTTCTGCGCCAGGGAAATGCGCTGCATATGGAAGGGTTGCGTGGGCGTGCGCTCGATGATGCGACCTGCCTGGTCAATGACTTCCACCGCCAGTTGATGGGTGCCGCGGTCGATATTCTCCAGCGGGAACACCGGGCTGCTGCCCACTTCGCCCACGGGTTGGCCGTCCAGTAGCAGGCGATAGCTGTGCTGCGCAAACAGGCCGGGCTCGCTGTTGATGCTGACTATCAGGTTGCCGGCGCTGTCGCGGATGGTGGCGTCGGGCTGCGGCACCAGAATGCGCAGCAGGCTGTAACGCTGCGCCGGTTCTGGTGGTGCGCTGACAACCTGGGTGACGCTGGGTGTCTGGATTGCCGGCATTGAGTTGCTGGGCGCCAACTCGACGCGCTCGGCATTGCCCGACTTGGGTTTGTCGGTGAAAACCCGATTTCCTTCGGCGTCTATATAGGTGTAGACCTGCGCCAGGGAGGGCAGGGCCAGCAGCATCAGGCTGCAGAACAACAGGTTGCGCATAGGTTAGGGTGCCGGTTTGGGTTTTGGCGTGGGTGCTGGCGGTCGCAGGGCCGGGCTGCTGGTGTTGACCCGCTGCACGGTAAAGGTTGTGGTGGCGCTTTGCTGGATCGACTGCTCGCCACTAAGTACTTCCACGGCCATGCTGTGCTCGCCGCGATCGGCATTGATGACTTGCAGGCGCGGCACGTTGCTCGGCTGGCCATAGGGCTTGCCATCGAGCAGTAGACGCAGGCGGTGGTTATTGGCCAGGCGCGGCTCTATCGTCACACCGACGCTGAAGGTGCCATTGTTGGCGCGCATGGCCTCATCCGTGGGTAGCCCCGTCAACTCTAGGGTGCTGTAGGGTGCAGCCTTTTCAAGGGCGTTGTCGGTTGGCGGTGCAGCTGGAACGCTGGGCGCCGGCATCGACACGCTATTGGTGGCGGGTAGCGCGATACTTTCTGCCGCTTGGCCCTCTGGCGGCTGGTCGGTGAATACCGTGTTGCCATTGGCGTCGGTGTATTTGTAGATCTGTGCATTGGCCGGTAAAGCCAGGCCCAGCAGTAGGCAGATGAGTAGAGGGCGCATGCCGGACTCTCCCAGTTAATGTGCCCTAAGCGTTGCACTGCTTAGACGCCCTGGCAAGCGCGCAGATGGTGTGGCGTATACCGGCGCAGAAAACATCGGGCTTAAAGGCGCTGGGTGCTTGGCAGTAGGCAGAATAGATATGCAAAAAGGCCACCCGAAGGTGGCCTTTTGTGTGGCGTGCGGTGTTAGACGCTGTAGTACAGGTCGTATTCCAGCGGGTGTACGAAGGTGCGAACCTTGATTTCTTCTTCCGATTTCAGCTCGGTGAAGGATTCCAGGAAGTCCTTGGTGAAGACGTTGCCCTTGAGCAGGAAGTCGTGGTCGGCTTCCAGTGCTTCCAGTGCTTCTTTCAGGCTGCCGCACACTTGCGGGATCAGCTTGGACTCTTCTGGTGGCAGGTCGTAGAGGTTCTTGTCGGCTGCATCGCCAGGGTGGATCTTGTTCTGGATACCGTCGATACCTGCCATCAGCAGTGCCGCGAAGCACAGGTACGGGTTGGCAGCCGGGTCCGGGAAGCGTGCTTCGATACGACGGCCGCGTGGGCTGGCGACGTAAGGAATACGGATCGATGCGGAACGGTTACGGGCCGAGTAGGCCAGCATGACCGGCGCTTCGAAGCCTGGTACCAGACGCTTGTAGGAGTTGGTAGCCGGGTTGGTCAAGGCGTTCAGCGCCTTACCGTGCTTGATGATGCCGCCAACGAAGTACAGGGCAGTGTCGGACAGACCGGCATAGCCTTCACCCGCGAAGGTGTTCTTGCCATCTTTGGCGATGGACATGTGTACGTGCATGCCCGAACCGTTGTCGCCGTAAAGTGGCTTCGGCATGAAGGTGGCGGTACGGCCGTAGGCTTCAGCAACGTTGTGTACGCAGTACTTGAGGGTCTGCACTTCGTCAGCTTTGGCAACCAGAGTGTTGAATTTCACCCCGATTTCGTTTTGCCCGGCTGCCACTTCGTGGTGGTGCACTTCAACGATCTGGCCCATTTCTTCCAGAGCGTTGCACATGGCGGTACGGATTTCGTGATCCGAGTCAGCTGGCGGAGTCGGCAGGTAGCCGCCTTTCACGCCTATGCGGTGACCGTTGTTGCCCTGGCGGCCATCGTTGTCAGCGTCGCTGTTCCACGAAGCCTGCTCGGAGAAAATCTTGAACATCGAGCCCGACATATCCGACTTGTACTTAACCGAGTCGAAAATAAAGAACTCTGGCTCCGGGCCAACAAATACGGTGTCGCCGATGCCGGTGGTTTTCAGGAACTCTTCGGCACGCTTGGCGATGGCGCGTGGGTCGCGCTCGTAGCCCTGCATGGTCGACGGCTCAATCACGTCGCACACCAGGATCAGAGTCGGCTCTTCGGTGAATGGGTCCAGTACCGCGGAGTTGTCATCCGGCAGCAGAATCATGTCGGATGCTTCGATGCCTTTCCAGCCTTCGATGGAGGAGCCGTCGAACATCTTGCCGACTTCGAAGAAGTCTTCGTCCAGTGCGTCGCGTGCTGGCATGCTGATGTGGTGCTGCTTGCCGCGAATGTCAGTGAAGCGCAGGTCAACCCACTTCACGTCGTGTTCTTTAATAAGTTGAATCGACTTCGACATGCTGTCCTCCAGGTGGCTAAGGCTCGAATGCTGAGCCCCTCAATAATATGGTACGGCGCGCCGGCATAGTCCGTCGGCGTACCCTGCCTCACAAGGGAGCAAATTGCATGCCAGTGCACGGAAATGGATGCGAGCCTTGAAACTCAGGGGTGGCGGGGGCTGAGCGGCCTTTCGGTAGTATTATTTGCACCATTTAAATGCACCTTATTTTCTTTGTGCTCTTTTATGGTGCGCGATTTGTCTCGGTGAGGATTTTTGATCAAAGCGTGAGCAATTTCCGCTATAATCCGCGCCCCTGTTTTTTCGCAGCCTCGGCACTCATAGTTTTCATGAAACTGATCGTTAAAGTCTTCCCAGAAATCACCATTAAAAGTCGGCCGGTGCGTAAGCACTTTATCCGGCAGCTGGCGAAGAATATTCGATCGGTTTTGCGTGAGTTCGATCCACAGCTGCAGGTCAGTGGTGTGTGGGACAACCTGGAAGTCGAAACCCAGATCAGTGAGCCGAAAACCCTGCAGGCGATGATCGAACGCCTGAGCTGCACGCCGGGTATCACGCATTTTTTGCAGGTCGATGAATACCCGCTGGGTGACTTCGATGACGTGCTGGCAAAGTGCAAACAGCACTTCGCCGATCAGCTGCCGGGCAAAATCTTCGCCGTACGCTGCAAGCGTGCCGGTAAACATGCGTTCAGCTCCATGGATATCGAGCGCTATGTTGGCAGCCAGTTGCGTCAGCAGTGTGGTGCGGCCGGTATCTCGCTGAAAGACCCCGACGTTGTGGTGCGCATGGAAATCCGCGACCAGCGCCTGTTCGTGATTCATCACCAGCACCAAGGTTTGGGCGGTTATCCACTGGGTTCGCTGGAGCAGAGCCTGGTGTTGATGAGCGGTGGTTTCGACTCCACTGTTGCCGCCTACCAGATGATGCGCCGCGGCCTGGTCACGCATTTCTGCTTCTTTAACCTCGGCGGTCGTGCTCACGAGCTGGGCGTGATGGAAGTGGCGCACTACCTCTGGCAAAAGTACGGCAGCTCGCAGCGCGTGCTGTTTATTAGCGTGCCATTTGAGGAAGTGCTGGGCGAGATTCTCGGTAAAGTCGATAACAGCCACATGGGCGTGATCCTCAAGCGCATGATGCTGCGCGCGGCTACACGCATGGCTGAGCGCCTGCAGATTGAGGCGCTGGTGACCGGTGAGGCGATCTCCCAAGTTTCCAGCCAGACCTTGACCAACCTTGCGGTAATCGACTCGGCCACCGATATGCTGGTGCTGCGTCCGCTGCTGGCCAGCCATAAACAAGACATCATCGACACCGCCACGCAGATCGGCACCGCCGAATTTGCCAAGCACATGCCGGAATACTGCGGGGTGATTTCGGTCAACCCGACCACCCGGGCAAAGAAGCCGCGGGTCGAGCATGAAGAAGGTCAGTTCGACATGGCGGTCCTCGACCGCGCCCTAGAGCGCGCGACCTTGCTGCCGATCGATAAAGTGATCGACGAGCTGGGCAAGGACGTTAAGGTTGAGGAGGTTAGCGAAGCGCTGGCCGGCCAGGTCATCATCGATATCCGTCACCCGGATAATGCCGAAGAGCATCCGCTCGAACTGCCCGGTATAGAGGTGCAAACGCTGCCCTTCTATGCGTTGAACAGCCGCTTTAAAGAGCTGGATGACGCGCGGCAATACCTGCTGTATTGCGATAAGGGCGTCATGAGCCGTTTGCATGCCCATCACCTGTTGAGCGAGGGGCATGCCAATGTGCGCGTTTATCGTCCGACATAAGACGCCTGGGTTGAATGGCGGTAGCATTCGCCATCGCCCTCCCGACATACCGGCGGCGTGAAGCAGGCTTTTACGCCGCCGAGCAGAAATCGCATTTAGTTAATACTCGCCGCCTACACTAGGCGGCACACCGAATCCTCTGATTGAGATACACACGTGATCGAGAAACTACGCAACATCGCCATCATTGCCCACGTTGACCATGGTAAGACCACCCTGGTTGACGCCCTGCTGCGTCAATCCGGCACCCTGGAACGCAGCGAGCTCAACGACGAGCGCGTGATGGACAGCAACGACCAGGAAAAAGAGCGCGGCATTACCATTCTGGCCAAGAACACCGCGATCAACTGGGGTGGCTACCACATCAACATCGTTGACACCCCCGGCCACGCCGACTTCGGTGGCGAAGTAGAGCGCGTGATGTCGATGGTTGACTCCGTGCTGCTGGTGGTTGACGCCCAAGACGGCCCGATGCCGCAAACCCGCTTCGTGACCAAAAAGGCCTTCGAAGCTGGCCTGCGTCCGATCGTCGTGATCAACAAGATTGACCGTCCGGGTGCGCGTCCTGACTGGGTTCTGGATCAGATATTCGACCTGTTCGACAACCTCGGCGCGACCGAAGATCAGCTGGACTTCAAAGTCGTCTACGCCTCGGCACTGAACGGTGTTGCTGGCCTGGATCACGCTGAAATGAGCGAGAACTTGGACCCGCTGTACCAGTCCATCGTCGACAACGTGCCGGCCCCAGCGGTTGACGTTGATGGTCCGTTCCAGATGCAAATCTCCGCACTGGACTACAACAGCTTCCTCGGCATCATCGGCGTTGGCCGTATTGCGCGTGGCAAGGTCAAGCCGAACACCCCAGTTGTGGCGATTGGCGCTGACGGTAAGAAGCGTAACGGTCGTATCCTCAAGCTGATGGGTCACCATGGCCTGCACCGTGTAGACGTTGAAGAAGCAGGCGCCGGCGACATCGTTTGCGTCAGCGGTATGGACCAGCTGTTCATCTCCGACACCCTGTGCGACATCAACCATGTTGAGGCGATGACCCCGCTGACCGTCGACGAGCCAACCGTATCCATGACCTTCCAGGTCAACGATTCGCCGTTCTGCGGTAAAGAAGGCAAGTTCGTCACCAGCCGTAACATCAAAGAGCGTCTGGACAAAGAGCTGTTGTACAACGTGGCCCTGCGTGTTGAAGAAGGCGACAGCGCTGACAAGTTCAAGGTCTCCGGCCGTGGTGAGCTGCACCTCTCGGTACTGATCGAAACCATGCGTCGCGAAGGCTTCGAAATGGGTGTGGGTCGTCCGGAAGTGATCATCCGTACAGTCGACGGCGTGAAGCAGGAACCGTTCGAGAACGTCACCATCGACACCCCGGAAGAATCCCAGGGCAAGGTCATGGAAGAAATGGGCCTGCGTAAAGGCGACCTGACCAACATGGTGCCGGATGGCAAAGGCCGTGTACGTCTGGAATACAACATCCCAGCGCGCGGTCTGATCGGTTTCCGTAACCAGTTCCTGACCCTGACCAACGGTGCTGGCATCCTGACCTCGATCTTCGATCGCTACGACACCATGAAGTCGGGCCAGATGTCCGGTCGTCAGAACGGCGTACTGGTTTCGGTTGAAACCGGCAAGGCACTGACCTACTCCCTGGAAACCCTACAAGCACGCGGCAAGCTGTTTGTTGAGCACGGTCAGGAAATCTACAACGGTCAGATCGTCGGCCTGAACAGCCGTGATACTGATATGGGCGTTAACCCTACCAAGGGCAAGAAGCTCGACAACATGCGTGCTTCGGGTAAAGACGAAACCATCGCTCTGGTTCCACCTGTTCGCTTCACCCTGGAACAGGCTCTGGAATTCATCCAGGACGACGAGCTGTGTGAAGTGACGCCGAAGTCGATCCGTCTGCGTAAGAAGATCCTCGACGAAGGCGAGCGTACCCGCGCTGCCAAGAAAGCCAAGAACTGATCCAGTTCTAGCTAACTGAAAAGCCCCCGCCGGCGAGAGCCGGCGGGGGCTTTTTCTTGGGTGGGTAAAAAATTGCTCACTGAATCAGGGTGTTTGACGGAATTTTCACAGAGCGGCTGGCATAAAGACCGCAGTCATTTAGATGTCATGAGGTCGCCATGTCTGCAGCATTACAAGCGTCGCCGCGCCAGCGCGTGGATTGGGCTGGGTTAGGCTGGGCTTTTTTATTCTTCTGGTATTTCTCCGGCGTTACCCAGTTATTGATTCAGCTGACCGGTACGGCGGGGTTTTCCGGCTTTCGTCAGGCATTTCTGGTCAGCGCGTTGTGGCTGGTGCCGTTGTTGCTGTGGCCGGCCCGCGCCCGCCAGTTGGCGGCGGTGATTGGCACATTGCTGTGGCTGTGCTCGTTGGGCAGTTTTGGCTACTTTCTGGTCTACGGTCAGGAGTTCTCGCAGAGCGTGATTTTTATCATGTTCGAATCGAACATGAATGAGAGCCGCGAGTACCTGATTCAGTATTTCGCCTGGTGGATGCTGCCAGCCTTCGCGGCCTATGGCCTGGGTGGTTGGCTGTTGTGGCGCAAGGTGCGTCCGGTCTACCTGTCGCGTCCTGGCGCATTGTTTGCGGCGGCCCTGGCGGTGTTCGTCTCGGTGGGCTATCCGGCACTACGCCAGTTCACTAAACACGACAGCTGGCAGGCAGGCTTTGATAACTTTGCCCAGCGCATTGAAGCGGCCACGCCTTGGCAGTTGGCGGTGGGCTATAAGAATTACAGTGAGCAACTGGCCAATATGCAGGTGCTGTTGGCTGAAAACGCCAGCATCCCACCCTTGGCCAATTTGCAGGATACCCATGCGGGACAGCCCGCTACGTTGGTTTTGGTGATCGGTGAGTCGACCAACCGTCAGCGCATGAGCCTGTATGGTTACCCGCGTGCGACCACACCGGAGCTGGATGCACTGCGCGATCAGTTGCAGGTGTTTGATAACGTGGTGACCCCGCGTCCTTACACCATCGAAGCCTTGCAGCAGGTGCTGACCTTTGCCGATCAGGAACACCCCGAGCGCTACCTGACCACGCCATCGGTGATCAACCTGATGAAGCAGGCGGGCTACAAGACCTACTGGATCACCAACCAGCAGACCATGACCAAGCGCAACACCATGCTCACGACCTTTTCTGAGCAGGCAGATGAGCAGTTTTACCTGAACAATAACCGTGAACAGAACGCCCGCCAGTATGACGGTGACGTGCTGGCGCCTTTTGCCAGGGTGCTGGCCGATGGCGCGCCGCGCAAATTTATTGTGGTGCACCTGTTGGGCACGCACATGAGCTACCAGTACCGCTATCCGCCTGAGTTCGAACGCTTTACGGACCGTGCTGGTGTCCCGGCCAATGTTACGGATGATCAGCTGCCGACCTATAACAGCTACGACAACGCGGTGCTGTATAACGACCATGTGGTGGCCAGCTTGATCAAGGATTTAGCAGGCGCGCAGGCCAATGGCATGTTGCTCTACCTCTCTGATCACGGCGAAGCGGTATTCGATGCACCCAAGCCCGACGTGCTGGGCCGTAACGAGGCCGCGCCGACCAGCCCGATGTACACCGTGCCGTTTATCTTGTGGAATTCGCCCCAGTGGCAGGCGCAGCAACCCCGTGACTTCACCGCCACGCTGTCGCGGCCGTACAGCTCATCGCACTTTATCCACACCTGGGCCGACTTGGCCGGCCTGAGCTTTGATGAGTACGACGCGCACAAGAGCGTGGTGAGCAGTGACTTCCAAGCAATGCCGCTACTGATCGGCAACCCCGCGCAGCCTAAGAGCCTGATCGATTTCAGCCTGATCAAGCCCAAGACCAGTGCAGGGCGCTTAGCCCAACGTGATGAGGCGCGCGCGGCTGAGCTGTAATTCACTGGACATTGATCACTAAAAAGCCCCCGTCAGCAGATGTTGATGGGGGCTTTTTAGTGGCCGCAGGGACTGTTGATGATGGTGCAGATGCGTTTTTTAGTCGCAGACGGGCTGCGTGCTTAAGGCGTTCAGGGCGCTAGCGCACACGTTTTTCCAGGCGAGCGATTGCGCCGCGCATCCGCTCAACCCCGTTACTTAGCTCTTTGGCTTGTACGCGCAATAACCTGGGCGCGGGCCGATCTTCGGGTGGTTGCGGCAGGTGTCCGGGCGCTTTTCGTAGATGGTGCACAGGCGGGTTTTACGATCGAGGTAGTAGCAGTCGTTGTTGCTCATGCGCACCAGGGTGAAGATGCCCGACTTCTGGTGGAAACGTTCGACCAGGCCGTCTTTTTGCAGGCGCTTGGCGATATTTTTCAGCGGCTCGCTGCGCTCAAACTCGTCGACCACGCCAATGCGGATCAGGTCGTTGAGGCGCACCTCGACCGGCAGCGTGCAGCAGCTGGACATGCAGCTGTGGCACATGTCAGCAGTGTATTTGGCCCAGGTGTCCAGGCGGTCGAGTTCGGCTGCGGCAATCAGGTTGTTTTTCATCAGCGAGGGCGTGCGTCGGTTAGGCGGCGGGCGATGATAGCGGGCCTGAAGTTTTTTGGAATGACAATCTGCTCGCTGGTCATCTTTTGTACGGCTGCGTGGCGGAGGAATGGTCTTGTTTGCGCTGATGCGTCGAGTGTTTCGCGCTATTAGATAGGATGCGGCTGCCTCGGCGGCGCGGCGTCTGTTTGCCAGCCGAGTACCGGGTAGCGCTTGCACGCAGAAATAAAGGCAGGCCCTTTAACGATTTTGCAGTATGGTTAGCGCCTTCAATTGTTCGGCGTTAGAGGTCAGGAAGGCCCTTGCGTATTACAACTATGACCCGTCTTTTGGGCTTCTCCGCGTGCTTGCCGGATGTGACGGGCGATCACATACAGCTGTTCTCCCTGGCAGTGCCCTCCCGATGAATGCCTGCGGTAATTCCGGCTGGGCGCTGAGTGCCCCGGTGCTTTTGACGGGCGCGGTGTGCATTGGCGTGCTGTTGCTGGCGCGCTGGGTTAAGCGCCAGCGCTATTTCCCCGGGCGCGAGAGCTTTATCGTGCTGCATCTGGCCAGTCTCTGGTGGATGGTTGCGGCGAGTCTGGAGATGGCGGCGCAAGGCCCGCAGTGCAAAGTGTTCTGGGCGAGCATGGCCTGGCCGGGGATTCTGATGACGCCGACCTTTTGGGCGGTATTCCTCTGGCAGTACGTCAACAGCGTGCGGCAGCCGTTGCCGCTGCGCAGCGCGCTAGGCCTGGCCGTGGTGCCGTTGCTGATTTGGCTGGTTGCCCTAAGCAATCCCTGGCATGGCTTGTTTTACGCTGTCGGCACGGCACCGATGAGTGATGCGCCGGGCGCCCCCATCCGCTACCAACATGGGCCGTTGTTCTACGCCGCGGCCGTGTATGTCTACCTGTTTATGACCTTCTGCATGGGCGTGGTGCTGCGCGCGGCCATCGTCAGCTATGGCGTGCATCGTCGCCACTATCTGGCCTTCGTTGTCGTCACGGCGGTGCCCTGGGTCGCCAATATCAGCTACGTGGTGTTCGGCTGGATGCTGTTCGGCTTCGACCCGACGCCCTTCAGTTTTGCTTTTACCCTGGTGGCGTTTGCCTGGTTGATTGTGGGGGTGCGGCTGTTTGACCTACTGCCCGTGGCCCGTCATCTGTTACTGGATGCGCTGCTCGACCCGGTGTTGGTGGTGGATGCACAGTTGCGCGTGATTGAGGCCAACCCGGCAGCCTTAAAGCTGGTTGGCCTGCGCAGTGGCTGGCAGGGGCGACAGTTGGTGGATTGGCCGATCCTCGGCGCGGATTTGCACCAGCTGTTGAGCCAATCGGTGCAGGTTGAGCATGACCGGTTACTGACCCTGGCCAGCTCAGCCCGTTATTTCGAAGTACGCATACGCGCCATCGAGCGGATTACCCAGCGTGGCACGTTAACGCTGGGGCAAATGCTCTATTTGCGTGATGTTACCCAGCGGCATCTCAGCGAATTGAAACTGGCCGAAGCCCTTGCCTTGAGTGAAGAGCGTTTGCGCACCATCACCAGGCTGCATGAGCAGCTGCAGGAACAGGCACTGTGTGATCCGCTCACTGGGCTGTACAACCGCCGTTATCTGGATGAGTTCTTTGCCCGTGAGCTGGCGGTGGCGCAGCGTGAGCATTCGCCGATTTCACTGGCCCTGATCGACCTTGATCACTTCAAGCTACTCAACGACGAGTACGGTCACTTAGAAGGCGATGATGTGCTCAAGGGCGTCGCGCAGCACTTGTTGGAGAATCTGCGCAGTTCAGATGCGGTATTTCGCATTGGTGGCGAAGAGTTCCTGCTGATTCTGCCCCGTGCCGATGCTCCAGAGGCACGCGCGCGCTTGGATTCCATCTGCCGTGAGCTAGCGGCCCACCCGCTGCCAACACGCGGCGGCGCCCGCTATGTGACCCTGTCGGCTGGCCTGGCGCTGTGGCCTGAGCAAGGGCAGGCGTTGGATGAGTTGTTGCAAGTGGCCGATGCCGCGCTTTATCAGGCCAAGCACGAAGGACGTAATCGGGTGTGCAGTCTGGCCTGAGTGGCTGGACGCAGCCTTCCATCCAGCGCTAAGGCACGTTGCCCTCTAAAGAGGTAAA
Source organism: Pseudomonas sp. MIL19 (assembly GCF_028680365.1). NCBI lineage: Bacteria > Pseudomonadati > Pseudomonadota > Gammaproteobacteria > Pseudomonadales > Pseudomonadaceae > Pseudomonas > Pseudomonas sp. MIL19. The sequence goes on along the minus strand of NZ_JAPPVG010000008.1, from coordinate 45,013 downwards.
CTGCGCGCGATTTCATACCCTCCGGAGCCCTCCATGTCCCGCGTTACCCTCAGCCGCTACCTGATTGAACAAACCCGCAGCAACAATACTCCGGCGGATTTGCGGTTTCTTATCGAAGTAGTGGCCCGCGCCTGTAAGGAAATCAGCCATCAGGTATCCAAGGGCGCACTGGGCGGCGTATTGGGCAGCATGGGCACCGAAAACGTGCAGGGCGAGGTGCAGAAAAAGCTCGACGTGATTTCCAACGAGATTCTGCTGGAAGCCAACGAGTGGGGCGGTCACCTGGCCGGCATGGCCTCCGAGGAGATGGACAACGCTTACCAGATCCCTGGCAAGTACCCGAAAGGTGCTTACCTGCTGGTATTCGATCCGCTGGACGGCTCCAGCAACATCGACGTGAACGTCTCGGTCGGCACCATCTTCTCGGTGCTGCGTTGCCCAGATCGCAACGGCGCTGAGGGTGACCTGGGCGAAGAAGCGTTCCTGCAGCCGGGTACCGAGCAGGTATGCGCGGGTTATGCGATCTACGGCCCGCAGACCATGCTGATGTTGACCCTCGGTGACGGCGTCAAAGGTTTCACCCTCGACCGCGAACTGGGCAGCTTCGTTCTGACTCACGATGACATCAAGGTGCCGGAAGCCACCAAAGAGTTCGCCATCAACATGTCCAACCAGCGCCATTGGGAGGCGCCGGTACAGCGTTATGTCAGCGAGTTGCTGGCGGGCGAGACCGGACCGTTGGGCAAGAACTACAATATGCGCTGGGTCGCGGCGATGGTTGCCGATGTGCACCGCATCCTCACCCGTGGCGGCGTGTTTATGTACCCGCGTGACAGCCGTGACCCGTCGATGCCGGGCAAGCTGCGCCTGATGTACGAAGCCAACCCCATGGCGATGATCATCGAGCAGGCTGGCGGCGTGGCCACCAACGGCACCCAGCGTATCCTCGATATTCAGCCGACCTCGCTGCACCAGCGTGTCGCGGTCTTCCTCGGTTCCAAGGAAGAAGTGCTGCGCATCAGCGCCTATCACCGCGAGTAAGCGATGAGCGCGCCCTGGCAGCCGTTGCTCGACTGGTGATTTGGTGCGGCCGGCAGCGGCCCCAGCGTGACGGCTGCCGAGGTGGCGGCCAATCGTACGGCGCTGTGGTTTGCCAAGCAGGAGCGCCAGGATGAACTGGCCCGCGAGCAATGTGGCGGGCTGGTCGAACAGGCGCTCGCCGGGCAATTGCAAGACTGGCTTGGCGAGCCTGAAGGCTGGCTGGCAACCTTGCTGTTGCTCGATCAGCTGCCGCGCATGATTTTTCGTGACACCCCGCGCGCCTTTGCTGGCGACGCACTGGCCCGTGCGTCAGCGTTGCGCGGGCTGGCCCAGGGGTGGGATCAGCAGTTACCGCCGATTCAGCGGGTATTTGTCTACCTGGTGCTCGAACATGCCGAGGACCTGGCGCTACAGAATCAGGCCGTTCGGCTGTTTCAAGCGCTTACTCAGGAGGCGACAGCCGCCGAGCACGAGCTGTTTGCCGGTTACTTGGACTATGCCGAGCGTCATCAGCGGGTCATCGCCCGTTTTGGCCGTTTCCCCCATCGCAATCAAATTCTTGGGCGTAGCTCCAGCGCTGAAGAATCTGCCTTTCTGTTGGAACCAGGCTCGCGCTTTTAGCGTCCAAGCGGGCAGGTTGGTTATTGCTATGCCAAGCTGGTCTTGGTTATTCCCTCAGGAGTTCATTATGTCTCTGCGCGTTGCCGCACTATTTGCCAGTTGCCTGTTATTGACGGCTTGCAACAAGGTTAATCAGGATAATTACGCCCAGCTTAAGCCGGGGATGAGCAAGGTCGAGGTCGAAAACTTGCTGGGTAAACCATCTGAGTGTTCCGGTGCCCTCGGTATCTCCAGCTGCACTTGGGGCAATGAACAGCGCTTTATCAGCGTGCAGTACGCGGGTGAGCAGGTCTTGCTGTTTTCCGGCAAGGGACTGCAGTGATGCGCCTGTTGGCGGTGTTGGCCGCAGCGGTAGCCTTGGTGGGATGTGCGAACTCTGGTACGGGAACAGTGCCGCCGAAAACCGTGGAGCAGGTTGATCTGCAGCGCTATCAGGGCACGTGGTATGAACAGGCGCGTTTGCCGATGTTCTTCCAGCGCAACTGCGCGCAGTCCGAGGCCATTTACAGCGTGCAAGAAGGTGGCGCGCTTGGCGTGATCAACCGCTGCCGTACCTTCGATGGCGACGTGCAGCAAGTGCAGGGCCAGGCCGTGGCTCAGGTACCAGGCGAAACCAGCAAGCTGTGGGTGCGCTTCGATAACTGGGCCAGTAACTTACTGCCTGGTCTGACCAAGGGCGAGTACTGGGTGCTCTACCTGGATGACGACTATCAAACAGCACTGGTCGGCCACCCCAATCGCCAGTACCTCTGGCTGTTGACGCGTGATCAGGAACTCAGCGCGCAAAACCGCACGACGCTACTCGAAGAAGCGCGCAGTCGCGGCTATGACACCCGCGAGTTGATCTGGCGGCGCACGGATGCCGAGATGGATCAAGCGCGCTAAATCAGCGCAGCGGGCCAGGCTCTCATGTGATTGGCCTGGACCGGGTTGATCGCCAGTGTGTCAAAGCGGGGGTGCTGATGTGTTCGGTGAAGCTTACGCGACGCTGTGCCCGCAGCAGGCTGTTTAGTCCTTCAGCTTTTTGAAGTCAGCACTGAGAGGCTATTCCCAGCTTAGGCGTGCCAGCTTCCACTCATCGCCTTCCCGCCACCACTCCAGCTTCACGCTGTAATGGCGGGCGCTGTCGGGGATCAGGCCTTCGGCGCCGGTCAGGCCGATCTGAGCCTCGGTGTGGCCTTTCTCACGGTAGGTCGCGTCGATGTCGCTGTGCTTGCTCAGGGCCAGCACCTTGATGTTCTTGTGGCGCATAAACAGTAGCAACAAGGTGCGCTTTGCCCACTCGCGATCCAATTCGCCCTGCGCCGAGAACTGCGGGTGCAACTGCTCAAGCACTGCGCTGTTGTTCTTCGCTTCCAGATTGTCCTGCAGTTGTTGTAAGGCGGCCTCCAGCGCGGCCTCCAGCGCGGCCTGCGGATCGTCCTTGGCGCCGCAACCGGTGAGCAGGGCGCAAAACATCAAGAAAGCCCAGGCAAATATCCGTGTTGGCATGCTCAACTCCTGTTTCATGGTTATGATGCCCGGCAGAGCGTCAAGCGGCTGCGCCGCGGTTATCTAGCGCAAGCCCGTCTACGTTACGCAACGCTTTATTCAGGTCAAGTCAGGAGCATGCCATGCAGACCTTGTATCCGGAGATTAAACCCTACGCCCGTCATGAGCTGGCGGTGCAGGCACCGCATGTGCTTTATGTGGACGAAAGCGGTTCGCCGGATGGCTTGCCTGTAGTGTTTATCCATGGCGGTCCTGGTGCCGGTTGTGATGCGGCCAGTCGCCGCTATTTCGACCCTAATCTCTATCGCATCGTGACCTTCGATCAGCGCGGGTGTGGGCGATCCACTCCTCACGCCAGCCTGGAAAACAACACCACCCAGGCGCTGATCGAGGACATGGAAGTGATCCGCGAGCAGTTGGGTATCGACAAATGGGTGCTGTTTGGCGGCTCTTGGGGCTCGACCCTGGCCCTGGCTTACGCGCAGGCGCATCCAGAACGGGTGCATGGGCTGATTCTGCGGGGCATCTTCCTTTGCCGCCCGCAGGAAATCAGCTGGTTTTATCAGGCCGGTGCTAGCCGCCTGTTCCCTGATTATTGGGAGGATTACCTGGCGCCGATCCCGCTGGATGAGCGCGCTGATCTGGTGCAAGCGTTCTATAAACGCCTGACCGGCCCTGACCAGATCGCCCAAATGCACGCGGCTAAGGCCTGGTCTAGCTGGGAAGGCCGTACCGCCACCCTGCGGCCTAATCCACAGGTGGTCGACCGTTTCACCGATAGCCATCGCGCCCTGTCGATTGCCCGGATCGAATGCCATTATTTCGTCAATAACGCCTTTCTTGAGCAAGACCAGTTGCTGCGTGATATGCCGAAAATCGCCCACCTGCCTGGGGTCATCGTGCATGGCCGTTATGACGTGATTTGCCCGCTGGATAACGCTTGGGCCCTGCACCAGACCTGGCCTAACAGCGAGCTACAGATCATTCGTGATGCCGGCCATTCGGCTGCCGAAGTTGGCATTACCGATGCTCTGGTGCGGGCTGCAGATGAAATGGCGCGGCGCTTGCTCAACCTGACGCCGGATGAAGCATGAAGGCGCTGATCCAACGCGTACGCGCCGCCCGAGTAGAAGTAGCAGGCGAAGTGGTTGGTGCGATTGATCAGGGCCTGCTGGCGCTGGTCGGCGTCGAGCCGCAAGACACCCTGGGCAGCGTCGAAAAAATCCTGCACAAGCTGCTCAATTACCGGGTATTCAGCGACGCGGCGGGCAAGATGAATTTGTCGCTCAGTGATGTCAGCGGTGGCTTGTTGCTGGTTTCGCAGTTCACCCTGGCCGCCGATACCAAGAGTGGCCTGCGCCCGAGCTTTTCCAGCGCCGCGCCGCCGGCGTTGGGTGCCGAGCTGTTCGACCTGCTGGTTGCCCAGGCCCGCGCCAAACACCCGCAGGTCGCTACCGGCCAGTTCGGCGCCGATATGCAGGTGCATCTGGTCAATGATGGGCCGGTGACCTTTCTGCTGGAGAGCTAACAGCGCGGCTAGCGCGCGAGGGCTTCGGCGACAAAGTCCAGGCGATCCTGGCCGAAGTGCATTTCCTCGCCGATGAAGAAGGTCGGTGCGCCAAACACGCCGCGTTTGATGGCTTCTTCGGTGGTGGCCTTGAGGCGTTCCTTGACCGCTTCATCGCTGACCAGTTGCTCAAACTCAGTCAGGTCGAAACCCGCGCTGCTCAATACTTCGGCCACGACCTCTGGCTTGCTGAGGTTTTTCTGTTGCACCCACAGTGCCTCGAAGAGAGTTTTCACGTAGTGCTCGAAGCGTTCGCTGCCCTGATAACCGGCTGCGCCGCGCATCAGGGTGAGGGTATTGATCGGAAAGTGCGGGTTGAACTGCATGCTGGCGCCATAGCGTGCGGCGAAGCGGGCTAGATCCTGCAGCATCCAGCGGCCCTTGCTCGGGATCATCACGGGCGACTGGTTGCCGGTGGCTTTGAATACACCGCCGAGCAGCATCGGCCGCCAGATGATTTGGGCGCCGGCTTTATCGGCAATCTGCGGTAGCTGGGTCCAGGCCAGGTAGCTGGCCGGGCTGCCAAAGTCGAAAAAGAATTCAACGGTTTTGCTCATTGCATGTTCCTCGGGGCGGTCTTGTTATTGGCTGGGCGTGTGGTGGCTAGAAGGTTTCCGTCCAAGGGCGCAGATCCAGCTCATGCACCCAGCAATCGCGCGGCTGACAATGGATCTGCCAGTAGGTGTCGGCAATATGCGCGGGGTTGAGGATGCCGTCCTGTTCCTTGCGCTGGTACAGCGCGGGGAAGGTGTCGCGGATAAAAGCGGTGTCGATGGCGCCGTCGATAATTGGATGAGCGACATGGATGCCTTGTGGGCCCAGTTCACGGGCCATGCTCTGGGCCAGGGCGCGCAGGGCAAACTTGGCGCTGGCGAAGGCAGAGAAGTTGGCCCGGCCGCGTAACGAGGCGGTGGCACCGGTAAAGATGATGGTGCCCTGGCCACGCGGTAGCATGACCTTGGCCGCTTCACGACCGGTGAGAAAGCCCGCCAGGGCGGCCATTTCCCAAACCTTGCGGTAGACCCGTTCAGTGGTTTCGGTGATGGAAAACTGCACGTTGGCGCCGATATTGAAGATCACCGCATGCAGCGGGCCGACCTCGCGCTCGATGGTAGCGAACAGGTCAATCACCTGCTCCTCTACCCGAGCATCGCAGCCAAAGGCCCTCGCGCTACCACCGGCCGCTTCAATCTCGGCTACCAGCGGGCCGAGTTTATCGGTATTACGGCGTGCCACGCAGGCGACATAGCCCTCACGGGCGAAGCGTTTAGCGATGGCGCCACCGGTGGCGTCGCCGGCCCCGACTACCAGAATTGCGTTACGTGCGGTCATTGCAGTCTCCGTCAGTTCTATTTTGGAACCTGGCTCGATACTCGGTTCCATTTTGGAACCTGTCAAGCTAATGTGCCTTATCGATTGCGGAGATGAGTCATGCGTTGGGAAGAGCTTGATCAACAACCCTGTTCGCTGGCGCGTACGATGGCGGTGGTGGGTGATCGCTGGACGTTGCTGGTGCTGCGCGAGTGTTTTCTCGGAATTCGTCGCTTTGACGAGTTCGAGAAACGCTTGGGGATTACCCGGCATGTGCTGGCCGATCGCCTGAAAAAACTGGCTGAAGCGGGTGTGCTGGACAAAGTGGCTTATCAGCAGCGGCCGTTGCGTGAGGAGTACTGCCTGAGCGCCAAAGGCCGTGATCTGTACCCGGCCATCATGGCGCTGGTGCATTGGGGCGACCGCCATATGAGCGGAGTCGAGGGTGCACCGATCCGGCATGTTCACCGCACGTGCGGTCAGCCGATGCATGGTGTGCTGGTGTGCTCGGACTGTGGTGAACCGTTGGCGGCGAGGGATGTACAGCTGGAGGAAGCGCCGGCTCTCAAGGGGCAGCTACTGCCGGCGCATTGGCACGAAAAGCAGGTTGTGTAGGGTGGATGACGCTTTGCTCATCTACCCCCTTGAGCTAGTGGATGGATACAGCGCCATCCCGCCTGCGGGGCAGGGATGCCGGTTAAAACAGTCGCGCTAGTAGTGCAGTAACCGCTGTCTCCACCCGCAGTATTCGCGCACCCAGTTGCACGGGTTGCAGGCCGGCTTCGGAAAGCTTTTCCACTTCGTAGGGAATCCAGCCGCCTTCCGGGCCGATGGCCAGTGTGATGGCCTGTTCGACTGCCCGTGGGCAAGCCGGGTAATCGCCAGGGTGACCGACAAGGCCCAGAGTGCCGGCGGTGAGGTGTGGCAGATGATCTTCGACAAAGGGTTTGAAGCGCTTCTCGATGATCACCTCGGGTAGCACGGTATCGCGGGCTTGTTCCAAACCGAGAATCAGCTGTTCGCGAATGGCTGCTGGCTCCAGAAAGGGGGTCTGCCAGAAGCTTTTTTCAACGCGATAGCTATTGAGCAGAATCAGTCGAGGTACGCCCATGCTGCTGACGGTTTGCAGCACGCGCCGCAGCATCTTCGGCCGGGGCAGGGCCAGCAGCAAGGTAAGCGGCAGTTTCTCAGGCGGCGCTTGATCGAACTGCACCGACAGTTCGGCGTGCTCGGCATCCAGGCGCAGCAGCTGGCCGCTGCCCATCAGGCCGTTGAGGCGACCGACCCGCAGGCTGTCGCCGGCTTCAGCGCGGTGCACGTCCTGCAGGTGTTTAAGGCGGCGCCCGCTCAGCAATACGCGGTCTGCGGCGATAAAGTCGCCGTCTTCGAGTAGCAGCAGGTTCACGGTTGTGCGGCTGGCGGTTGATCGTGGGGCGCGTCTTCGCTGTCGGTGTTGTCTGCTGCATCCTCGTCAGGGCGTCGCTTGACTAGGCTGCCGCACAACAAGCCGGCCTCAAACAGCATCCACATGGGCAGCGCCAGCAAGGTCTGCGAGAACACGTCGGGCGGCGTCAGCACCATGCCGACGACAAAGCAGCCGACCACCACGTAGGGGCGACTTTTACGCAGTGTGGCGACATCCACCACGCCGATCCAGATCAGCAGGAAGGTGGCGATCGGGATCTCAAATGCGACGCCAAAGGCGAAGAACAGGGTGAGGACAAAATCTAGGTACTGGCCGATGTCGGTCATCATCGCCACGCCTTCCGGGGTCACGCTGGCGAAGAAGCCGAACATGATCGGGAACACCACAAAGTAGGCGAAGGCCATGCCGCCATAGAACAGCAGAATGCTAGAAATCAGCAGCGGTACGGCAATACGCTTTTCGTGCTTGTACAGGCCCGGCGCGATAAAGCCCCAGATCTGATGCAGGATGATCGGGATCGCCAGGAACAACGCGACCATAAGGGTCAGCTTGAAGGGCGTGAGGAAGGGCGAAGCCACGCCAGTGGCGATCATCGTCGCGCCTTCCGGCAAGTAAGCGCGCAGCGGGGCGGCGACTAGGGCGTAAATGTCCTGAGAAAAATAGAACAGCCCGGCAAACAGCAGGAACACGGCCCCAACAATACGCAACAGGCGGGTGCGCAGCTCAGTCAGGTGTGAGACCAGGGGCATTTCCTGGTCGCTGTCCGGTCGTTGGCTCATGGCTGCGGGCTTTTATCCTGGCTGCTGTTTTTGACGCTTTCGGCCGTGGGGGTGGTTTCGCCCAGGCTGCTGAGCGGTGCATTGAGCTTCTGCTTGGCCGCGTTCATTTCGCGCTCAAGGTCGAGAATCTGCTCGTTATGCAGCTGGCGGCGAATTTCGTCTGCGCCAATCTCGCGCTCGACCTCTGCTTTGATCGCGCTAAAACTGCGTTTTATCCGGCCGATCCACAAGCCAGCGGTGCGCACAGCACCGGGCAGGCGATCAGGGCCCAATACCAGCAGGGCGACGATGCCCACCAGCAGCAGCTCGGTAAAGCCAATATCGAACATGGCTTAGTCTTTTTTCGCCGGTTCTTCGACCTTGCGCGCCTGAGCGTCGATGGTCTGACCTTTCGGCTCGTCCACGGCAGGGGCCGGCTTCTCAGCGTCGCCGTTGTCCATCGACTTACGGAAGCCCTTAATCGCGTCGCCCAGGTCAGAACCCAGGCCCTTGAGGCGCTTGGTGCCGAACAGCATGACCACGATCAGCAGGATGATCAGGAGTTGCCAGATGCTAATGCCACCGAATCCCATAATGCGTACTCCGTAGTAAGAGGTTGATTAGTTTTGCGGGCGTGCGGCTTTTTCCGCGTGGCCGGACAGGCCAAAGCGCCGGTCCAGTTCGTCCAGTACCGCTTGCGGGTGCTGGCCGAGGGCGGCAAGCATGACCAAACTGTGGAACCACAGGTCGGCGGTTTCGTAGATCACATCGCTGCAGTCGCCGCTGACGGCAGCATCTTTGGCCGCCAGAATGGTTTCCACCGACTCCTCGCCTACCTTTTCCAGAATCTTGTTCAGGCCCTTGTGGTACAGGCTGGCGACATAGGAACTGTCGGCGGCCGCGCCTTTGCGCGACTCCAGCACCTCGGCCAGGCGGCTCAGGGTATCAGTCATGGCCGTGTCACTCATGGTTGTGTCCTGGGTTGTAGATGGCGTGCGGGTTTTTGATCACCGCATCGACGGTTTTCCAGCTGCCGTTATCGAATACGCGGTAAAAGCAGCTTTCGCGGCCGGTATGGCAGGCGATGCCGCCCAGTTGTTCGACCTTCATGATGATCACGTCAGCATCGCAGTCCAGGCGCAGTTCGTGGAGCTTCTGCACATGGCCGGACTCTTCACCCTTGCGCCAGAGTTTGCCGCGCGAACGCGACCAGTAGATGGCGCGCTGCTCGGTGGCCGTCAGCGCCAGGGCTTCACGGTTCATCCAGGCCATCATCAGTACACGGCCGGTTTGGTGGTCCTGAGCGATTGCCGGCACCAGGCCGTCGCTGTTCCAGTTGATTTCGTCGAGCCAGTCAGTCATCGCTATATCCGCCCGTAACGGGCTGCTTGGTTCAGAAAGCTATTGTGCCAGTGCGCACCCAGTGTGGCTATCGGCGCAACACCAGATAAACCCCCGCCACAGCCATTACCCAGCTCGGCCAGACGAGCAGGGTCAAGGCCAGGCCTTGGCTGACGGCGCCGGCAATCAGGGCCGCGCCCAACAGCCGTCCCAGCCAGTGCTGGGTAGTCGCCGGCTGCTCCTGACGCTGCGCGGGCTGCTGGTTAAGGCGCTCCAGCGTCTCGCGGGCGATTTGCGACAGGTGTGGGACTTGCTCAGCTTGCAGTTGCAGGTTACGCAGCAGATGCAGTGGGCTGATGCGCTCGCGCATCCAGCGCTCAAGGAACGGCTGAGCAGTGCTCCACAGATCAAGATCCGGGTAGAGCTGGCGGCCGAGGCCTTCGATATTCAGCAGGGTCTTCTGCAATAGCACCAGCTGCGGTTGCACTTCCATATTGAAGCGCCGCGCGGTCTGGAACAGACGCAGCAGCAGCTGAGCAAAAGAAATATCTTTCAGCGGCCGCTCAAAAATCGGTTCGCAGACGGTGCGGATGGCGGCCTCGAAGTCATTCACCTTGGTCTCGGCAGGCACCCAGCCAGAGTCGATATGCAGCTGCGCCACACGGCGGTAGTCACGCTTGAAAAAGGCCAGCAGGTTACGCGCCAGATAGTCCTGATCTTCGGCGGTGAGGCTGCCGATGATGCCGCAGTCGATGGCGATGTACTGCGGGTTCCACGGCGTGCGCGTGCTGACAAAGATATTGCCGGGGTGCATGTCGGCGTGGAAGAAGCTGTCGCGGAACACCTGGGTGAAGAAGATCTCTACGCCGCGTTCGGCCAGCAGCTTCATGTCGGTGCGCTGGTCAGCCAGGGTCGCCAGGTCGGTGACCTGAATGCCATAGATGCGCTCCATCACCAGTACTTTCGGTCGGCACAGGTCCCAGTAAACCTGAGGGACATAGAGCAGCGGCGAGCCTTCGAAATTGCGCCGTAACTGACTGGCGTTGGCCGCTTCACGTAGCAGGTCAAGTTCGTCGTAGATGGTTTTCTCGTAATCGCTGACCACTTCCACCGGGCGCAGGCGGCGTGCATCGGCGGAGGACTTCTCGGCTATTTTGGCGAGCAGGAACAGCCAGGCGATGTCTTGCTCGATCACCGGTTCCAGGCCGGGGCGAATCACCTTGACCACCACTTCTTCGCCGCTTTTCAGTTGTGCGCCATGCACCTGCGCCACCGAGGCGGACGCCAGCGGCTGGGCATCGAAGCGGGCAAACACCTCGCTGACCTTGGCACCCAGCTGGGCTTCGATCAGCGCCTGCGACTGAGCAGGGTCAAACGGCGGTACTTGGTCTTGTAGCTTGGCCAGTTCGTCGGCGATATCCAGTGGCAGCAGGTCGCGGCGGGTTGAGAGCACCTGGCCGAATTTGATGAAGATCGGCCCCAGCTCTTCCAGCGCCAAGCGCAGGCGTGCGCCGCGCGACAGGTTAAGCGTGCGACGTGGCAACCAGCGCCAGGGCAGGGCAAAACGCAACGCGCGCAGCCAGAGTGGCAGCGGCAGGGCGAACAACAGGTCATCCAGTTGATAGCGGATAATCACGCGCTGAATGCGCAGCAGACGACGGACGGCAAGCAGCTTCATGCGATGGGCTTATGGTTTTGGGCAAGGCGCTCAATGCGGGCATCGAGACGGTCGAGTGACAACTTCAGGTGATCGAGTTCGGCGAAGCGCGCATCGGCCTCGCGCTGGCCGACCAGGCTGCGGGACTCTTCGCTGAGGTAATCAGCCAGGTTCAGGCGCAGGCTGTCGAGGGCTTGGCTGCTCCAGCTCACCCGGCTGCGCAGGTGGCCGCCAAGCAACTGGCTGCCAACCGGGCCGAGCCAGCGTGACAGCTCATACTCCCAGTCCAGTTCGAGGTCCTGAAGGATGCCGGCCAGTTCCAGCAGGGCGGCGCTGTCACCGTCCAGGCTGACTTCGGGGCTGTGCAGGATGCTGGTCTTATTCTTACTGGTGGCCAGGCGTACTAGGCTGGCCGCCGGCGCGCGTAGGCTGCAATCAGCCTCGCCGGCCCACTGCGCGGCCAATTGCAGGCCGGTCGCGCTGGGCAGAATAAACAGTTGCAGGCTCGGCGCCGTGCACTCCACTGCTATTACGCGACCGCTCAAGCGCGCCAGGCGCGGCAGCGCCGTGCTGTCCATGGCCAATACGCGATTGAGGCCAAGCTCGACCCCGGCCAGCAGCCCGGTGATTAACATCAGGGCTTGATGCCGCGGTGCAGGGCGACGATGCCGCCGGTCATGTTGTGGAAGGTCACGCGCTCGAAGCCGGCTTCAACCATCATCGCCTTGAGGGTGTCCTGATCCGGGTGCATGCGGATCGACTCGGCCAGGTAGCGGTAGCTTTCGGCGTCGTTGGTGATCAGCTTGCCGGCCAACGGCATGAACTTGAACGAATACGCGTCGTAAAACTTCGACAGCAGCGGGCTGGAGGGTTTGGAGAACTCCAGGATCAACAGGCGGCCACCAGGCTTGAGCACCCGCAGCATTGAGCGGATTGCATCTTCTTTATGCGTCACGTTGCGCAGGCCGAAGGCGATGGTCACCACATCGAAATGGTTATCCGGGAACGGCAGTTTTTCCGCGTCGGCCTGGACGAAGCTGACGTTGCCGGACACGCCTTTGTCGAGCAGACGATCACGGCCAACGCGCAGCATCGACTCGTTGATGTCGGCCAGTACCACTTCGCCGGTCGGGCCAACCAGGCTGGAGAACTTGCGGGTCAGGTCGCCCGTGCCACCGGCGATATCCAACACCCGGTTGCCGCTGCGCACACCGGACAGTTCAATGGTGAAGCGCTTCCACAGGCGGTGCATGCCGCCGGACAGCACATCGTTCATCAGGTCGTACTTGGCCGCCACCGAGTGGAAGACCTCGGCGACTTTTTCCGCCTTCTGGCTTTCCGGCACATCCTGGAAACCAAAATGCGTGGTGGGTTCGCTGTCGCTGTTCTTGCGCGGGTCGTTCATCGTGCCCTTTCCTAAACAGAGAGGCTGAATCAAAGAGGCGGCCATTCTAAACCTAAATGCAGGCATAGGCTCCAAACCGCACGCGTGAAGTAAAAGCCTGAGGGCTTTGCATGTGTGCAGCTTGCTATAGTCTCGCGACTTAAGGTCGCAGTTAACTGGCGAGGAGAAATGCCATGGCCAAGATCACCGTTGAACGCCCCCACAACCTAGGCCGCGAGGCCGCCCGTGAGAAAGCTGAGCAACTAGCTGAGCGATTGGCGCGCGAATATGACGTGCGTTACCGCTGGAATGGCGACAACCTGGAGTTTAAACGCAGCGGTGCTGACGGCCGTATTGAGGTGCATGAAAGTAGCGTGCGTGTGCAGCTCAGCCTGGGCTTGTTGCTCTCGGCGATGAGCAGCAGCATCAAGCGCGAAATCGAAGACGCGCTGGACAAGAACCTGCAGGCCTGACGCCAGGGCCTCAACAGGCTTCGGCAGTTTTTAAGCGGCTTAGTATGCGGTTTCTAATTTTCATCGATACCGTGTTGCTAAGCCTGCATTCCGTGGGCGTTTCCTCGAAACATTAGAGTGAGGTGCACCATGTCGAAAGTTGCCGTTAAAAAGAAAGCCGTCGTTGAAGAAACCAGCAGCGTGCTGAGCGACGCAAAAGTTTACGCCCGTAAAATCTGGCTGGCGGGTCTGGGCGCTTACGCCAAAGCCGGTCAAGAAGGTTCCGAGTACTTCAAAGAACTCGTGAAAAGCGGCGAAGGTGTTGAAAAACAAGGCAAGAAGCTGGTCAACGAACAAGTTGAAGCGGCCAACAGCCAGATCGACAGTGTGAAGAACACAGTCACCAGCAATGTCAGCAGCGTCAAAGATAAGTTCGAAGGGCGTCTCGACAAAATCGAGAAGGCGTTCGATAACCGTGTAGCCAGTGCCCTAAACCGCCTGGGCATCCCGTCTAAGCAGGACGTAGAAGTCCTGTCTGCTAAGCTCGACGAGTTGAGCGCGTTGCTCGATCACGTCGCGCGCACCAAATAAGGAGAGCTGCAGAATGGCCGTCAAAAAGAAAACCGAAAAGCAAGCCACCTCTTGGGTCGGTGAAGTCGAAAAATACTCGCGTCAAATCTGGTTGGCAGGTTTGGGCGCCTATTCCAAGGTCAGCAAGGACGGCAACAAGCTGTTCGACACGCTGGTCAAGGATGGCGAAAAAGCTGAGAAGCAAGCCAAGAGCGAAGTCGACAAGCAAGTTGGCGCTGTGAAAAGCACCGTGAACACGAAAGTGGACACCGCTAAGTCGCGCGTTGATGAAGTTAAAGACAAGGCGCTGGGCAAGTGGAACGAGCTGGAAGAAGCCTTCGACAAGCGTCTGAACAATGCCATTTCGCGTCTGGGTGTACCGAGCCGCAATGAAGTGAAAGCGCTCAACGCGAAAGTTGAAAGCCTGACCAAGCAGATTGAGCAGCTGACCGGTGTCTCGGTCAAATCGGTTAAGCCTGCCGTCAAGAAAGTAGCCGCCAAGCCGGCCGCTAAAGCTGCGGCTAAGCCCGCTGCCAAAGCCACGGCTAAGCCAGCGGCTAAACCTGCCGCCAAGGCTGCGGCCAAGCCTGCTGCTAAAGCCGCTGCGAAGCCTGCGGTAAAACCAGCGGCCAAGCCCGTCGCTAAGCCGGCCGCCAAACCTGCTGCAGCCAAGCCCGCTGCGCCGGTAGTCGCTGCACCTGCCGCGCCTGCTGTGGCCGTTGTGCCAGCTGCACCGGTAACACCTGCTACACAGCCGTAAAACTGCGCTGCAGCTCACGCAAACGCCCGGCTCATGCTGGGCGTTTGCGTTTGTGCTGTCTTACTCTTCCAGATAGCGCTGCGCCAAGTGTTCGGCGGCGTAACGGGGTTCTTCGGCCAGGTGCGGGGCGACCAGCATCATCACTTGATACACCACCAGGCGACTCTCACCTTCGCGGCCGATGATGCGCTGGTAGTCGAGGGAGAACATCAGGGTCAGGGTTATCTGCTCGACCAGTTGTCCCAGCGCTTGGGTATCGCTGCGCAGTTGGCCCTCTATCTGCAGTTGCGCCAGCAGTTCGGCCAAGGTGCGTTTTAAGCTATTGAGCCAATGGCGCATGCCGCGTTCAAGCTTGGGCAGGCGGCTGGTCAGGTTGGACAGGTCCTGGAATAGAAAACGGTAGTGGGCCAGGCGCTCGACGATCAGGTGCAGAAACAGCCAGTAGTCTTCCACATCCAGCTGTGCGTCTTCGGGCGGCGAAAGCAGCGGTGCGAGTTCGGCCTGAAAACGTTCGAATAAGCCGAGGATCAGCGGTTCTTTGCCATGAAAGTGGTAGTACAGGTTGCCGGGGCTGATGCCCAGCTCGTTGGCGATTTCCAGGGTGGAGACATTCGGCTCGCCCTTCTGGTTGAACAGCAGCAGGGCGCACTCAAGGATTTTGTCGCGGGTCTTCATCGGTTCTTCTTATTCTGTGCGCAGAAAGGCTGAAAGTGGCGTGGCGCAGCAGGCTGCGCCACGGTTGATGATGTCCGGAGTGGCGCGTTAACGCACGTGCACGTAGGTGCCCGGTGCCGCTTCCATGGCCGGGTAATCTGGGTTGCCCAGCGTCATTTGGGTGTCGCGCTGTTCGCCGGAGCGCTCTTGCATCCAGCTCAGCCATACCGGCCACCAACTGCCCGGCAGGTGTTCGGCGTCGTGATACCAGGCGCGCGGGTCGCCGGTGAGTTTGGGGCTTTCCAGGTAGTTGGATTTTGGGTTGCCCGGCGGATTGAGAATGCTCTGGATATGCCCGCTGTTGGACAGGATAAAACGTCGGTTGCCGCCCAGCAGCAGGGTCGAGCGGTACACCGCATCCCAAGGGGTGATGTGGTCGTTTATGCCCGCGACGCTGAAACTGTCCACGTTGACTTTGCGCAGGTCAATTGGTGTGCCGCAGACTTCCAGGCCGCGCGGGTGGGTCAGTGGGTTGTGTTTGAAAAAGTCGATCAGGTCGCCATGCAGGGCGGCGGGCAGGCGGGTGTTGTCGTTGTTCCAGTAGAGAATGTCGAAGGCCGGAGGCTGTTTGCCGAGTAGGTAGTTGTTGATCCAGTAATTCCAGATCAGGTCATTGGGGCGCATCCAGGCAAACACCCGCGCCATGTCGCGACCATCCAGTACGCCTTGCTGATAAGAGCGGCGTTTGGCAGCTTCTAGGGTTTTTTCGTCGGCAAACAGCATGGCTGGGCTGTCGATCTGGCTATCGAGCAGGCTGACCATATAGGTGGCGCTGGCCACTTTGCGCAGCTGGCGTTTGGCTTGCAGGTGGCCTTGCAGGGCGGCAATAGTCAGGCCGCCGGCGCAGGCGCCGAGTAAGTTGACGTCTTTACTGCCGGTGATCTCGCGGCAGGCATCAATGGCGACCTCCAGGGCTTCCACATAGCTCGACAGGCCCCACTCACGATGCTTGGGGTCAGGATTGCGCCAGCTGACCACGAACGTCTGCAAGCCGTTTTTCAGGGCGTATTGGACGAAGCTCTTCTCGCTGGAGAGGTCGAAAATATAAAACTTGTTGATCTGCGGCGGCACGATCAGCAGCGGCTTGGCGTACTGCTTTTCGCTCATCGGTTTGTACTGGATCAGCTCCAGCAATTCGCTGCGAAACACCACGGATCCGCTGGTAGTGGCCAGGTTACGGCCGACCTCGAAGGCATGCTTGCTGACCTGGCTGGGCATGCCATCGTTGTTTACCAAGTCATCAAACAAGTGGCTCACGCCCTTAAACAGGCTACTGCCACCGCTGTTGAACAGCTCTTTGATTACCTGTGGGTTAAGCAAGGTGTTAGACGGCGCCAGGGCATCACCGAGCAGGGTGGTGACAAAGCGCGCACGGGCCCGATCGTCGGCGTCCAGGTTGCTCTCATCGATCCAGTTGTTCAGCTGTTTCTGGCAGGCCAGATAGCTTTGCAGGCTGCGACTGTAGAGCGGGTTGTCACGCCAGGTCGGGTCGGCAAAGCGTGGGTCTTGCGGGTTGACCTTGAACGGCTTGTCGCCGAGCAGTACGCGGCCCAGTTGGCCGCCGAGGGCCAGTGCATGACGAGCGCTATGGATGGGTTGCTTGACCCCTTGCAGGGCTAGCGTACGCAGGGTGGAGAGCAGGTCGCGGCCGCGCAGGCCGACCACCGCATTTTGTACGTTCATCACGCTTTTGTTAGCGGGTAGCGCGCGTTTGGCCGGTAGGTCTCGCATGGGGCAACACTCCGTCGTCAAACCGTGAGACTGCAAAATGGCTAGTTGCGTTTATTGCTGTTGGTGCGCGGCTACGTGACGCGCAAGTGAAACAGCAACAGACCCTTGATCAGCAAGCCTTGTACCAAGGCGCGCGCAAGTGCATTCCAGACTGCCGCGCGGCAATTCTCAGGTAATACAACGTGCCCGAAAGTGGGTCAAGCGCTGCGCTGTCAGCACCTTCCCGGTGCGAACAGCTGGTGTGGGGCGTGATTAGCCGTGCGTGCGTGCGGGCAAGGGTTGTGGGTGCATGACTGCGCGCTGACGTTCCTCTTCGAGGAATTTCATGATGATCGGCGCAACCGCTTCAGCGCGGGTCACCAGAAATAGGTGGCCATCGTCGATCACGTGCAATTCCGAGTTGGGAATGCGCCAAGCCAGTAGGCGCATATTCACCAGCGGGATCAGCGGGTCGTCGTCACCGGCCATCACCAGCGTTGGCTGACGGATCTTGTGCAGCCAATGGATGCTGGTCCAGCCGAGGCCGGCGAACAGCTGCCAGTAGTAGCCCATCTTGCCGCCCGAGCGGACCTTACTGGCGTGCGCCAAGGCCAGCTTGGGGTCACGGCGGAACGCACCACCGTAAATCTCCGGAGCAATCTGCACGCCGTAGGACGGCTGCACATAACGCCGTGGGCTGGCCATGCACCAAAGCACCTTGGGCTTGCCGGGGACCATCACGGCGCCGGCTGAGGTGGCGGCCAGAATCAGTTTCTTGCAGCGCTCCGGGTAATCGTGGGCGAACTGCTGCGCCAGGGCGCCGCCCCAGGACACGCCAATCGCATTGACCTGACCGTAGTCGAGGTAGTCGAGCATGCGTGAGGCCAGCTTGGCCAGGCCGGGGAAGCGATAGGGCGTGCTGGGCGTGGAGGAACCGCCAACCCCGGGGACGTCGAAGGCAATCACTTCCAGGCCTGGGTCCAGGGCGCGTACGAAGGGCATGACCAGCTCCAGGTTGGCGCCGATGCCGTTGAAAATCAGCAGGGGCGTCATCTCGCCATTGCCGGGGCGAACGGCAGTACGGATGGTCTGGCCGTCCAGTTCGATGGTGCGGAATACGAAAGGTAGCGACATGCGCAGAGGCCCTAGTCAGTTAAAACGCTGAATCAGACCTTCCGGGTCTTTTTCAGAAGCGCCAGGGCGAAGCCTGGTTCGCCCCACCTCTGTCAATCAGCGGGTGGGGGAGCGGCACGTCCAGTGCCGCGGGCAATGTTGCGCAATGCGCAGGGATCAACGTTCGTGAACGTAAGTGCCGGGGGCGGCTTCGCCGGCGGGGTGTTTTTTATTACCCAGGTGGGTAGGTGCTTTTTTCAGTTCCCCGGAGCGCGCGGCGAGCCAGGTTTGCCAATGCAGCCACCAGGAATCAGCGTGCTTGGTTGAGCTGGCCTGCCAGGTTTTCGGGTCCGCGTACATCTGGGTGTTGGTCATGTAGCGTGCTTTCGGGTTGCCTGGCGGGTTAAGAATGCTCTGGATATGCCCGCTGTTGGACAGTACGAACTCGACGTTACCGCCGAACAGGGTGGCCGATTTGTAGCAAGACTCCCATGGCGTGATGTGGTCAGTGGTGCCTGCTACGCAGAACAAGTCGGTGGTGACTTGCTTGAGGTCGATTGGCGTGCCGCACACCTCCAGTGCGCCCGGGCGGATCAGCGGGTTGGAGGTGAACATGTCGATAAACTCGCCATGCAGAGCAGCCGGCAGGCGCGTGGTGTCGTTGTTCCAGTGGAGGATGTCGAACACCGGCGGCTCGTTACCCAATAGGTAATTGTTGACCCAGTAGTTCCAGATCAGGTCATTGGGACGCATCCAGGCGAACACCTTGGCCATGTCTTTGCCTTCCAGCACGCCGGCCTGGTAGGAGCGCCGCTTGGCCATTTCCAGGCTCTTCTCGTCGGCAAACAGCGCGACATCCGTTTCCAGGCGGTTATCCAATACGCTGACCAGCAACGTCAGGGCGTGCACCTTCTTCTCGCCCAGCGCCGCATAGTGGCCGAGCAGAGAGGTGGTGGTGAGGCCGCCGGAGCAGGCCCCGAGCATGTTGATGTCTTTGCTGCCGGTGACGGCGCTGACCACGTCGATGGCTTCTTTCAGCGCTTCGATATAGGTCGATAGGCCCCACTCGCGGTGCGCTTTGGTCGGGTTGCGCCAGCTGACCACGAAGGTCTGGATACCGTTGCGCAACAAGAAGCGCGCCACGCTCTTTTCCGGCGACAGGTCGAATACGTAGAACTTGTTGATCTGCGGCGGCACCACCAGTAGGGGGCGTTCCTGCACCTGCTCGGTGATCGGCTTGTACTGGATCAACTCCAGCAGGTCGTTGCGGAAAATCACGGCACCGTCGGTGGTGGCCAGGGTTTTGCCGACCTCAAAGGCATTCATGTCGACTTGGCTGGGCATGCCGCCGTTATTGACGATGTCCTTCGCCAGATGCCCCAGGCCGTCGAGCAGGCTTTTGCCGCCGGTTTCGAAGAAGCGTTTGACCGCCGCCGGGTTGGCCATGGTGTTGGTGGGCGCCATGGCTTCGGTCATCAGGTTGATCACGAAGTGACCGCGGCTGGCATCCTGCTCGGACAGGTTGCTGTGTTCGACCCAGTCATGCAGTTCTTTGCGCCAGGCCAGGTAAGTCTGCAGGTAACGGCGGTAGAGCGGGTTCTGGCTCCAGGCCGGGTCGGCAAAGCGTCGGTCGCCGTCGTTCGGCGTGAGTTCGGATTGGCCGAGCATCACATTCTTCAACTCGATGCTGAAGTGGGCCAGGTGTTTGGCGCTGTGCAGGGGTTGCTTGAGAGCCTGCTTGAGCACAATGCGGGCGGAGCTGAGCAAGTCTTTACCACGGATACCAATGACCGGGTTGAGGCCTAGGGTGTTTTCCGAAGCCTGGTGCTTCAGGTCATCATTATTCTTATTTGTCATCTACAACGCTCCATTGTCCTGAGACGAAATACCGGCGTCTTGCATGGCTCTAGCTCACGAGGCTTTGAACACGTTCTAAAGGCCAGGTATTGCCCGGATTACCAAGGGCGGATCGCTCCGCAATCGTCCTGTCACTGGTCAGGCCAGCCACGATAGATTTTCCAGTTACTTGGTTACCCGAGTTTATGGCTTTGTGCAAGCGAGCCGCATGTTGGACGGTATAGGGAGGAAGTATGCAGAGAAGGATTAGAAAATGCGCTCTAACCGGCCAGCAACCACCGGCTAGAGGGCTGGCGTGGCGCTATGGGTTATCGCGCCGCAAAGAGGACGAATAGGAGAAGATGCCGAGCGTTTAGGGCAATTGCTGAGGCTGAGCGCTGCTGGCGCTTCAGAGCATTAACTTGACCAGGCTTTCGCTGGGGTCGCGGGATTTGCCGGCAGCGCTAAGCGCGGCCAGGTAGTCACGCCACAGTTCGCTTTGGCGCAGGGCCAATTGCTCAAGGTATTCCCAGCTGAACAGGCCGCTGTCGTGGCCGTCATCGAATGTCAGCTTGAGTGCGTAGTTGCCGGCAGGTTCGATTTTGCTCAGACCAACGCCGAGCTTGCCGGTTTGCAAAATAGGCTTGCCGTGGCCTTGGACTTCCGCCGAGGGCGAATGCACACGGAGAAACTCGGCGGGCAGGGTGTACTGCTCGTCAGGCCCGTAGTGCAGCTCCAGGGTTTTCGAGGCTTTGTGCAATTTGATCGCGGTGGGGATGCGCATGTCTGCTTTCCGTTAAAGGTCATTCAGCCTGACCGCGGTAAGCGCGGCCAGGCTGATTGCGGCGGGGGTTACAGAATATAGCGCGAGAGGTCTTCGTCCTGCGCCAGCTCACCGAGGTGGCTGTTGACGTAGGCCGCGTCGATCACGATCGGCGTGCCATTTTGCTGGCCCGCCAGGTCGCCGGCGCTGAAGGAGACTTCCTCCAGCAGGCGTTCGAGCAGGGTGTGCAGGCGGCGTGCACCGATGTTCTCGGTCTTCTCGTTGACCTGATAAGCAATCTCGGCGATGCGCTTGATGCCTTCGGCGACGAACTGAACGCCTAGCCCTTCGGTGTTCAGCAGCGCGACGTATTGTTCGGTGAGCGAGGCGTGCGGCTCGGTTAGGATGCGCTCGAAGTCTTCCGGTGTGAGGGCTTTGAGCTCGACACGGATCGGCAGGCGACCTTGCAGCTCCGGCACCAGATCGCTCGGCTTGCTCAGGTGGAACGCGCCGGAAGCGATAAACAGGATGTGGTCGGTTTTCACCATGCCCAGCTTGGTGTTGACCGTGCAGCCTTCGATCAGCGGCAGCAGGTCGCGCTGTACACCTTCGCGCGATACATCGGCGCCGCCGGTGTTGCCGCGCTTGGCGACCTTGTCGATCTCATCGATAAACACGATGCCGTTCTGTTCCACGGCTTCCAGGGCCAGGGCCTTGAGTTCTTCCTCGTTGACCAGGCGCGCGGCTTCTTCATCGCGCACCAGCTTGAGGGCTTCCTTGACCTTGAGCTTGCGGCTCTTTTGCTTGCCTTTGCCCATGCTGGAAAACAGGTTCTGCAGCTGGTTGGTCATCTCTTCCATGCCCGGTGGGGTCATGATTTCGATACCGGCTGGGGCGTCGGCGACTTCGATCTCGATGTCCTTGTCGTCCAACTGGCCTTCGCGCAGGCGCTTGCGGAACAGCTGGCGGGTATTGGAGTCGTTGCTCGAAGCCGCTTCTTCGTTGAAGCCGGTGCGCGCTGGCGGCAGCAGGGCATCGAGGATACGCTCTTCGGCAGCATCTTCGGCGCGGTGACGAACTTTAATCATCTCCTGCTCACGCAGCATCTTGATCGCCGCATCGGCGAGGTCGCGGATGATCGACTCGACATCACGGCCGACATAGCCGACCTCGGTGAACTTGGTCGCTTCCACCTTGATAAACGGCGCATTGGCCAGTTTGGCCAGGCGGCGGGCGATTTCGGTTTTACCGACGCCGGTCGGGCCGATCATCAAAATGTTCTTGGGCGTGACTTCAGCGCGCAGCTCAACCGGCAGCTGCATGCGCCGCCAGCGGTTGCGCAAGGCGATGGCCACGGCGCGCTTGGCGTCGTCCTGACCGATGATATGGCGGTTGAGCTCGTGAACGATCTCGCGGGGCGTCATGGACATGCGGAGGTACTCCAGAAAAGACCGCGCCTTAATCGGCGCAGTCTTCCTCTTCAATAGTCAGATTTTGATTGGTGAAGACACAGATGGAACCGGCAATGTTCAACGCGGTTTCGGTGATCTCACGGGCACTCAATTCGGTTTTCTGCAGTAAGGCCATGGCCGCCGCTTGGGCGAAACCGCCGCCGGAACCCATGGCGATCAGGCCGTGCTCGGGTTCAACCACGTCGCCGTTGCCGGTGATGATCAGCGAAGCATCTTTGTTGGCGACGGCCAGCATGGCTTCCAGGCGGCTCAGGGAACGGTCGGTGCGCCAGTCTTTGGCCAGCTCGACGGCGGCGCGGACCAGATTGCCTTGGTGCTTTTCCAGTTGGCCTTCAAAGCGTTCAAACAGGGTGAAGGCATCGGCGGTGGCGCCGGCAAAACCGGCGAGTACTTGGCCGTGGTACAGGCGACGAACTTTTTTCGCGTTGCCTTTCATCACGGTGTTGCCAAGGGACACCTGGCCGTCGCCGCCCATGACGACTTTGCCGTTGCGGCGTACTGAAACGATGGTGGTCAAGGGGAGAGTCTCCACGCAGCGGGGCGAAAGTGCCCAATGCCGAATGAAGTGGGGGCAGCGGTGGCCCGCTTCAAGCCCTGGAATGATTCCCGTCCGACAAATAGTCGTCAGAGCACGCCACAGGGCCTGAATTCCTGGGGTTTATTGCACCTGGCGCTGCTGTAACAACAGATTGCTAAAGCCGCTGGCGGCCAGGGATTTTTGCGCTTGGCCGAGCTGTTCGCGGCTGGCGAAGGGGCCAACCAATACGCGGTGCCAGGTTTCCTCGCGCACCGTGCCGGATTCCACTTTGACGTTCTGCCCGAGCAGGATGATCTGCGCGCGCAGGCTGTCGGCGTCGTCCTTGCGGCGGAATGAGCCGGCCTGGAGGAAGAACTGCGAGCTGATCGGGCCTTTGGCGACCACCGGTGGCGGTGGCGGCACCTGGCCATTGAGCGCCGCCTGGGCACGTGCCGCATCGATCTTGGCAGCTTCTTCCGGCGTTACTGGTTTCTGCGGCGGCGCAACCACAGGCTCTTCGACGGCCTGCTGCGGCAAGATCACTTCCGACTCTGGCAGCAGGGTGTAGAAGTCGTACTTGGGCTTGGCCGGCTCCTGAGTGGCGGGCTTGGCGCTCGCCGCTTTGCTGGCCTGGTTGGCGCGGGCTTGTTCGACCTTGCTGCGTTTGATTTCATCGCGCCCGGGTTCGAGGCTGAACAAAAACACCATAAAGCCGCCGATCACCAGGCCGCAGACCAGCCAGAACCAGCCCGGCACCGGCTTTTTCGCTGGTGCCTTGTAACGGCTGGCGCCGCGCTTGGCGGCGGGCTTCTTTTTCACCGCCACTTACATGCGCTCCAGGGTTTCCAGGCCGAGCAGCTCGAGGCCCTGCTTGAGGGTGCGGCCGGTCAGTGCGGCCAGGCGCAGGCGGCTGTTACGCGTGGCCTCGTCCTCGGCGGCGAGGATCGGGCAGTTCTCGTAGAAGCTGGAGAACAGCCCGGCCAGATCATAAAGGTAGGCGCAGAGCAGGTGCGGTTCGCCCTTGTCGGCGACGCTGCCAAGCACTTCGTTGAACTGCGCGAGCTTGCCGGCCAGCTCGATTTCCTGGGCGGCTTGCAGGCTGAGGCTGCCTTGAATTTCATCAAAGCCCTTGCCCAGTTTGCGGAACACGCTGGCCACGCGGGTGTAGGCGTACAGCAGGTAGGGCGCGGTGTTGCCCTCGAAGCTCAGCATCAGCTCGAAGTTGAAGCGGTAGTCGCTGGTGCGGTGCTTGGACAGGTCGGCGTACTTCACCGCGCCGATGCCCACTGCGCGGGCGATCTGCCGCAGTTCGGCTTCGTCGAGTTCAGGGTTTTTACCTTTGACCAAGGTGTAGGCGCGTTCTTCGGCCTCATCGAGCAGGTCGACCAGCTTCACCGTGCCGCCGTCGCGGGTCTTGAATGGGCGGCCGTCGGCGCCGTTCATGGTGCCGAAGCCCATGTGCTCCAGCTGCATGCTGGCGGGGACGAAACCGGCCAGACGCGCGGCGCTGAAGACCATCTGGAAATGCAGGGCCTGCCGTTGATCGACGAAGTACAGCGCGCGGTCGGCTTTGAGCACGTTGGCGCGGTAGCGGGTGGCAGCCAGGTCCGTGGTGGCGTATAGGTAACCGCCGCCGGCCTTCTGCACGATCAGCGGCAGTGGGTTGCCTTCGGCGTTCTTGAACGCGTCCATAAACACGCACTGCGCGCCATCGCTTTCGCTGAGCAGGCCCTTGGCCTTGAGGTCGGCGACCACATTGGCCAGGTCGTCGTTGTAGGCGCTCTCGCCCTTGACGTCGGCCATGCTCAGCTTCACACCGAGGCGGTCGTACAGTGCTTGGCAGTGGCTCAGGGAAATATCGTTGAAACGGTGCCATAGGCGCAGGCATTCGGCATCGCCAGCCTGCAGCTGCACCACCAGCTCGCGGGCACGCTCGGCGAACTCGGCCGAGTCGTCGAAACGCTTCTTCGCCGCGCGGTAGAAACCTTCCAAGTCGGCGAGCTCGCTTTCAGCGGCCTCTGGGTTTTCCTGCATATAGGCCAGCAGCATGCCGAACTGGGTGCCCCAGTCGCCAACGTGGTTCTGCCGGATTACTTCGTCACCTAGGAACTCCAGCACCCGCGCCACGCCGTCGCCGATTATGGTCGAGCGCAGGTGGCCCACGTGCATCTCTTTGGCCAGGTTAGGCGCGGACAGGTCGACCACTACGCGCTGCGCAGGGCCATTTTTGCGTACGCCGAGCTTGGCATCGGCCAGCAGGGCATCCAGGCGTGCGGCCAGGGCTTGGGTGTTCTGGTAGAAGTTGAGAAAACCCGGGCCGGCGATTTCGACTTTGCTGATGGCCTCGTCCGCGGGCAGTGCGGCGATGAGCTTTTCGGCCAAGTCGCGCGGCTTTATGCCGGCCGGCTTGGCCAGCATCATGGCGATATTGCTGGCGAAGTCACCGTGGGTCTTGTCTTTGGTGTTCTCCACCTGAATAGCCGGGCTCAGGCCTTCAGGCAGCACGCCTTCGGCAGTGAGGCGGGTCAGGGCTTGCTGGATCAGGTGGCGAATGGTGTCTTTCATGGTCTGCTCGGTCGGCCGTTGGGGCGGCGGCGCACAAAGGCGCTGGTTGAAAACTGCGCATTATCGACGCCCTTCGCCCGCAGCTTCAAGCAGCGCGTGGTTTCACCGGGCTAAAGGTCGCCGCGATGGGTTGCAGAGCACGCCGCCCAGGTCTATCTAGAAGGCTGTGCTCAATCAAATAGTGCGGCGGATGCTGCGAACCCGTAGGAGCGGCGGGGCGCCTAGTCATTGGCCGCGATGTTTTTCTGTCGCCCTTGATTCGCGGGCAAACCCGCTCCTACAAGCGCTGCGCGTTCTGAGAGCCAACCTGGGTTAGGCTCTTAAGCGCAGCGCTGCTCGGTGCCGCGTACAGCCGCGTTGCCGGCGACGAAATACGGCGCCGTGCTGCGCGGCAGCGGGCTGCGGCCGCGGATTTTATCGGCAATCTTCTCGGCCATCATGATGGTCGGCGCATTCAGGTTGCCGGTGGTGATCAGCGGCATGATAGACGCATCCACCACGCGCAGACTTTGCACACCATGCACCCGGCCCTGGCCGTCGACCACGGCCATGGCGTCTTCACCCATCTTGCAGGAGCAGGATGGGTGGTAGGCGGTTTCCGCGTGTTCACGGATAAAGGCATCCAGCTCGGCGTCGGACTGCACGTCCCGGCCTGGGCTGATCTCGCGACCGCGATACGGGTCCAGCGCCGACTGCGCCATGATTTCGCGGGTGATGCGGATGCCATCGCGGAACTCGCTCCAATCCTGTTCGCTGCTCATATAGTTGAAGAGGATGCTCGGGTGCTGGCGCGGGTCTTTGGATGTGACCTGGATACGCCCACGGCTGGGCGAGCGCATGGAGCCCATGTGCGCCTGGAAACCATGCTCTTTAACCGCGTTGCTGCCGTTGTAATTAATCGCCACCGGCAGGAAGTGGTATTGGATGTTCGGCCAGGCGAAGTCCGTGCTGGAGCGAATAAAGCCGCCCGCCTCGAACTGGTTGCTGGCGCCGATGCCTTTGCCCTGGAACAGCCACTGCGCGCCAATCATTGGCTGGTTCCACCATTGCAGCGCCGGGTACAGAGACACCGGCTCCTTGCAGGCGTACTGCAGGTACACCTCTAAATGGTCCTGCAGGTTCTCGCCAACGCCAGGCAGGTCATGCACCAAGGGGATGTCCAGCTCGCGTAGCAGCGCTGCCGGGCCGACGCCTGAGCGTTGCAGGATTTGCGGCGAGGCAATCGCGCCGCCGCACAGCAATACTTCACGGCGTGCTTTAACGGTGGTGGCTGTGCTGCTGTCGCCGTGCAGGTAGTCGACGCCGATGGCGCGTTTGGCGTCGAACAGAATGCGATCAGTCAGGGCGTGGGTGACGATGGTCAGGTTCGGTCGTTCGCGGGCCTGATCCAAGTAACCGCGCGCGGTGCTGGCGCGCCGTCCTTTGGGCGTGACGGTACGGTCCATCGGGCCGAAGCCTTCTTGCTGGTAACCGTTTAGGTCGTCGGTACGTGGATAACCGGCCTGCACGCCGGCTTCGGTCATGGCGTGGAACAGCGGATTGTTACCGTTCTTCGGCGTGGTTACCGACACAGGGCCGTCGCCACCGTGGTAGGCGTTGGCGCCGATGTCGCGGGTTTCCGCCTTGCGAAAGTACGGCAGGCAATCCAGGTAACTCCAGTCTTCCAGCCCCCGCTCTTTGGCCCAGCTGTCGTAATCCAGGGCGTTGCCGCGGATGTAGCACATACCGTTGATCAAGGACGAGCCGCCCAGACCTTTGCCGCGCCCGCACTCCATGCGGCGGTTGTTCATGTGCGGCTCGGGGTCGGTCAGGTAGGCCCAGTTGTAACGCCGGCCCTGCAGTGGGAAGGCCAGGGCGGCGGGCATCTGGGTGCGGAAATCCAGGCGGTAATCGGGTCCGCCGGCTTCCAGCAACAGCACGCTGACGTCGGCGTCTTCAGTCAGGCGGGTGGCCAGTACGTTACCGGCCGAGCCGGCGCCGATGATGATGTAGTCGAATTCTTGGGACATGGGCGTCACCTGTAATAGCGGGTCTGCGCAACCCGTAGGGTGGGTTAGGCGCAAGACCGGGCTTGGTTATGCATCCGATCTCGGTGCGCCGTAACCCACCGGGTCGATCGGATTTACGAGCGGGTGGGTTACGCGGCATCTTGCGCTGCGGTGCGCATAAACGTGCTGCGCCGCGCCGCTAACCCACCCTACGGTCTCGATCAGAACACCGAGGCGAAGTCGCCCAGTTCGAGCTGCACGGATTTCAGGCGGGTGTAGTGCTGCAGGGTGGTCAGGCCGTTTTCGCGGCCGACGCCGGACTGCTTGTAGCCGCCCACGGGCATTTGCGCGGCGGATTCGCCCCAGGTGTTAATCCAGCAAATCCCAGCTTCGAGCTGGTGGATCAGGCGGTGCGCGCGGTTTACGTCGCGCGTCACGACACCGGCCGCCAAGCCGTAGTCGGTGGCGTTGGCGCGCTGGATCACTTCGTCTTCGCTGTCGTAGGCCAGCAGGCTCATCACCGGGCCGAAGATTTCTTCGCGGGTGATGCGCATGCTGTCGGTGCAGTCGGTGAATACCGTCGGCGCGACATAGGCGCCCTGGCCCAGCTCGCCGTCTTCCAGGCGTTGGCCGCCAATCAGCAGGCGGGCGCCTTCGGCACGGCCGCTGTCGATATAGCCCATGACTTTTTCCAGGTGGGCGAGGCTGACCAGTGGGCCGAAGTTGGTGGCTTCATCCTGTGGGTCGCCGATGCGGATGCGTTTGACCCGCTCAAGCAATTTGCTTTCGAAGCTGGCTAGCAGCGCACGGGGTACAAACACCCGGGTGCCGTTGGTGCAGACTTGGCCGCTGCTGTAGAAGTTGGCCATCATCGCAATGTCGGCCGCGCGATCAAGGTCGGCGTCGGCGCAGATGATCAAGGGCGATTTGCCGCCCAGTTCCATGGTCACCTCTTTCAGTGACGAGCTGGAGGCGCTGGCCATGACCTTTTTGCCGGTCACGGTGCCGCCGGTAAAGGAGACTTTCTCGATACCTGGGTGTTCGGTAAGCCACTGGCCCACCTGGCCGTCGCCATTCAGCACGTTGAAAACGCCATCCGGTACGCCGGCTTCGCTGTAAATCTCGGCGAGTTTGAGCGCCGACAGCGGCGTGACTTCGCTGGGTTTGAAGATCATCGCGTTACCGGCGGCCAGCGCTGGGGCGGATTTCCACAGGGCGATCTGAATCGGGTAATTCCAGGCGCCGATGCCCGCGACTACCCCCAGCGGCTCGCGGCGGGTGTAGACAAAGCTGCTGTCGCGCAGCGGGATCTGCTCGCCTTCGATGGCCGGAACCAGGCCGGCGTAGTACTCCAGCACGTCAGCGCCGGTGACGATGTCGACGTAGCGGGTTTCCGACAGCGGTTTGCCAGTGTCGAGGGTTTCCAGCTCGGCCAGCTCATCGTTGCGTTCGCGCAGGATGTCCACGGCCTTGCGCAGGATGCGTGAGCGCTGCATGGCGGTCATCGCGGCCCAGACTTTTTGCCCGGCGGCGGCGCTGGTTACGGCGCGCTCGACGTCGGCCTGGCTGGCGTGTTGCACCACGGCCAGTAGCTCGCCATTCGCCGGATTGAGGCTGTTGAAGGTCTGCTGGCTGCTGGCGGCGCTGGGTGCGCCATGGATGTAGAGGGGTTGTTCGGGGAAGCGCGGCATGATCGTTCCTCTCGTCGGTGAAGCGCGGACGTTGGAGCCGCCCGGCGCGGGGAATTAGCGTTTGATCCTACGTTATTTTTATTGATCGTTCAATTAATAAAAAGTCTGGGGCAAGCTGCAGCCCTTGCCATTCGTGGCGTGCAGCGTTTTCGTAGGCCTTGTCTAAAGGTCAGGGCGTGTTGATGCCCAGTTGTAAATCCAGATAATCGCAGGCGATTTTGGCGGCGTGCTGGGTGTCGAAGGTTTCCCCGGTCAGGGCACCGCGCAGCCACAAACCGTCGATCAGGGCCGCCAACCCTCGCGCTGCTTGGCGCGCCTCGGGAACTGGCAGAGTGCGGCGGAATTGGCTGCACAGGTTGGAATACAGGCGTTGGTCGTTGACCCGCTGCAAGCGGCGCAGGGAGGGCTGGTGCATGCTGCTGGCCCAGAATGCCAGCCAGGTTTTCATGGCCGGGCCGTTGACCTGGCTGCTGTCGAAGTTGCCTTCGATGATGGCACGCAGGTGCGCCCGTGCGCTGTCGTCGGGTAGCGCGGCGCGGCGTTCGCGGACCGCCAGATTGAGCGCCTGCATAAGGTGGCGCATGGTCGCCTCAAGCAGTCCGTTTTTGTCCTTGAAGTAGTGGCTAATGATGCCGTTAGACACCCCGGCCAGGCGCGCGATGTAGGCAATGCTGGCGTCAGCCAGGCCGACTTGGTCGACAGCCTGCAGGGTGGCTTTAATCAGTTGCGAGCGGCGGATGGGTTGCATGCCAACCTTGGGCATGGGCGACTCCGTGTGCAGGATGTGGGCGGTGGCGAGCCTCTGCGCAGGCAGCGCAGAGGCTCGGTGCTTATGCGCTGGTGACGTAACGCAGCAGTTCGACCACCTGCTCCGGGGTTTGCGCCCACGCCATGGCGGCGGCGTCGACTTCCTTCAGCGGGTGAATGATGTCGTCATTGTGCAGGGTGATATACGGCTTGCTCAGCGCCGCGCAGTAACCGGCGTCGAAGGCGGCGTTCCATTGCTTGTACTTATCGCCGAAGCGGATCACCGCAATGTCGCACTGTTCAATCAGGTTTTTGGTACGGATGGCGTTGACCTTGGAAGACTTGTGGTCACGCCAGAAGGGCTGGCTTTCGGCGCCCAGCACGTCACCGGCGGCGTCGCTGCTTTCGTGGTCGGTGACGGCGGAGGTGAAGTGGATGTCGAGGCCAAGTTGTTCGGCCCCCGACATGATTTGCTGGCGCCAGTCGCTGTGAATTTCGCCGGAGAGATAGACAGTCCAGGTCATGTAAACCTCTTGAGTCGTTGGGTGAAGGATGGAGGCGTCACGGCCTAAACGGCCGGCCAGTTTGCCACGCTGGCGCGGCTTTTTCACGGCAGGGCCGCGCGTGAGGGCGAGGGCCAGCGCCACGCCGTGACACTCCAGCGCCGCCAGGCCGCTAAGGGGCTGGCGGCCATCGACGAGTAGGCCGAACAAGGCGAGCCATTCGCTCGCCTTTTTTATATCAGCCGGGGCGGCTTACTTGAGCCACTCAGCAACGCGCTCTGGGTGCTTGGCCACCCAGTCTTTGGCCGCCGCAGCGGGCTTGGTGCCGTCGCGTACGGCGAGCATGACCGAGCCAATCTCAGCGCTGTCCCAGTTGAACTTGTTGAGGAACGCGACGGCTTGCGGGGCTTTGTCCTTCACGCCTGGGTTGGCCATGGTGTCGACATGTTCGGCATCGCCATAGACATTCTTCGGGTCTTCGAGGAAGCGCAGGTCCCACTTGGCGAACATCCAGTGCGGTACCCAACCTGGTACGACAATGGCTTTTTGCGACTTCTCGGCGCGCGCCAATGCGGACGCCATGGCTGGGCCAGAGCTGCTCAGCAGCTTGAGGTCGAGCTTGTAGGCGTCAATCGCTTCTTCCGTGCGGCGCATGATGCCCGCACCCGCGTCGATGCCGGTGATCTGGCCATCGAAGTCGGCGGCTGACGCGTTCAGGTCTTCAATGCTTTTGGCCTTGACGTAGTTCGGCACAACCAGGCCGATTTTCGCGCCGTCGTAGTTGGTGCCGAGGCTTTCGACCTTGTCTTTGACCTTGGCGTAATACTCGCCGTGTGTGACCGGCAACCAGGCGCTGAGGGTCAGGTCGAGGTCGCCGCGGGCGAGGCCGTTCCACATGATGGCAGGCTCAACCGGTAGCAGTTTTACGTCGTAGCCGAGCTTGCTTTGCAGGATTTCTGCGGCCACATGGCTGGTCGCTACGCTGTCGTCCCAGCCGTTTACGTAACCGATTTTGAGAGTGACCGGGTCGGCCGCCCTGGCGCTGGACATGCCCAGCGCCAGGGTGGCGACGCCGAGTGCTTGCAGGCAACGAGTCTTGATTGTGCGCATACGAAGTGTGCTCCATATCAGATAGCCGCTAAGTAGTAGCGGTGAGGTTGGCGAACATATAGACGTGTGGGCAGGCGCTGAGGCCTGCCCGGCGGGGTTAGAGCGCCAGGTACTGCTTAACCGCAGCGGCTCCGTCTTTGCCGTCGTAGGTGGTTACGCCCTGCAGCCACTGGTCGAGCGCCTGTGGGTTGGCGCGGATCCAGTCTTTGGCGACCTTGGTTGGGTCTTCTTTCTGCAGCACCTTGTCCATCAACTGGCTTTCAATCTCGACGCTGAACTGCAGGTTGTTCAGCAGCTTGCCAACGTTGGCGCAGCGCGCCTCGTAGTCTTTCGAGACGACGGTATAGACCTTAGCGGCGCCGTAATCGGGGCCGAATACCTCGTCACCACCCGCCAGATAGGTCAGGTCGTACTGGGTGTTCATCGGGTGCGGCGCCCAGCCGAGGAAGACCACCGGCTGCTGCTTCTTCACGGCGCGCTGCACCTGCACCAGCATGCCGGCTTCGCTGGACTCGACCATGCGGAAGTCGCCCAGCGCGTACTGGTTGTCCTCGATCATTTTCTCGATCAGCAGGTTGCCGTCATTGCCGGGCTCGATGCCATAGATCTTGCCGCCCAGCTGGTCCTTGAACTTGGCAATATCCTGGAAGCTCTTGAGGCCGGCTTCGGCGGCGTAAGTCGGCACTGCCAGGGTGTACTTGGCGCCTTCGAGGTTGGCTTTGGGCAACACTTTTACCCCGTCATCCTTGAGGAACGGCTCGATCACCGCATCCATGGACGGTGCCCAGTAACCGAGAAAGACATCAATCTGGCCTTTCTTCACGCCGGTAAAGGCGATGGGCACCGAGGCCATGATTTTGCGCGGCTGGTAGCCCAGGCCTTCGGTCAGGGTCATGGCCACGCCGGTGGTGGCGGCAATGTCGGCCCAGCCGATTTCGGCGAAGCGCACTTGTTTGCAGCTTTCTGGTTCTTGGGCCCAGGCGGCCTGGGTCAGGGCGCAGCTGATAAGGGTGACGCCAGCAAGGCTTTTGATCGGGTTCATGGCTAACTCCTTAAGCAAAAAGTGGGGGCGTTACGCGCGTTGCAGCTTGGCGCTGAGCCAGGCGAACACGCCGGGACGATTAGCGATTTGCGGGTTGCCGAAGCTTTCTGTGATGCGGTCGAGGATGATCGCCAGCAGCACCACCGCCATGCCGCTTTCAAAGCCGAGGCCGATATCCAGGCGCTGAATACTGGCCAGCACCTCGTTACCCAGGCCGCCAGCGCCGACCATTGAGGCGATGATCACCATCGACAGGGCCATCATGATGGTCTGGTTAACCCCAGCCATGATCGAAGGCATGGCGTTGGGCAGCTGGACCTTGAACAGCAGCTGGCGCCCGGTGCAGCCGAACGACTGGCCGGCTTCGACGATTTCCTTGTTGACCTGGCGGATGCCCAGGTTGGTCAGGCGTACCGCCGGTGGCATGGCAAAGATCACCGTGGCGATGATCCCGGGCACGCGGCCGAGACCGAACAGCATGGCCGCCGGGATCAGGTAAACGAACGCCGGCATGGTCTGCATGAAATCCAGCACAGGACGAATGGTGGTGGCCACCCGCTCACTGCTGGCGGCCCAGATGCCCAGTGGAATGCCCAGCAGCAGGCTGATCAGGGTGGCGGAGAAGGTCAGGCCGAGGGTCACCACGGTCTGCTCCCAGAAGCCGGTCAGCACGATCAGGGCAAAGGAAACGGCAGTAAACACCGCGAACTTCACACCGATGCGCCACAAGCCCAGCGCGACGAAGAGGGCGATCAGCAGCCAGGCGGGCGGCCACATCAGCAGGTTTTCCAGGGCCTCGGAGAAGCCATTGACCACGCCGCCAATGCTGTCGAACGCGCCGCTGTAGTTATCCAGCAGGTATTCCACGCCGTCGTTGACCCAGGTGCCCAGGTCGATTTTTTTCTCACTCATTGGATTCTCCCTGCATGCGGCTCAGAAGGCTGCCCTTGCTAATCGAGCCACTGTATTGGCCGTCCTCGTCGACTACTGGCACTGGGCCGTCGGTTTCCACCACGCGTCCAATGATCTGCTCCAGGGGCATGTCATGCGACAGCGGCTCGATCTGTTGCAGGGCGTCGGGCTCCAGCGGTTGAACGGCATCGCCGTTGACCATCAGGGCGATTTTTTCCAGGCTGATGGAGCCTTGGAATTCGTTGTTCTCATTGACGATAAACGCGTAGTGCTGATCCTGGTCCTGCAGTTCCTGGCAGATCTGCGCGGCATCCGGCGCTTCGCCGTTGTGCACATACAGCGGCACCGTGTCGGTCATGATTTGCCCGGCGGTGAGGTAGCGGCTGGTGTCGACGGTGTCAAAGAAATTACGCACGTAATCGTTGGCGGGGTTATCCACCAGCTCTTGTGGCGTACCGACCTGTACCAGTTTGCCGCCCTCCATGATGCCGATGCGGGTGCCGATGCGCATGGCCTCCTCGATGTCGTGGGAGACGAAGATGATGGTGCGTCGGTGTTCTTTCTGCAGGTCCAGCAGCAGGTCCTGCATCTCGCGGCGCTTGAGTGGGTCGAGGGCGGAGAAGGCTTCGTCCATGATCATCATCGACGGGTCGACCGCCAAGGCGCGTGCCAGGCCGACGCGTTGCTGCATGCCGCCAGACAGCTCGTGCGGGTACTTGTCGGCAAAGCTGTTCAGGCCAACCTGGGTGAGCACCTCCATGGCTTTCTCTTCGCGCTCCTTGCGCGCGATGCCGGCCACTTCCAGGCCGAAGGCGGCGTTATCCAGCACGCTCAGCGAAGGCATCAGGGCGAAGGACTGGAAGACCATGCTCATGTCGCGGCGGCGCAGTTCCACCAGCTCCGCTTGCGGCATCTTGGCGACGTTCTGGCCGTCGATAAAGACGTTACCCGCGCTGGGTTCGACCAAACGGTTGATCAGGCGAATCAAGGTCGATTTGCCGGAGCCGGAGAGGCCCATCAGCACAAAAATCTCACCTTCTTCGACGCTGAATGAAACGTCGCGAACGCCGATTACAGCGCCTTTTTCGGCGAGGATGCGCTCTTTATCCCAGCCCTGTTTCAGCAGGTCGATGGCGTCTTGTGGATTGTCACCGAAGACCTTGTAGAGATTTTCGACAACGATTTTTCCAGATGGCATGCAGTGGGTGTCCCTTCAAGGGGCCTGCGTAGCTGCGCGGGGCAAATGCCAAGGCAATAACGGACAGCGCGCGCTGACATTGGCGAGCGTGGCAGGCTTGAGTGGGTGAAGGCAGGGAGGGATGACACGGCGGGATGACGCGGGTGGCGTCGGGCATGGGGGCGGCCCCGCTCCAGGTACGCAATGACCGTGGGCGAAACGCGGGAGTGCTGTTGAGTAAACCGTTCTTTGCCGTATTGCAAACCGTGATCCATATCCTCTGCAGGTAAAACCGCCCGATGGTTCGGGCAAACACATCTCGTTACGAGGTGTGTTGTCAGTTCGAGCGTCAGCCAGGTCGTGTTCGCCATGGCGAACGGCTTCAGCGGGGCGTGATCATCACCGGCAAATCGTTAACGATCAGCGGCGAAAAATCGCGAAAGTGAGCATGCTGAAGTGCGACGGCCTAGCGACTGCCTATAAAAACCATAACAGATGTTTCGCTGCCTTGGGCAAGGCTGGAGGCCGCGCCAGCCGTGGCGCGTAGTCGTTGAATCGGCCGCAGGTAAGGTGGTTAGGGGGCTGCGCGGCAATCGCAAAAAGCTGTAATTTTTTTTGAACGAAGGGCTTTTTTAGCTGTTTTTGTTGTTTGACTGTTCAGTCTAAAACAAAAAATCGCCACTCACGGCAGTCAAAAAGTGGGTGGCAAGGGAATCAAAAAACCAGCCGCGGGGTCGTGGTTGAGTCGCTCAGAATGGCGGCCGATTGAGTGCGGTTTTTGCTCGTTGTTCAGGTGGAATTGTGCGGTTTTGCGTTCAAGGCAGGGCTTGGCCCTTGAGTGGGGCGCGCGGATGCATTCAAGGCGCGAAGTGTTTGTGGTGATTGAGTGGCTATATTCGGCTAAAAGAGCAGTAAATGTAGTGTTTTTTAGGGTTTATTTGGATAAATCAGGTCCGTCGGCAGGTGCTTGTCCGCGACTGATGTCTTATTGCCATCGACGGCCTAAGTTCATACCAATACAGACGGCGTGATCATCTACGCTGTCTATGCGGTATTGGTTTTTTCACCTGAGGCAACCCATGTTGAAGCGCATTGCTGTGGCCGACGTGCGTATCGGTATGTATATCCACGAGTTCTGTGGCGCATGGATGGACCACCCCTTTTGGAAGTCCAAGTTTTTGCTCAAGTCGGCAAAAGACCTGCAGCGGATCAAGGTCAGTAGCATTGGCGAGTTGTGGATCGACGTCAGCAAGGGGCTGGATGTCGATGCCGGCGTCCCCAGCGTGAGCCCTGAAGAGGTGGCAGCTCAGGCCGAGGCGAAATTGCTCGCGGCTGTGCAGGCACCCGTCGTCAGCCTGGCAATGTCGATGGAGGACGAGGTGCGGCGTGCGGTCAAACTCTGCGCCCGCTCCAAAGCAGCGGTTATCAGCATGTTCAGCGATGCGCGCATGGGCCAGGCGCTGCACTTTGGGCAGGCCGGTGAGTTGGTCGAGGAAATCTCCGAATCGGTCATGCGCCATCCCAATGCGTTGATCAGCCTGGCGCGGCTAAAAAACGCCGATGAATACACCTATATGCACTCAGTGGCCGTTTGTGCGCTGATGATCGCCCTGGCGCGCAATTTAGGCCTTAACGAGGGGCAGGTGCGCGAAGCCGGGCTTGCCGGCTTGCTGCATGACATCGGCAAAATGGCGATTCCCAATGCCGTGCTGAATAAACCGGGCAAGCTTAGCGATGATGAGTTTGCCACGGTGCGCGATCACCCCGAGGCCGGTTCGCGCATGTTGTTGGAGAGTAAGCAAGTCAGCGCACTGGTGTTGGACGTGTGCTTGCACCACCACGAGAAAATGGACGGTAGCGGCTACCCGCATCGCCTGGTCGGTGAACAAATCAGCCTGTATGCGCGTATGGGGGCGGTGTGCGATGTCTATGACGCCATCACCTCCAATCGGCCCTATAAACAAGGCTGGGACCCGGCTGAATCAATCCGCAAGATGGCCGAATGGAAAGGCCACTTTGACCCGGTGGTGTTTCAGGCGTTTGTCAAAACTGTGGGCATCTACCCGGTGGGCTCGCTGGTGCGCCTGGAAAGCGGGCGCATTGGTGTGGTCATTGAGCAGCAGGCTAAATCCCTGCTCGCACCCAAGGTCAAAGTATTTTTTTCGGCCAAGGCGAAAACCCCGATTCCTCAGGAGGTCCTCGACCTGAGCAAGCTGGGCGGGCGCGACAAAATCATCGGGCGTGAGAGCGCCGAAACCTGGGGGTTTCGCCATGTCGACGAGCTCTGGAGCGGTCTCGCCAATTAATCCCGTGCGCTGAGTCGGCAATCTGCCGTGCTCGCGCTATGTACCCTTCACCCTTGCTCGTGTCCATCAACCCCCACAGATTCGCGGCCTGGGCGTGCTTCTTGCTTGAGACTTTGCTCTGGCGTGCCCTTGTAGTTGGCGCGCTTCACAGGTTGAGGTGTGTATGACTGGAGTACTCAAACCGGGCGTGCGGCTGCTGGAACGGTTCAGCTTTGCGCGTAAATTTCAGCTGGTGTTTGTGTTGTTTGCTCTGCCGTTGGGGTTTTCACTGTGGGTCATCATTAGCAATAACCTCGATCGGCTCAACGCCATCGACCATGAACTCGAAGGCAGTAGTGCGCTGCAGGTCATGGCCGGCGTACAACACGCGTTGATTCAGCAGCGCACCTTGCTGTCGCGCTGGAAGGGCACAGAGAAAGCCGCCGAAGCATTGTTACGTGAGCGTGAGGCTGACCTCGGGACTGCCTTGCAGGCCTTGGAGCAACCACTCCAGTCAGCGCTACTGAGTGACCAGGCCCGCCAGCATGTGCATACCCTCAACGCCGGGAAGGCCGATTTGAGCCTTGATGTGCTGGGTAAACTCGCCCTGCCGGATGCGCTTGAGCGTTACCAAAAGAACCTCCTGACGCTGCTTGCACTGCGCGAGCAAGTGGCCACCGACAGTGGCCTGATCCTCGATCCGCATCTCGACACTTATCTGATGATGGAGCAGTTGACCTACACCTTGCCGCGCCTGCTTGAGCAATTGGGCAGTTTTGCCAGCCAGGGGTATGGCGCGGTGGTGTCGCAGCATTTCACCCTGCAGAGTCGCGTACTGATCCGCGACCTGCGGCGCAGCCTGGATGAGTCGCGCAGTCAGCTACTCAAGGCGCAATCGACCCTTGGCCTCGAAGCGCCGCGCGCAATGCAGCAGTTGCAAGGTCCTTGTGATGAAGCGTTGCAGGGCTATGAGGCCTTCCTCGCGGGTATCGATCGCGACATGTTCGAAGCCAGCCCGATGGCCCTGACCCCCGAGCAGTTCGTGCAGCGCATTGAAACCCTGCAGGGTCAGCTGCTCGGTTTGCAGGCCGCGCTGTACCAGCAGTTTGCTGGCAGCCTCGGTTATTACCGGCAGAAGGCTCAGGTCGCCATGCTTGAGGTTGTCGGTGTATTCAGTCTGCTGAGTGTGCTGGCGCTGTATGTGTTGTTCTGCCTGAATGCCTCTATCCGTCGCAGCACGGCCGGCATCATCCAGGCTGCAGAGGGGCTGCGTGACGGCGATCTGCGTGTGCGCATGCAGGTGCACGGCGCGGATGACCTGGCCAGTATCGCCATGGCCCTGAATGCGGCTGTCGAGCAGTTACGTGGCTCCATGCAGGGGGTTGACCAGCAGAGCCAACAGTTAGGCGGTACGGTGCAGGTGCTCAATGGCGAAGCGCGCAATGCGCTGGCGTCGGTCGAGCAGCAGCAGGCGCAAATGAGCCAGATTGCCGCCGCCGCCACACAAATGGCCGCCACCGCACAAAGCGTGGCACAGAGTTGCGAGCAAGCCGCGGTGGAGGCCAATCAAACCCGTGAGATTGCCAGCCAAAGTAACCAGCGCAGCACCCGCACCAGCCAGAGCATGCGCATACTCAGTAGCCGTCTGGGTGAAAGCGCCACCACCTTGCAGCAACTACGCACGCAGACTGAACAGATCACCCGAGTGGTTGATGTGATCAAGGGCATTGCCGAGCAAACCAACCTGCTGGCGCTCAATGCTGCCATTGAAGCCGCGCGTGCCGGTGAGCAGGGGCGCGGTTTTGCGGTGGTCGCTGATGAGGTGCGTTCGCTGTCGCAGCGCACGCAAAACTCCACCGCGGAAATTGCCGAGACGGTAGCCAACCTGCACCGCGTGGTCGGTCAGTCAGTCACCCAGATGGAAGAGGCTGTACGTCAGGCCGAAGGGGATGTGGGCAGCGTGCTGACCATGGGCGAAGACTTGAGTGCGATTGTCGAGTCGGTGCAGTTGGTGACCGACCGCCTGGCACAAATCGCCACGGCTGCCGAGCAGCAGGCCGCTACGGCCGATGAAGTCAGTGGCAATATTCAGCAGGTCGATCAGGCCGCCAGTGCCTTGCTTGAAGGCGCGCAGGCGGTGAGTCACGCGGCCGAAGAGCTGCGCCAGGGGAGTCAGGTGCTGGCGCAGAACACGGCGCGCTTCAAGCTCGATTAAGGCCAGGCCGGTGTAGGGTGGACAATGCGCAGCTTGTCCACCGGCTCCGCGCCCGACCTTGACGCTATCGGCTGGCTGTCGCAGGCTCCTCGCCGAGTTGCCACGAGCAGGACGCCATGCCGCACATTCTGATTGTCGAAGACGAAGCTGCGATCGCCGACACCCTGATCTTCGCTCTGCAGAACGAAGGCTTTACCACCACCTGGCTAAGCCTGGCCGAGCAGGCTCTGGCCGAACAGCAGCGCAATCCGGCGGATCTATTGATTCTCGATGTTGGCCTGCCGGATATCAGCGGCTTTGAAGCCTGCAAGCGCCTACGGCGGTTCTCTGAGGTGCCGGTGATTTTTCTCACCGCGCGCAGCGAGGAGATCGACCGTGTGGTGGGCCTGGAAATAGGTGCTGACGATTACGTGGTCAAGCCCTTTAGTCCGCGTGAAGTGGCGGCGCGGGTCAAAGCCATCCTCAAGCGTATGGCGCCGCGTGAGATGCCCGTAGCGAGCCCGGTCGACGGGCCGTTCCAGCTCGACAGCGAGCGGGTGCAGATTCACTACCACCGCCAATTACTCAGCCTGACCCGTCATGAGTTCCGTCTACTGCAAAGCCTGCTGGCCCAGCCCGAACGGGTGTTTTCCCGCGAGCAACTGCTTGATGGTCTGGGTGTCGCCGCCGATGCCGGCTACGAGCGCAGCATCGACAGCCATATCAAAAGCCTGCGCGCCAAGCTGCGCCAGGTGAGCGCTGATGCCGAGCCGATCCAGACTCATCGCGGACTGGGTTACAGCTACTCACCGAGGCACGCCTGATGTCCTTGGGGATTCGCATCTTTCTGGTGTACTTCCTGTTTGTCGGCCTGGCCGGCTGGTTTGTCCTGAGCACGGTGATGGATGAAATCCGCCCCGGCGTGCGTCAGTCCACCGAGGAAACCTTGGTCGATACCGCCAACCTGTTGGCGGAGATTCTGCGCGATGAGGTCAAAGCCGGCCGCCTGCAACAGAGCCGTTTACCGCAGGTGCTACAGGCCTACGGTCAACGTCAGCCGCGCGCGCAGATCTGGGGTGTGGAGAAAACCCAGGTTAACCACCGCATCTATGTAACCGACGCCAAGGGCGTTGTGTTGCTCGACTCATCGGGCGCTGCGGTGGGCCAGGATTATTCGCGTTGGAACGATGTGCTGCTGACTCTGCGCGGTGAATACGGTGCGCGTTCAACCAAGGAAGACCCAAGCGATCCCGATTCTTCGGTGATGTACGTGGCGGCGCCAATCATGGATGGCGCGCAGATTATCGGCGTGGTCTCGGTGGCCAAACCCAATCGCACCCTACAGCCCTATATCGAGCGTTCCGAGCAACGCCTGGCCTGGCTCGGCGGTGGGCTGATCGTGCTCGGTTTGTTGATTGGTGCGTTGCTGTCCTGGTGGCTCAGCGCCGCGCTGCGCAAGCTCACCCACTACGCCCAGGCGGTTAGCGCAGGGCAGCGTGCAGAGTTGCCCAGCGTGCGCGGTGGCGAACTGGCGCAACTGGCCGAGGCGATCGAACACATGCGCACCGAGCTGGAAGGCAAGGCCTATGTCGAGCGCTACGTGCACACGCTGACCCACGAACTGAAAAGCCCCTTGGCAGCAATTCGCGGCGCGGCGGAATTACTCGACGGCGAAATGCCGGCTGCACAACACCAGCGCTTCGTGGCCAATATCGAGCAGGAAAGCGCGCGCATGCAGCAACTGATTGAGCGCCTGCTGCACCTGGCTCAGGTCGAGCAACGTCAAGGCTTGGAAGAGCAGGTGGAAGTGCCGCTGCGGCCATTGATCGACGCGTTATTGCAGGCGCAGATGGCGCGCATCGAGGCCGGCGACTTACAAGTTGAGAACCTGATTGAGCCTGCGCTCAGTGTCTGCGGTGAGGCGTTTCTGCTGCGTCAGGCGTTGGCCAATCTGCTGGATAACGCCCTGGACTTCACGCCCCCTGGCGGCCTGATTCGCTTTAGTGCACAGGCGCGTGGTGAGCAGGTTGAAGTGCGCTTGTTCAACCAGAGCTCGCCCATTCCCGACTACGCCTTAACGCGCCTGAGCGAACGGTTCTATTCGCTGCCGCGCCCCAATAGCGGGCGCAAGAGCACCGGCTTGGGGCTGAACTTTGTCGAGGAGGTGATGCAACTGCACGGCGGCGCCTTGCAGATCTGTAATGCGCAAGGCGGCGTCGAGGTGTGCCTGCGATTACCGCGTTTCCTGGGTGAGTGAGCGGTTCGCTTGGTACTGCGTTTGCAGGTTGCGTTGAGTTCGGGCAGATGCTCTGATCGAGTCGTTGGGTTGGCGACGAGGGCCAGTCCGCGCACTATCCTTACTGTCTAAGAAGAAACTGAGCAGGAGCCACTGCATGATCACAGTCGCCGAGATACTCCGTGCCAAGCCGCAGGCCGCGGTTTATAGCGTCACCCCGACCACTTCGGTACTCGAAGCGATCAAGCTGATGGCCGAAAAAGGCATCGGTGCGCTGGTGGTGTTGGACAAGGGCCGCCTGGCCGGCATCGTCAGCGAACGTGACTACGCGCGTAAAGTGGTGCTGCTGGAGCGCTCTGCAGGCGACATTTCGATCAGCGAAATTATGACAGCAGATGTCTTAACGGTGAGCCCGCGCGACACCTCGCAGCATTGCATGCAGCTGATGACTGACCGCCATTTACGCCACTTGCCGGTATTGGCTGAAGGCGAACTTATCGGCCTGCTGTCGATTGGTGACTTGGTCAAAACCACCATCGCCGAACAAGCCAGCCTGATTCAGCAGCTGGAGCAATATATCCGCGGTGAGTAGGGCCATTGCAGCGGCTGCGCAGCCTGTCTTGACCCATTGGGTAAGCGCCAACGCGTGCGCGTAGATAGTGCTGTGCGGTCTGGGCGTGGCGCGCATACTGGCGGTTCAATAACCCTCAGGTAACGATCATGACCCTAGCCCTTACTCCGCTGCTTTCGCTTATCGCCGGTATTTT
Organism: Pseudomonas sp. MIL19; assembly: GCF_028680365.1. NCBI lineage: Bacteria > Pseudomonadati > Pseudomonadota > Gammaproteobacteria > Pseudomonadales > Pseudomonadaceae > Pseudomonas > Pseudomonas sp. MIL19. The sequence goes on along the minus strand of NZ_JAPPVG010000008.1, from coordinate 3,292 downwards.
GATCCTTGTGGTACCGCGCTTGCTGAATTACATCGTGGCGATCTATCTGATTGTGGTCGGCTTAGTCGGCATATTCGGCACGGGTAATTTTAACTTGAGTTTTTAAGGGCTAAACCGCCCCGGTTTACCAGGGCGGCTCCGTTCAACTTACCGGCGCGCGGTGCTTGGCCGTTTGCAGCGACTCTCCACACACTCTCCATCTTCCCGCCATAAAACCCCCACTTGCGCTGCCCAGACTCTGCCTACCTAAACCGTAGCGGAGAGTTGCACCATGAACCGTATTCTGGGTTTCAAGTTGGGCGCTATCGCCTTATTGATCCTGTTGTTGCTGATACCGTTGCTGATGATCGGTGGGCTAGTGGGCGAGCGGCAGCAGCAGCGGGCTCAGGTGTTGCAGGATATCGCCCGCAGTTCCAGTTATCGCCAACAGCTCACCGGGCCAATTCTGGTCATGCCTTACACCAAGGTCTGGAACCAGTGGAAAACCCACGCCAAGACCGGCGAGCGCTACCTGGAAGAGCAGAAGAGTCGAGGCCGCTTGTACTTCCTGCCGGAGCGTTTTGTACTCAACGGTACGGTCAGCACCGAAGAGCGTGCGCGTGGCATCTACAAGGCTTTGCTGTACCGCAGCGACAACCAGATCAGTGGCGCCTTCAAGCTGCCGGTTCGGCTTGGCTTGGGGGACGATCTGGGGCTGTACCAGTTCGACCGGCCATTCCTCTCGGTCGGCATCAGCGACATTCGCGGTATCAGTAATGACCTGCAATTGCGCTTCAACGGGATAAACCTGAGCTTTGCCCCTGGCAGTGCCGATGAGCGTTTCGGCGCGGGTGTGCATGCGCCGTTGCCGGCGCTGAATATCCAAGGCGGGCAAAGCTTGGAGTTTGCCTTTGACCTGAAACTGCAGGGCACCGAGCAACTGAGCATCACCCCGGTGGGCCGTGATAGCCGGGTTGAGTTGACCTCGAGCTGGCCGCATCCGAGCTTTATCGGTGAATACCTGCCGAGCAGCCGAGAAGTCACGGCCAAGGGTTTCCAGGCACAGTGGCAGACCAGTTTCTTTGCCACCAACCTGGAAGAGGCGTTGGCCGATTGTGTGCGGGGCGACAGCTGCAAGGCGTTGACCACTCGCCACTTTGGCGTGAGTTTTGTCGACCCGGTGGACCAGTACCTGAAAACCGAACGGGCAATCAAATATGCGCTGCTGTTTATCGGCCTGACTTTCGCCGTGTTCTTCCTCTTTGAAGTGCTCAAGCGCATGGCCGTGCACCCGGTGCAATACGCCCTGGTGGGCATGTCGCTGGCGCTGTTTTACCTGCTGCTGTTGTCGCTCTCTGAACACCTGAGTTTTGCCTTGGCCTATGGCATTGCTGCGACGGCCTGTGTGCTGCTGATTGGTTTCTACGTCAGCTACGTGTTGCACAGCGTCCTGCGCGGCGCGGGTTTCGGCGCCTTGTTGGCGCTGCTCTACGGCATGTTGTTCGGTCTGCTTGGGGCTGAGGATTACGCCCTGCTGATGGGCTCGCTCCTGGTGTTTGCTGTGCTGACCGGGGTGATGGTGCTGACGCGCAAACTCGACTGGTACGGCGTGGGTAAAGCGGGTCCGGCCAGCAGCCTTTGACTTAGCCAGGGCGCCGCTCAGGCTGCGCCCGCCTTGGAGAGATAAACACAATGCGCTTATTCATTCAGTTTTCCGCCTGTTTCACCCTGGGCCTGGCAGTGGCCATAGGGGGGCTATTGGGGTTGATGTTCTGTGGTCAGTTTGACCTGATCAAAGGCCTGCAGCTAACCGGCCAACCGCTGGCGCAGTTGAGCCTGCTGCTGTTGCCGGAGGCGTTCTGGGAAGGTCTAACTGGGCTGGTCAACGCCGCCCAGAGTCGTGTGGTGCAATCGTTCTTGAGTTTGTGTGCGGCGCTGGGGCAGGTCGCACTGCTAGTGGCTATAGGCTTTTTTCGCCTGTGGTATGCACGGTGAGCGGCTATGTTGGGCTGCGTGAGGATGCGCGGCTTGGTGCGCATTTGGCCGTGCAGATTGCTCGACTGTTTCCGCGCCCGAGTGCGCGCGCTTGGCAGGTGCGTCCCTATCAGCCGATAGCGCCTGAGCAGCGGCCAAGCGATAAGCCGGATGGCCGCTGAAACGAGCTGCAGTGTCTGCGAGGCGGAGCGCAGAGGGGCTGGTTAGTCGGTCTCTGCGTCTGCGTCCGCCACGCTGATTACCAAGTAGCGACAGCCTCTTGCGAAGTTTTGCAAGGAAATGACCTCGCCTGATACCGCGCCAAGTAGCGCGCTGCCGAGTGGCGAAAAGATTGAAACTTCATGGATATCTGGGCTGCTTTGGCTGTTTGCCACCAAAGTCAGTTCGGCCATGCTGTCGGCCTCAAGGTCGAGTAGCTTGAGCGTGCTACCGATGCTGGCTACCTGAGCCAGGTGGCCGCTCGAGCGTAAGCGCTCGATACGCTCAAGTTTGCCGATTAGCGCCGTCAGGTCACGTGGACCAATCAAACAGACGCGGGCGTTTTTTAACAGGGCTTTGCGTGTATGCAACGTCATGGTGTCTCCTAGACGCAACAAGTCCGGATTAAACCGGATAAATAAACAGACGGCTATGGGTGTTTATTAATGGGTTAAATAGGCGGGCTTCGGTGTTTGGTGAGGTTTCTGGGTTAATAATATTTCTTGTGTCTAAGATTTAATGACTCATCAGCTATTGCCGATGCAACGCAAGAAGTTAGACGTTCTTGGCGTTTTTGTCGGTAGATAAGTGGTTATTTAACGGCGCAGTAAACAGATTGCTTTATTGTCAGCCAGCAACCTATGGGCGCTACCATAATGCATCTAGGAATATAAGCAAGCCTGCCGCCTGGCGGGCTCGGCAGCCTGCTGCCAGTTCTGCGAATGCAATGTATTTTAGTTTTTCACGGTGATAGAGGGGCTGTTTTAGTGCCGTGCGAGCCTTTATTGCTCGATTGCTTTTTACGCAGTAGGCGCCCTGTGTGAAGGCGCACTTTATGTATGCAGTATGGCCTTGAGTTTTTAACGGAAAGCGTACGGGTAATAATCTAGATAATGTTCAGCGCACTGCAATAAACAGCGTCGGGTGGGGCTACCTTTTCTATGGCTGATTTGATGGCGTTATATTGTTTTTGTCGACTTCAGCCGATGCGGGCTGCGCCGGTGTCGAGGCACTCCAACGATCAGCGCGTGCATTAATGCCTGGGCGGTTGCAGGAGCTGAGTGCAACACGGTTATTGAATTGAAGCCGGAGCATCATGCCGCATAGCCAAGGCTTCCTG
>NZ_JAPPVG010000007.1:0-151650 GCF_028680365.1 Pseudomonas sp. MIL19 | reverse complement strand
GCCTGAACCGCCGTGTACGGAACCGTACGCACGGTGGTGTGGGAGGACGGCGGCCGTGAGGCCGCCTCCTACCCGATTCTGGAACAGTCCGCGGCAGGTGGTTTCAACTGGCTTAGGCGCTCTTCAACGCGGTGGGGCGGGCTGTGATTTGGGGCGTTCCAATGTCAATTTGTATGAATATATTTCATTGTTTGTCGGCGCTGTACTTTGGCCTGGAATGGCCGATGAGGCGGGCCTATACGCCGTTTGGCGGTTACGCGGCTTTGCGCTGAAAACGCAGTCATCGTGAATCAAGTTCAGGGAACACGCCTTGATGGTTGCGCGCCGCGCGCGTTAGGGTGAAAAGGCCATTCAATTTGAGAGGAGATAGGTTTGTCCCTGAAAATCGCTATTCTTGGGGCCGGCCCCAGCGGGCTCGCACAACTTCGATCCTTTGTTTCCGCCCAACTTGCCGCGCATGAAGAAATGCCCGAAATCGTCTGCTTCGAGAAGCAGAGTGACCTCGGCGGCATGTGGAATTACACCTGGCGTACCGGCCTGGATAAACACGGTGAACCGGTTCACGGCAGCATGTATCGTTACCTCTGGTCCAACGGCCCGAAGGAGTGTTTGGAGTTTGCCGACTACTCCTTTGACGAGCACTTTGGCCGTGCCATTCCCTCCTACCCGCCGCGTGAAGTGCTGAAGAATTACGTGATGGGGCGCATTGAGCGCAAAGACGTGCGCAAATTCATCCGCTTTGAAACGGCCGTGCGTTGGGTCAGCTTTGACGAACATACGCAGCGCTTCAGCGTCACGGTGATGGACCACCAAACGGATCAGCTGCACACCGAGGAATTCGATTTTGTGGTGGTGGCGACCGGGCATTTCTCCACGCCAAACGTGCCTTATTTCCCTGGTGTCGAGCGCTTCCCGGGGCGGGTTCTGCATGCCCATGACTTCCGCGATGCGCTGGAATTCAAGGACAAAGATTTGCTGCTGGTCGGCAGCAGTTACTCCGCCGAAGACATTGGCACTCAATGCCACAAGTACGGCGCCAAGTCGGTGACCTTCAGCTACCGCTCCAGGCCATTGGGTTACGACTGGCCGGCCGGTATTACCGAAGTGCCGCTGCTGGAGCGCCTGGACGGCAACGTGGCGCATTTCAGTGACGGCAGCAGCAAAGTGGTGGATGCGATCATTCTGTGCACCGGCTACCAGCACAGTTTCCCGTTCCTACCGGATGACTTGCGCCTGCAGACGCACAACCGGCTTTACCCGCAGAGCCTGTACAAGGGCATCTTCTGGGAGAGCAACCCGCGGTTGATCTACCTCGGCATGCAGGATCAGTACTTCACCTTCAACATGTTCGATGCCCAGGCGTGGTACGCCCGTGATGTCATGCTGGGGCGGATCCCCTTGCCGGATGCTCCGACCATGCAGGCGGACATGCAAGACTGGCTGGGCCGCGAAGAAGCCTTGGCTAACGCCAGTGCTGAAATCGATTTCCAGGCCGCTTATGTGCGCGATCTGCTGCAGCCGACCGACTATCCCGATTTTGCCGTCGAGGCCCAGGGCGAGTTGTTCAAGCGCTGGAAGCAGGACAAGAAGGTCGACATCATGGGCTATCGCAACCAGTGCTACACCTCGACCGTGACCGGCACTGCGGCCCCCGAGCTACCCGCGCCTTGGCTAGATATTCTCGATGACTCGCTCGAGCACTTCCTCAGCCATGACTATGCCGGTGCGGTTGACGAGGCTGTGGAGTCGGCCTGAGTCTGAGTGCTGGTGCTGGGCTAACTCGGCCGCTTCAGGTGGTCAGCGCCGCGTAGCAGGCTTGGTCGTCCGGGCTGCCCAGCTCGGCGGCCCGGCGATGATAGTCGATGGCCAGTGCGCGAATGCTCGGTTGCGCGGCTTGCAGCAGGGCGGCGCGGGTGCTGCGTAAAAAGTTCAGGTTGCCGCTGGTCAGTGCTTGCCGGAGCCACTGTTCGGCGTCTGCTGTTTGTCCCTGCGCAGCCAGCACGGCGGCCAGGCTGTACTGGCCGCGGAAGTCGCCTGCGGCGGCTGCGCACTGGTACCAGTAAAGCGCCTTGCGGGCATCCGCCGCGACGCCCAAGCCATCCTCGTAGCAACGTCCGGCCAGGTTCATCGACTTGGCGTGCCCGGCCTGGGCTGCTTGCAGGTAGAGGCGGAAGGCGCGGTCGAGGTCCTGCTTTACCCCGCGTCCGGTGGCGAGCAGGTTGGCCAGGTTGTACAAGCCCCAATCCAGAGCTTGGTCGGCCGCGTGTTGGTAATGCTCGGCGGCCAGCGTTGGGTCGGCGGGCACAGCCCAGCCGTGTTCATGACAGCGGCCGAGCATGTTGTGCGCCATGGCATTCTGTTGCGCGGCGGCGATCCGAAACCAGACCAATGCCAGCGCTGCGTCGCGTTCAATCCCGTGGCCTTGCAGCAGAATCTGTCCGAGCATCACCTGAGCGTCGGGATGGCCAGTGCCGGCGGCGGCGACTATCGCCCGTGCGCGCTGACTGGGCGTGCCGGATAGCATCTGGGTCAATTCTGCGGTGGTGATGGCGGCAGTGCTGCGCAGGGTGGCCATACGCTTACAGGTCGGCCCAGCGGCGCAGCAGGTTGTGGTAATTCCCGGTGAGCTGAATCAGCGCCGGGTGCTCCGGTACGTCACGGGTCAGTTGCTGGATCGCTTGGTCCATATCAAATAGCAGGCGGCGCTGGCCGTCGTCGCGAACCAGGCTTTGGGTCCAGAAAAATGCCGCCAGGCGGCTGCCACGGGTGACGGGCTCGACCTTGTGCAGGCTGGTCGCCGGGTAGAGCACCAAGTCGCCCGCCGCAAACTTGACCCGCTGGGTGCCGTAGGTGTCCTCGATCACCAGCTCGCCACCGTCGTACGAGGCGGGGTCGCTAAAAAACAAGGTAGAGGAGATATCGGTGCGCACCCGTTCCGCGCTGTTACGGACCTGGCGTATGGCGTTGTCGATGTGGAAATCGAAATTGCCGCCCCCGGTGTAGCAATTGAAGAGCGGTGGAAACACCTTATGCGGCAGGGCCGCCGACATAAACAGCGGGTTACTCCACAGGCGCTGGAGCATGGCTTCGCCAATCTGCCGGGCGAGTGGGTGGTCTTCAGCGAGCTGCAGGTTGTGCTTGGCTTTGGCTGACTGATAACCCGCCGTGGCTTTGCCATCGGCCCACTCGGCTTGCTCAAGCGCTGCGCGGATGGTGGCGACATCCTCTTGGCTGAACACGCTGGGGATGTGAAGAAGCATGGTAAAAACCGCTGATTGAGAATTATTGCCAATGATAGGCATTCTCGATGAGATGTAACAGGGCTTTTCGGAATGTTTCAGAGTTATTCATAATCTAATTGATATTGCTTATCGTTTAGTCTAATTTCCGCCCCGCTAACAACTATCTCTGGGTGGAGAACACTTGATGTCTTGCACGACTACCGATCAATCGACATTTACCCCGCGCTTTCTCGTTACTGCCGTCGGCGTGGCGCTTTCCGGCTTATCCGCGACCCAACAGGCACAGGCTGAAGAGCCAAAGGGCGAAGCCTTGGTGCTCGACGCGGTAAATGTGGTGGGGCAGACGATTGACGAAACCAGCTATCAGGTTGAGCGGGTACAGTCGAGCAAGTACACCGCGCCGCTGGTAGACACGCCGCGCTCAGTCACCGTGGTGCCGCAGCAAGTGCTTAAAGACACCAACGCCCTCAGCCTGCAAGACGCGCTGCGAACCGTGCCAGGCATCACCATGGGCGCGGGCGAGGGCGGTAACCCACAGGGCGACCGACCGTTTATCCGTGGCTTCGACTCGCAAGACAGCACCTACCTGGACGGCGTGCGGGATACCGCTTCACAAAGCCGTGAGATTTTTGCGGTTGAATCGATTGAGGTGGCCAAGGGCCCGAACTCTGCCATTGGCGGGCGTGGTGCGGCGGGCGGCAGCATCAACCTGGTCAGCAAAAAAGCTCATGCGGGCAATTCCTTCGACGGCGGCTTCACCTGGGGCTCCGACCAGACCCAGCGTTACACCCTGGATGGCAATTACCAGTTCAGCGACAGCGCTGCCGGCCGCCTCAATCTGATGAGCCACGAAAGCAATGTGGCGGGGCGCGACAAGGTTAATTACGACCGCTGGGGGATCGCCCCGTCGCTGGCATTTGGCATGGGCACCTCGACCCGCCTCAACCTCGATTTTTACCACATGGAAAGCAACGATCTGCCGGACTCGGGGATCCCGTTCAGCATGAATTCGGGAGGCACTGCGCGTTCATCGGCCAATCCGGATAAGCCTGTTGATGGCGGCGATAGCAGTAACTTCTATGGCCTGACCGATCGCGACTTCCGTAAAACCCGCACCGACACCTTTACGATGGCGGTCGAGCACGACCTGAACGATGCGCTGACCCTGAAAAACACCCTGCGCCACGGCAACAGCATGCAGGATTACATCCTTACCCAGCCGGATGACAGCAAAGGCAACGTGGCCAATGGCACGGTGTGGCGGCGGATCAACAGTCGTGTGAGCAACACGGCGACGACCACCAACCAGACCGACTTGTTCGGTGAGTTTTACCTTGGCGGCTTTAAGAACAACTTCTCCACCGGGATTGAATTGAGCCGAGAAGTCAGTAAACGATCCTCTTACTCGGTCAACACCGATACCACACCGGCGACAGGTGGCGCGTCCAGCAACAACTGCCGGCCGACGATCATCGGTGCTCCTAGCGGTTACAACTGCACCTCGCTGAGTAACCCGAACCCTGATGACCCTTGGGCCGGTAGCGTCAGCCGTAACTATGCCGGTACCGACACCTCCAGCCGCACGCGCGCGCTGTATTTCTTCGACACCCTTGAGTTGGACCCGCAGTGGCTAGTGAACGCGGGGCTGCGGTACGACCACTTCGCCACCGACTCAAAAAGCTATGATGCGGACGGTGTCACCACCAGCAAAGGCGAAGACACCAGCGAGTTCGTCACCGGCCAGTTGGGCTTAGTGTTCAAGCCTGCCGACAACGGCAGCATCTATGTGTCCTACGCCACTTCGGCTACACCGCCGGGCTCGATGCTGGGTGAAGGGCAGGAAGGCAATGCGTTGACATCCACCTCGGCACCGCTGGTTTCCAGTGACCTGCAGCCGGAAGAAACGCGCAACTACGAGATCGGCACCAAGTGGGATCTGCTGGCTAATCGGTTGTCGCTGACCGCCGCCATCTTCCGGACCGAGAAGACCAATGCGCGAGTGCTGGTGGCGGACAACACCTATGAAAACGCCGGTGAGACACGTGTCGACGGCCTAGAGTTGAGCGCCAGCGGCCAGATCACCGACAAATGGCAAGTGTTCGCCGGTTATAGCTATCTCGACAGTGAGCTGGTTGACCCAGGCAAGGCGTCGGCGGGGCGTGGCGCGACAGTGGCACCCGGGGGAAACCCCAATCAGGGTAATCAGCTGACCAATACGCCGAACCACAGCTTCACCCTGTGGACAACGTACGATGTGACTGACAAGTTCACCGTGGGCGGCGGCGCATTCTATATGGATGAAGTGTTCGGCAACGCGGCGAACTCGGTGGTGCTGGATTCTTATGTGCGCTACGACGCAATGGCGAGCTACAAGCTAAGCAAAAACGTCGACCTGCAACTCAACGTGCAGAACCTGACCGATGAGGTCTACTACGACAAGGCCTATACCCACTTTGCCAACCAGGCTGCTGGGCGGACCGCCTTGCTGAGTACCAACGTGCATTTCTAATTGCGCTGAGCGTTAACCGAGGCCGCCCTGTTTGCAGGGCGGCCTTTTGTTTGGCTGATGATTTTCTTGGCGGTCATGATGATTGGCCGCTGGGGGTGAGGCGTCCGCCGGATTGCCTGATGACGGCGCAGTGAGCGCGACCAGTGCGGGTTAGCGGTTTACCTGGCGTGGGGCGGTTACGGCTGTGAGTGTGTGGGTGTTTCCAGTGCTCACATGGGGCGGCTAGGCGTGCGCTAAAAACGGGTGGGCGCTGGTGTCACCTGCGCCGGCAAACAATGCCCGGCGCTAAGCGCTTGGCTCAATACAGATCCCGCCGGTAGCGACCCTGTTCGGTGAGCTGCTCCAGCGCCGGGTCGCCGAGCAGGTCGAGCAGCACCTGATGCACCTCGCGCCCCATGCCTTCGAGGCTGCCGCAGACATAGATGGCCGCGCCGCTGGCCAGCCATTGCTGCAACTCATCGGCCGCCTCGCGTAGCAGGTGCTGAACGTAGCGTTTCGACGCGTGATCGCGGGAGAACGCCAGGTCCAGGCGCTCTAGGTGACCATTTTGCTGCCAGGTCTGTAATTCGTCCTGGTAGAGGAAGTCGTGCGCGCGGTTGCGTTCGCCAAACAGCAGCCAGTTGCGGCCGCCGGGCGTCAGGGCGCGCTCACGTAGATGGCTGCGTAAACCGGCCAGACCACTGCCATTGCCGATCAGGATCAGCGGCGTGTGGGCCGAAGGGCCGTGGAACGAGGGATTGGCGCGAATACGCAAGGCGATGTTCTGGCCCTGCTCGGCGTAACAGCAGAGCCAGCCGGAGCTGATGCCAAGTTGCCCGTCTTTGCTGTACGCCTGCCGAACCAGCAGTTGCAGAGCGCCGTCGCGGGGCGTCGAGGCGATGGAGTATTCGCGGTGTGCCAGTCGTGGCAGTTGCGTCAGCAGCTGTTCGCCGCTCAGCCCCTGCAAGGCGGTGTGTTCGCTGGGCAGCTGATGGTGGCTCAGGGCTTCATCCAGGCGGCGCGCATCGGCCAGGATGTGGGCAGGATTCAGCGCCAGAGCTTGTAGCCATTGCTGCACCCGTTCGAGTGGGTGGCGCGGCCCCACTTCGGCAATATCGCCCGCCCGCCAGTGTTGTTCGCACGCCGCCGTAAGCGTCAGTTCATACAGCGGCGCGGCAGCGCTTGTGGGGTTTAGGCAGGCGCGGTGGCTGAGTTGCCACTCGCTAAACTGCGCCGGCTGCCAATCGCTAAAGTTATGGCCACCCGCCAGGTGGCCGAGTTGTTGTTGCCAGTGGCGCAATGTGCCGGCATCGGCTTTGTCCACGTCTAAGCGATCAAACAAGCGGTTGGCGTGGCGCTGGTGCAGCAGGCGATCAATCCGTTCACCGAAGCCGCAAAAGTGTTGATAGTCGCGGTCACCCAAGGCCAGTACAGCATAGTCCAGTGAGCTGAGGTCGAGGTGCGGGTCTTGCAGCAGACGCTCGAAGCGCACGCCGTTATCCGGCGCTTCGCCTTCGCCATAGGTGCTCAGGACCAACAGCATGCGGCCCTGCAGGTGCTCTGGGCGCAGGTGCGCGAGGCCGATGGCGTGAGCCGGGGTGCCGGCTTCGCGCAGCTGCGTGGCACTGCGTTCGGCCAGGGTTTGCGCTTGGCCGCTTTGGCTGGCGTAGGCAACCCGTACGCCCTGATTTATAGGCTCGGCGACGGCGTGAGGCCGCTGGCGGTAGCCGCACTGTGCGCAGAAACCCAGATAAGCCAGGGTAATCAGGCCCGCGCAAATCTCACGCGGCGGTTGTAGCCACGGCAGCAGCCAAGCCAGGAGCAGGCCGGCGACAAGCGGCCAGTAGCGCAGAACAGTCGGGCGGAGCATTTGGTAACGTCCAAGGAGCGGTTTTGCTGGGGCGGGTGATCGGCCGGCAGCCGGGCGGCTGCGCTGCTGCATTAGCGGCGCGCTCAATAGGCGATGCATGACCCTCGGCACAAGCCGCTCAGCGAACGGCTTGTGCCGAAGGAACAGGCCAGCAACTGGCCTGTTTCGCACGCGCTTATTGCGGCAGTACTTCCAGGGTGGTGCTGTACACCGCGCGGCGCTCGGTGGCCGGCGCCTTTACCCCGTCCTGGGTGGTCATCTCGGCTTCCAGCCAATACATGCCAGCCGTTGGCCAGGTGATGCTGAAGGCCCCTTTGGCGTCGGTTTTGAGGGTGATCTCGCCACTCTGATCGCGGTAGCGGTTACCACCGGGGATCACGCTGACGTCCACATCTGCGGCCGGCTTGCCGTCGAGAAGCAGGACGAATTTAGCCTCTTCACCGGCGAACAGGTCGTTAGGGTGGGTGATCGGCGCTAGCTCCAGGCCTTGCCCGGTGGTTTTCAGCACACTGTTGGTCGGCTGGCCGGAGGTGACGAACACTTCCATGCGGCTGCTGCTCTGGCTGACCTTCAGGTCTTTGGCGTTGGCCGGTACCTGGGCGGCGAAGTCTTCGGCCTTGCCCATCCAGCGCTGGCTCTGCTCGCCATCCTTCCAGCGTGCGGCCAGGCCGCTGTTGGCCACTGCCAGTTTGTAGGTGCCTTTCTGCGTCAGGTGCACATCGAAGGTGCTGCGGTAGCGGCCGACATTGCCGAACTCGGCGGTGCCTGCGCTGCCGTCAGGCGTCAGGATTTGCAGCTTGCTGGCCGGGCGGCGCATCGGCGGTTTAGCGGCTTTCGGGCCCGGCTGAGCGGGTTTGGCTGCTGCTGCTTGGTCTTGCTGGCCACGCGGAGCCAGTTGCAAAGGCTTGCCGATACCTTCCAGCTGCAGCGGGAAATGCTCGAAGTAAAACAGGTCATTGGAGACGGCGGCATCGACGGTGATCCACGGGTCTTCACCGGACAGTACGGTTGCCGAAGGCAGCATCCAGGCACGGTGCGCCTGGGCGGAAAGCGGCAGGCAGATGGCCAGCGCCAGGGCGGTCCATTTGATCATCGGGGTCATGAAAACTTCCTTAGTCAGGGTTTGAGTTTCAGGCTAACGGCACTCAGTTCGCTGGTGCCCTGGACGCTGGTGCTGGCGGCTTGCTGGATTGGCCATTGGAAGGGCACACGCAGCAGTTCGCGGCCACCGACTTCCCGTACGGCTTCAACCACCACGCGGTACTCGCCGGGGGGTAGATCTTTGAATGCGGGGGCTTGCTCGCTGAAGCTCAAGCTATGCTGGCCGGCTGCCTTGGTTGCGCCGCTGATGCCGTCCACCGGCATATCCAGGCTGCGACCGCTGCGGCGCCACCACTGGCGCATGTCCTTGAGCCATTTTTCGCCTTCTTTGTTGGCCATCTTGCCGTCATACCAAACGGCCAAATTGGCCACGTGGCTCTGGTCGGGGCGTTCAACCCAAATGGCGACATAAGGGCGGTGGTACTCGGCCACCTGCAGACGCGGGATTTCAACCGCAATGTCCAGGCTGGCGGCAAAAGCCGGTGCGCTGAATAGCGCGGCCAGGGGCAACAAGCGTTTACGCATAGCAATATTCCTTAGTGAATAAACAGCAGCGCGAGCAGGGCGGGCAACACGAGCCCCAGTAGCACCACTGGCCACGTGCTGCGGCGATTTGAGGCGTAGCGCTGCAGCAGCAACAGGCCGCTGAGGCTGAAAATTACGCAGAGCCCGGCAAATACATCGATAAACCATGACCAGGCAGCGCCGGTATTACGGCCCTTGTGCAGGTCGTTGAGGTAGGCAATCCAGCCGCGGTCGGTGGACTCGAACTCCAGTACGCCGGCGTTAATGTCCAGGCTCAGCCAAGCGTCGCCGCCGGGGCGTGGCAGGCCGATATACAACTCGCCATCCGACCATTCGGCATCACGGCCATCCAGGCGAATCGGCAGCTCACTTTGCAGCCACTGGCGCAGGGCTAGTGGCAAACCCTGAGTTGGCGGTTGCGCTTGCAGAGCGGCCTGCAGGGCGGCGGGCAAGTGCGCCTGATGGTTGATGACTAGCGGTTTGACCTCGATCTGTGCGGCATGGTTGAGGGTGATACCGGTGATCGCAAACAGCAGCATGCCAACCAGACACAGTGCAGAGCTGATCCAGTGCCATTGGCGCAGGGTGCCAAACCAGGGACGCATGGGGATCCTATGTCGCGATATTGAGCGAATAATTTGGCTGCTATGCAGCGGGTTAACGAGCGCGGATTTTAAGGGGTATTCGATATTGAATACTAATAATTTACCAATAACATACATTCTTGTTTCGCAGGTGAGCCTCACAGCCCCTATGCAAAAGCCCGCCAGCCGTTGAGGGCTGCGGGCTTTTATTCAGGCGATCAACCTGGGTTTAAAAGGTGAGGTTGGCTGACAGCCAGAGGCGACGGCCTTCTTCAACGATACCAGTGGTGCCGGACGTGGAGTGGGCGAAGTCGGTGCCGTAGCTGGTACCCATCTTCAAAGCACCTGCCTTGTCATAGGTATAGGTGTTATAGGCTTGGCCTTTGAGGAAATCCTTGTCCAGTAGGTTGTAGATAGCAGCGTTTAGGGTCAGGTTTTCTGTGGCCTGGTACGAGCCACCTAGGTGGAACAAGGTAAAGGCTTCCGTATTTTTACCCAGGGTGTCGTAGATCGATTGGTTGGTGGAGTAACGGCCGCTATCTGCCAGGTTCTCGTATTTGGAGGTGAATCGCGCACGCTCGCCACGGTATTCGGACTTCAGCCACAGGTTGAGGCGGTTGGTGGATTGCCAGTTGAGTTTGGCGTTGACTAGGTGCTCGGGGGTGTTAGTTAGGGGTTCGCCCTTGTTGTCGCCGCTCTTCTGTTCGCTGTCGGTGTGGGTGTAGTTGCCGCTTAGGGTCCAGGCTGGCGCGAACTGCCAACTGGCGGCTAGCTCCAGGCCTTGGGTGACGGCCTCGTCGATATTGATCTGCTGCGAGCAGGTGCCCTCCTTGTTACCAGCGCACAGCGGGCTGCTGATCGGATCGCCGTTGGCGATCTTGTCCTTGAACTTATTGTGGAACAGCGTGGCGTTGGCATTGAAACCGGACAGACTGTCGAAGTACACGCCAAACTCGGTGCTGGTGGTGGTTTCCGGTTCTAGATCCGGGTTGCCGATGGTGGTGATGGTCCCTTGACCGGTGACGCCATTAACGCCGCTATGCAGGTCGTTCAGATCCGGCGTTCGGTAACCACGGCTGATACCTCCCTTGAGTGTCCAGTTATCAGTGGTGTTCCACACCAGATAAGCGCGTGGGCTGACATGCCCGCCGAATGTTTCGTGGTCGTCGTAGCGCGCCCCCAGCGTCAGGGCTAGGTCATCACGCAGGCGCCATTCGTCCTCGGCAAATACTGCCCACGTTTTTTGCTCGAAATCATCCAGGGCTATGCCGTCGGTCATCTCGGCTTTCCACCACTGGCCACCGATGGTGCTGATATGGGATTCGCCAATAGGTGCAACCAGTTTGGTATCGAGTACCAGATTGGTGGTCTTCAGGTCGCGGTCATCGCCAATCAGGGTGCCGGGGATGCCGGCACTGTTGCCGATGACATTGCCAGGAATGGTGCGGCCGAGGGTTTCGGTGGTGTTGTGCATCAGGCTGGAGTCGAGCGTGCCGAAGCCCAGGCGCGCGGTATGGGTCAGGGCGATCTGTTCACGCTCGAAGCGCAGTTCATCGGTATAACCGTTGGCGGTGGTCGTATTGGTTGTGCAGGAGCGGTCCTGGCCATCGAGGGTGCCCAGTTGGCACTCGTCGTTGTTATACGCCTGCCGACCGCGCTCCAGGTCCAGGCCAAAGTCGTGATTCTCATGGGGCGTCAGAGTCAAGCGTGCGCCGAGCGTGTTGTTATCCCCCTCGACTGGCGATGGGCCGCGTGCGCTGACGTCGATGCCGTCGCCGTAGCTTAGGGTTGACTCTTCACGGCTAAACAAGCTGCCGCGCACCTGCAGGCCGAGCAGGCCGTCGATCAGCGGGCCGCTGGCGAAGACGCTGGTGTTGCGGGTGTCACCGAAGTCGCGGTGTTCCTGATAGGTGTAATCCTGGGTCAGGGAACCGGTCCACTCGGTGGCCACTTTCTTGGTGATGATGTTGACCACACCGCCCATGGCGTCGGAGCCGTACAGGGTCGACATTGGGCCGCGGATCACTTCAATGCGCTCGATCGCCGACAGCGGCGGCATAAAGCTGGTGGAGGTTTCGCCGAAGCCATTGGGGGTAACGTTGCCCGCGGCATTCTGCCGGCGACCGTCAATCAAAATCAGGGTGTACTGGCTGGGCATGCCGCGAATGCTTATGTTCAGGCCGCCGGTCTTGCCGGTACTTTGGCCGATGTCGATGCCTTCCACGTCGCCCAGCGCCTGCGCCAGGTTGTTGTAGCGTTTCTGTTGCAGGTCTTGGCTGCTGATAACGCTGATGCTGGCCGGCGCATCGGTGATTTTCTGCTCGAAGCCTGATGCTGAAACCACCACGTCGCTCAAGGTCACAGGTTGATTGGCGTAGACGCTGGTTGTCAGGGTGGTAGCCAGTGTGACGGCGCTAGCCAGGGCGGTGCGAGAGCAGGCGGGATGCATCGAAAACTCCAAGTGTTAATTCATGTTGTCCGCGAATTCTAATCAGAAGTAGGTGCAAGTGATAAATAGTTTCATTTACGCTTGTTTCAAGTTGTTTCGCTGTGCCTTTGGCCATGGACAGCCTGCTCTTACACGAGCGGCTTGGCCTGGCCGCTCACGGCGTTGCCGTGAGGCTTGAGTGACGAGGCAAGGCTTCCCGACAGGGCGCTGGCGCTCTAAGCTGGCGAGCATGAAAAAAATTCTGCTGAACTGCGACATGGGTGAAAGTTTTGGCGTGTGGCACATGGGTGATGATGCCCATGCCATGCCGTTGGTTGATCAAGCCAACCTGGCCTGCGGCTTTCACGCATCCGACCCCCTGACCATGCAACGCACCGTCGCTCTGGCGTTGCAGCATGGGGTGAGCATCGGTGCGCACCCGGCGTACCCCGACTTGCAGGGTTTCGGTCGCCGGCATATGGCCTGCTCGCCGGAGGAGGTCAGTGCGCTGGTGCTGTATCAGCTCGGCGCGCTGGATGCCTTTTGTCGCGCGGCGGGCACTCAACTGGCCTACGTCAAACCGCATGGTGCGTTGTACAACGACCTGGTGCGGGACGATGCGCTGTTTAATGCTGTGCTTGAGGCCTGCGCCCGTTACCGCAAGGGCTTGCCGTTGATGGTATTGGCCTTGGCTGATAACAGCCGTGAGCGGCGCTTGGCCGATGCAGCCGCAGTGCCGCTGATATTCGAGGCCTTTGCTGATCGCGCTTACCTAGCCGATGGCCAGTTGGCGCCGCGGCGTTTAAGTGGCGCGGTGCACCATGATCCGCAGCGGATTCTTGAGCAGGCCCTGGCGATTGCCCGGGGTGAGGCGTTTGCTGATATCGATGGCAAGCCATTGCAACTGCGTGCTGACAGTCTCTGTGTGCATGGCGATAACGCCGATTCGCTGGCCGTACTGCGGCGTTTGCGGGCGATGCTGGAAGCCCTATGATCCGTCTGGAACCGGCAGGTGCCGAAGCGCTGCTGCTGGTGCTGGCCGAACAGCCGGATGGGCAATTACCGCTGCGTATCGCTTTGCTGGCTGCGCGTATCCGCGATGAGCTTGGGGAGCTGCTGACCGATCTGGTACCCGGTTGGACCAGCCTGCTGCTGCACTATGACCTGATGCGTACCGACCATCTGCAGCTGGCTGAGCGACTCAAACCGCTGCTGGAAACGTGGTTGGCTGAACCCTTTGCGGCGCAAGCCGGGCAGCTGCATGAAATCCCCATCTGCTATGACGGTGAAGACCTGGCTGACGTCGCCCGGCAGTGTCGGCTGAGTGTTGCCGAGGTGATCAAGTTGCATGCGGCGACGGAATACCGAGTCGGCGCGATTGGTTTTGCCCCAGGCTTCGCCTACCTCGGCGAGTTGGATGCTCGGCTGGCGTTGCCACGTCGCGCCACCCCGCGTATTTCCGTGCCGCCCGGTAGCTTGGCAATCGCCGAGCGACAAACGGCGATCTACCCGCAGAGCTCGCCCGGCGGCTGGCACCTGATCGGCCGCTGCCCCTGGTCGCTGTTCAACGCCGCGCAAACGCCGCCGTGTCCCTTGGTGTTGGCCGACCGGGTGCGCTTTCGTAGTATCAGTGAGCGCGAGTTTATCGGTGAGGGCGGCCAGCCATGAGCGGTCTGCGCGTGCTCAAACCCGGGCCGCAAAGTGTGCTGCAGGATGCTGGGCGGCGCGGTTGGCAACACCTCGGCGTGTCGCCGGCCGGGCCAATGGATTGGCAGGCGGCGGCCTGGGCTAATCACCTACTGAATAATCCCTGGGGCACGCCGCTGCTGGAAATCGCCCTGGGCGGCGTCGAGTTGCAGGCCGAGGTCGACACCTGGGTGGCGGTCTGTGGTGCCCAGGTGCCGCTGAGCCTGGATGGGCAGCCGCTGCCCCTGTGGACGCGACTGCCGCTGCGCAAAGGCCAGCAGCTGCGCTTAGGCTTTGCCCATAGCGGTCAGCGTGCGTATTTGGCGGTGGCCGGCGGTTTTCATGCAGAACCCGTGTTGGGCAGTGTCAGTGTGCAGCTACGCGAGGGGCAGGGGCGAGCCTTGCAGGCGGTGGATGTGTTGGCTTGTGGGCAGGCGCACTTTAGTCATGCGGCTAGCGTGCCCTGGCCCTATCTGCCGGATTACCGCAGCAAGCCCTTGTTGCGGGTGATTACCGGCGGCGATGCGGCAAGTTTTGCGCAGGAGCAACTGCATGACTTCTTTGCCCAAACCTGGCAGCTCAGCCCACACTCCGACCGCATGGGGGCGCGGCTGATCGGTGAGCCATTGCGCCCGCCAGAACGGCAGTGGTCATTGGGCGTTGGCCGTGGGGCGATTCAGGTGCCGCCAGATGGCCAGCCAATTATCTTGCAGGCCGATCACCAGACCATGGGCGGTTACCCGCTGTTGGGCTGGTTGCACCCGCTCGATCAAGGCCGTCTGGCGCAGTGCCCGGCGCACCACCCGCTGCGCTTCACCCCGGTCAGCATTGGCGACGCGCAGACGGAGCTGCGCGAGTTTTACCGATTCTTTCGACGGATATAGGCACTTTTGTAGGGTGAACCTGCCGTTAAAGGGTCTTGGCCATACGGCTGGCGAGCAACGCCCAGCCAAACAGCAGCAGGCAGATAATCAGCATCGGCCAGCCGCGCCAGTACAGATAAGGCGTGAGCCCCTGCATCGGTTGCACCTGGCCGTAGAGCACCGCCTGTTCGAACTGCGGCAGTTGCGTTGTGATCTGGCCTTGCGGGTCGATCAGCGCGGTGACGCCGTTGTTGGTCGCGCGGATCATCCAGCGGCCGGCTTCCAGGGCGCGCATCTGCGCCATCTGCAGGTGCTGCAGCGGGCCGATGGAGCGGCCAAACCAGGTGTCGTTGCTGATGGTCAGCAGCAGGTCGCTCTGCGCGGCCAGGCCGGCGGAAAACTCCGGGTAGACCACTTCGTAGCAGATAAACGCGGCAATCGGATGGCCCTTGGCCTGCAGCAGGCTCTGCTCGGCGGAGCCACGGGCGAAGTCGGACATCGGCAGGTCGAAGAAGGCGATCAGCCCGCGCAGCACTTCCTGAAGCGGCACGTATTCACCAAACGGCACCAGTTTCTGCTTGAGGTAATCGCCGCTGCCCTGGCCGACCACGCTGATGCCGTTGTAGTAGCGCTGTTCGCCGCGCTCGTTGCTCTGGCGTATCGGCACGCCGGTAATCAGCGCGGCATTCCGCTCATTGGCGAAGCGATTGATCATGCCCAGGTAGCCTTGGGCGCGGTCCTTGAGCACCGGGATGGCAGTTTCCGGCCAGACGATCAGATCAGTCGGCTTGGCGCTAAAGGTCATGTCGCGGTACAGCGCGAGCTGCGCGTTGAGCTGCTCGGGGTCCCATTTCATGTTCTGTTCGATATTGCCCTGCATGGCCGACACGCTCAGCGGCTCGCCCAGCGGCTGGGTCCAGGCGTGATTCTTGAGGGCGATACCGGAGATCCACGGGGCGATTAACAGCACAACGCCGATGGCGAGAAACGCCTTGCGCGAGCGCAGTTGCGCCAGGTTCACCAGCAGCGCGGCGCTTAGCGCCAGGGCAAAGGACAGCAGCCATACACCGCCCACCGGAGCCAGCCCGGCCAGTGGACCATCCAGCTGGCTGTAACCGGCATACAGCCAGGGGAAACCGGTGAGAAACCAGCTGCGGAAGGCTTCCTGCGCCAGCCACAGGGCGGCGAAGGCCAGGGCGTCAGCCAGCGGCGTTTCAACTCGGCGCAGCCAGCGCGTCCAGACCCAGGCACTTAGGGCGAACAGCAGGCCCAGCCCACCGACAAACAGCAGGGTCAGAAATACCGCCAGCGGCGGTGAGGCCGCACCGTAATCGTGGATGCTCACATACACCCAGCTGGTGCCGGCGGCGAACAGGCCAAAGCCATAACTCCAACCGCGCAGCGTCGCCTGGCGCGGCGTCAGGTCGCGCAGGCCGAGGTAGAACAAGGCAATCGAGAGGATGGCCAGCGGCCACAGATCAAAGGGCGCCAGCGCCAATGGCGTGATTGCGCCTGCGAGTAGGGCGATCAGGTTACCGGGCCAGCCAGGTCGAGTTATCCAGTGCATTGCATGCAGATCCTTGGATTGAGGTGGCGCAAAGGGTAAAGGGCAATAGGCGGCGAGGGAAGGTGGGGCGGTGCTGGGCCGGCTATGCGCAACGGCCACCGATTAGGGTGGCCGTTTAGAGGGATCAGTTATTGATCGGCGTCAGGCGTAGCAGGTGAATGCGGCGGCTGTCGGCGTTGAGAACGCGGAAGCGGAACTCGCCAATTTCGGTCACTTCATTACGCTTGGGCAGGTGGCCAAAGGCGCTCATCACCAGGCCGCCGACGGTGTCGAATTCGTCATCGGAGAACTCGGTATCGAAGGCTTCATTGAAGCTGTCGATCGGCGTCAGTGCCTTGACCAGGAAGTCGCCCGACGGCAACGGTTTAACGTAGCTGTCTTCCTCGACATCGTGCTCGTCCTCGATGTCACCGACGATTTGCTCGAGCACGTCCTCGATGGTCACCAGGCCGGCGACGCCGCCGTATTCATCAATCACCACAGCCATGTGGTTGTGGTTGGCGCGGAATTCACGCAGCAGCACATTCAGGCGCTTGGACTCGGGCACGAAGGTGGCCGGGCGCAGCAGGTCCTTGATATTGAAGTTGGGCTGTTCGCCCGAGAGGATCAGCGGCAGCAGATCCTTAGCCAGGAGGATACCGACCACATCGTCGAGGCTTTCACCCACCACTGGGTAGCGCGAGTGCGCCGCTTCAATGATCGAGGGCAGGAACTCTTTGGGTGTCTGGTTGGCCTTGATGCTCATCATCTGTGAGCGCGGCACCATAATGTCGCGAACTTGCAAGTCGGCGACCTGGATGGCGCCTTCGACAATGGCCAGTGCTTCACTGTCGAGTAGTTTGTTCTGATGCGCTTCGCGCAGGACTTCCAGCAGTTCCTTACGGTTTTTCGGCTCATGAGCAAACGCCTGGGTCAGTCGGTTAAACCAGGATGTCTGCTCGTTGCTCGATCGGTCTTCGCTCATGGTGGTTACTCAGGAACCTTCTGTGTTGTGTGTGGGTTCATCTTCATCGGCGTACGGGTCAGGGTGACCCAGTTCAGCCAGCAGTTCTCGTTCCAGCGCTTCCATCTCTTCGGCTTCCTCATCCTCGATGTGGTCATAGCCGAGCAGATGCAAGCAACCGTGGATCACCAGATGCGCCCAATGGGCTTCTGGGTTTTTGCCTTGTTCGACGGCCTCGCGTTCAACCACCGGCGCGCAAATAACCAGGTCACCGAGCAGCGGGATATCCAGAAATTCGTCCGGTACATCGGCTGGGAAGGACAGTACGTTGGTCGCGTAATCCTTCTGCCGCCAGGTGTGATTCAGTTCGCGGCCTTCGGCTTCATCGACCAAGCGAATGGTCAGCTCGGAGTCGGCGCTGCGCTGGCGCAGGGCAATCGCGCACCAGGCGCGAAACTGCTCCTCGGTCGGTAGGTTGCCAGCGTCGCTGGCAATTTGCAGGTCAAGCTCAATCATGCCGCTGCACCTTGGCGTCGAAAGGGGCCTGGCTGGCGTCGAACCGCTCGTAGGCTTCGACGATGCGCTGCACCAGCGGGTGGCGCACCACATCTTTAGGGTTGAAGTGGGTAAAGCTGATACCCGGCACGTCACGCAATACTTCAATCACGTGGGTCAGGCCGCTTTTGGTCCCGCGCGGCAGGTCGATCTGGGTGATGTCGCCCGTGATTACCGCCGTGGAGCCGAAGCCAATCCGGGTGAGGAACATTTTCATCTGTTCCAGGGTGGTGTTCTGGCTTTCGTCGAGGATGATAAAGCTGTTGCTCAGCGTGCGGCCGCGCATATAGGCCAGCGGCGCAACTTCAATCACCTGTTTCTCGATCAGCTTGGCAACCTGCTCGACGCCGAGCATTTCGTACAGCGCGTCATACAGGGGACGCAGGTAAGGGTCGATTTTCTGCGACAGGTCGCCGGGCAGGAAACCGAGTTTTTCGCCGGCTTCAACCGCTGGGCGCACCAGCAGGATGCGGCGGATCTGCTCACGCTCCAAGGCATCCACCGCACAGGCCACTGCCAGGTAGGTTTTACCGGTACCCGCTGGGCCGATGCCGAAGTTGATGTCGTGGTCGAGGATGGCTTTGACATAGCGCTGCTGATTGGCCCCGCGTGGGCGAATCATGCCTTTGCGGGTGCGCAGGGCGATGTTGGCTTCGACGACCGGGTTGCTCAGCTCTTCGACGCCAGACTCCTGCAGAAACAGGTGAACCATATCGGGCGACAGCTCGGTGCTTTGGGTTTCGCGGTACAGGCGACGCAACAACTGCTCGGCCGCGTTGGTCTGGCCGGCGCTGCCAACCAGTTCAAACTGGTTGCCGCGGTTGCGTAACTCAATGCCCAAACGCGCCTCGATGAGACGCAAGTGCTCATCAAATTGACCGCACAAGTTAGCGAAGCGGCGTGCCTCGAAGGGTTCAAGGATAAAACGGAGTGGTTCTATGGATGCGTTCAAGGTCGTGTGATGGCCGCCAGTCGGCTGGGGTAGTGAGCGGAGAATAGCGCTAGCGGCCGCGAGGGGGAAGCTCGGGCCGCTAAGGCTTTAGTTGCAGTCGGTTTCGTTGAGCAACGTGCCGCGCAGCGAGTTGGGCATGGCTTCGTCGATATACACATCGACAAACTGCCCGATCAGGCGCGGGTTGTCGCTGCGGAAGTTGACCACGCGATTGCTCTCGGTGCGGCCTTGGAGCCTACCGGGGTCTTTCTTTGAGTAATCATTGACCAGGATGCGCTGTACGGTGCCGGCCATGCGTCGGCTGTTCTCAAAGCCCTGCTGGGTGATGCGGTGCTGCAGCAGTGCCAGGCGTTGTTTTTTCAGCTCCAGCGGCGTGTCGTCGGGCAGATCAGCCGCCGGGGTGCCGGGGCGCGCGCTGTAGACGAAGGAGTAGCAGAAGTCGAAACCGACATCCTCGACCAGCTTCATGGTCTGCTCGAAGTCTTTCTCGGTTTCACCGGGGAAGCCAACGATAAAGTCCGAGCTGATCAGAATGTCCGGCACCGCCGCGCGCAGCTTGCGGATGCGCGACTTGTACTCCAGCGCAGTGTGGTTGCGCTTCATCGCCGCGAGAATGCGGTCGGAGCCCGATTGCACCGGCAGGTGCAGGTATTTCACCAGCTCAGGGATCTCGGCGTGGGCCTGGATCAGCGCATCGGAGAATTCCAGCGGATGGCTGGTGGTGTAGCGAATACGGTCGATGCCGTCGATGGCCGCCACGGCATACAGCAGTTCGGCAAAGTCGGCGATCTGGCCGTTCTGGGTTGCGCCGCGGTAGCCGTTGACGTTCTGCCCCAGCAGGGTGATTTCACGCACGCCGTGTTCGGCCAGGTGGATGATTTCACCGAGCACATCGGCCATCGGTCGGCTGACTTCTTCGCCACGGGTGTAGGGCACTACGCAGAAGGTGCAGTACTTGCTGCAGCCTTCCATCACCGACACATAGGCGCTGGGCCCATCGACGCGCGGTTCTGGCAGGCGGTCGAATTTCTCGATCTCGGGGAAGCTGATGTCGACCTGGGCGATCTTGGTCGTACGCGCGACGTCGATCATTTCCGGCAGGCGGTGCAGGGTTTGCGGGCCGAAGACCACGTCGACGTAGGGCGCGCGATCACGAATCGCCGCGCCTTCCTGGCTGGCCACGCAGCCGCCGACGCCGATTACCAGGTCGGGGTTGGCGATCTTCAGCTTTTGCCAGCGGCCAAGCTGTGAGAACACCTTGTCCTGGGCTTTTTCACGGATCGAGCAGGTGTTGAGCAGAATGATGTCGGCATCTGCCGCTTGCTCGGTGACTTCCAGGGCTTGATGTTCACCCAGCAGGTCGATCATGCGCGAGCTGTCGTACTCGTTCATCTGGCAACCGTGGGTTTCGATATAAAGCTTCTTGGTCATGCGCGCTCAACAAGAGTGATTCGACGAACCGCGCATTATAGAGGCCGAAGGCTCCGGTTCCTAGCATTGCCTGTCGGGTGGCTATGCTATGATCCGCGCCCTTTTGATCAACCTGTCGGTACGAACTGCATAACCATGAGCAAGCGCGAACCCATCTACAAGGTGATTTTCCTCAACCAGGGGCAGGTGTACGAAATGTATGCCAAGCAGATCTTTCAGAGCGATCTGTGGGGCTTTTTGGAAGTGGAGGAGTTCGTCTTCGGCGAACGCACTCAGGTGGTCGTCGACCCTAGCGAAGAAAAGCTCAAGGCGCAGTTTGACGGCGTGGTGCGCAGCTTTATCCCAATGCACGCGATCATCCGTATCGACGAAGTCGAGCGCCTGGGCACACCGAAAATTAGCGAGGCCAAGGGTGGCGGTAATGTTATGCCGTTCCCCATGCCGATGCCGGATAAGTAAGAGCCTGCATACGATCTGCTGCGCGTCGGCCCTGCGGCGTTAAAAACAGGCTCGGAATGCTCATGTACAAAAGTACACTCCGCTTCCTCGCCTGCTTGACCAGCCGTAGGCTGTTACTAACGTAGCGCCTTGCAGTGCTCTAGCTCGCGAGATCTTAAACAGCGTCTACGCGTGTTAGATGTGTTGAATCAGGGTAGCGGTGCGAACGGTGAGGTCAGGATGTCGGCGTTCTGCAACTCCAGCAGGTAGTTGCGGAAGATTTGCCCGAGCACCTGGCTGGCGATTTCCAGTTCATTGCGTGGCATTTGCGCGGCGATCAGGTCGGCGCTGTCCATGGCCTCGTCCGAGCCATTCACCGCCGCCATTTTCAGCACGATATAGGCCTGCACCGCATTCGCCGGCACGCCTTCGCCGCGGAAAAACATCATGCCCAAGTGGTATTGCGACTGCGCATGGCCTTGCAGTGAGGCCTGCTCAAACCACTGCAGCGCCTGGCTGAGGTCGCGTTCGACACGCTTACCGTTGTAGTAGAACTCGCCCAGCTCAAATTGCGCTTGCACGTCACCCTTGAGGGCGGCTTGTTGGCAGGCGTCGAGGGCGGACGGCAGTTCTTCGGCGGCAGTGTTGAGTGAGCAGCTGCCAAGCGCGGGGATCAGCAAGGAGTTACCGCCCGCAGAGGCGAGCAGTGGCAGTAGGAGCAGCAGGCAGCCCAGGGAGAGGGTGCGGCCGGTGCGTTTCATGAAAGTCCATTTACCTCGGGATACAAAACAGGCGTTCAGCCTGGCCACCGGAACGCGGCGGCCGTCACATTATGAAATAAGCAGTGGCGTACTTACAAAGTCTTTACCGGGTTTTCTTCCATGCTGCCCAGTTTTGCGCTGCCAGGCAGGCTCAGCAGCAGCCAGGCCAGCAACGGATACGCCGGCGTCAGCAGGGCGTGGAACAGATCAATTCGCCGCAATGAGCCGATAAAACCGTGAGTACCTACGGCTACCCCGGCCAGCAGAAACAGGCCTACGACCATGCCAGCCACCACTGGCGGCGCGCGCTTGGGCCACTGCACCGCGCCGGCGTAGGCAATTAGCAGTAAGGTCGCCAGATTAAGCAATAGGCGATAGTCCTCCAGCTGGTTGAGTTGCCGGAACAGTTCGAAGAAGGCGCACAGGCCAAGCAGGATGCGGCCCCAGTTGGCGCGGCTCCATTGCCAGCCCCGGCCCAGTGCTAACGCAGTGGCGCCAAGCAGTGGCAGGCCGAGAAAGCTGCTGGCTTGGCTCAACCACAGATGCGCCGCCTCTGCGCTGGGGTCGAAGCCAAAGCGAATGACTCCGGCCACGGCGGCGGCCGCCGGCAGCAGAAAACCCAGTAGCGCGCAGAACAGGGCCGGTTGATCGGCCTCGCCATAGTGCCTGCGGGCCTTGCCGATGGCGATGGCGCAGGCCAGGCAGGCCAGCGCCAGCACGCCATCTGACAGCGCGGTGCTGAGCTGCATCAGGCGTTCTTCAGCTCGGCGAAGGCGCGCTCGGCGGCGTCGAGGGTGATTTTAAGCTCGGCATCGCCATGGGCAATGGAGGTGAAACCTGCTTCGAAAGCACTCGGTGCCAGGTAAACGCTGCCGTCCAGCATCAGGTGGAAGAAGCGCTTGAAGCGCTCAGCGTCGCTGGCCATCACGTCGTCGAAGGTAACGATATCGTCGGCGCCGCTGAAATACAGGCCGAACATGCCGCCTGCCTGCGTAGTGACAAACGGGATGCCGGCTGCATCAGCGCGTTCTTGCAGGCCTTGCAGCATGCGGCTGGTGTAGTCAGTCAGTTCGGCGTGGAAGCCAGGGCGGTTGATCAGGCGCAGCGTGGTCAGGCCTGCGGCCATGGCCAATGGGTTACCCGACAGGGTGCCGGCCTGGTAGACCGGGCCGAGTGGTGCGATGCAATGCATGATCTTGCGCTTGCCGCCGAAGCAGCCAACTGGCATGCCGCCGCCGATGATCTTGCCGAAGGTGGTCAGGTCCGGGGTGACGCCGTAATACGCCTGAGCGCCGCCGAGGGCTACGCGGAAGCCAGTCATCACTTCATCAAAAATCAGCACCACACCGTGCTTGTCGCACTGCTCGCGCAAGCCTTGCAGGTAGCCCGGTGCCGGCGGCACGCAGTTCATGTTACCGGCCACCGGCTCGACGATGATGCACGCCACGCTGTCGCCGACTTCGCTAAGCATTTGCTCGACGGCGTTTATGTCGTTGAACGGTAGGGTCAGGGTGTGTTTGGCGAAATCCGCCGGCACGCCTGCCGAGCTGGGTACGCCCTGGGTCAGCAGGCCAGAGCCGGCTTTAACCAGCAGGCTGTCGGAGTGGCCGTGGTAGCAGCCTTCGAATTTGATGATGTTGTCGCGGCCGGTGTAACCACGGGCCAGGCGAATCGCGCTCATGGTCGCTTCGGTACCGGAGCTGACCATGCGCACCATTTCCATCGACGGCACCAGGCTGCACACCAGGTCGGCCATTTCAGTTTCCATGGCGGTCGGGGCGCCGTAGGACAGGCCGTGCTGCAGCTGGTTGCGCACCGCGTCGAGCACTTCAGGGTGGCTGTGGCCGAGGATCATCGGGCCCCAGGAGCCGACGTAATCGACATAGCGCTTGTCGTCTTCGTCGGTGACGTAGGCGCCTTCGGCGTGCTTGAAGAACAGTGGCGTGCCGCCGACGCTTTTAAAGGCGCGCACAGGCGAGTTGACGCCGCCGGGGATGTGCTTCTGAGCTGCATTGAATAGGGCTTCGGAACGGGACATGGCAGGGCCTCTCAAACTGGGATGCGGGGCGAGCCGTGTCGCCCCTGTGAACAATTAGTTATGGCCTGCCGTCCGTGGCGGCCAACCTTGGGACGTCGCTGTGCGACGTTAAAAACGGCTCCAGGCCATTAGCCAGGGTTGAACAGGGCGCTAAAGGCGTGGGCGCGGCGCTCGACGTCGGCGGCGGAGTCGGCCGCGAACAGGCCGTGAATGACCGCGACCATGCTCGCGCCGTGGGCAATCAGCGCGGGTGCGTTGTCCAGGGTCACGCCGCCAATGGCGACGATCGGCAGGTTGATCCGGCCTTTGCTGGCATCGAGCAGCGCCACGTCGGCGCTGGGCGCGCCCGGCTTGGTGTTGGAATTGAAAAAGCGGCCGAAGGCGACGTAGCTGGCCCCTTCTTTGGCCGCCGCTTCAGCCAGTTCAAGCTGCGCGTGGCAGGTGCCGCCGATAATCGCCTGGCGGCCGAGCAGGGCGCGCGCTACTGACAAGGAGCCATCGCTTTGCCCCAGGTGCAGACCTACGCCCAAGCGGGCCGCCAGTTCGGCGTCATCATTGATGATCAGCGCCGCGCCATAGCGGTTGCACAGCTCACGCAGGACCTCTGCTTCGCGCAAACGGCGGGCTTCATCGGTCGACTTGTCTCGGTACTGCAGCAGTTTTGCCCCGCCTTTGAGTGCGGCCTCGACGTAGGGCAGTAGGCGGCCTTCGAGGAGCTGGCTGTCGGTGATGGCATACAGGCCACGCAGTTTCATCAGGTGCGCTCCATCAGCAAAAATCTAAGGGCAAGCGGCGCGGAATGTACTGGCCATGCCCAGGTTGTTCGGCATCACGCAGAGTGCGCCAAGTGTAGTCGAGGGCAAACTCGACGGCGCTGACCAGCTCCTGGCCCAGCGCCAGGCGGCCGGCCAAAGTACTGGCCAGGGTGCAGCCCGAGCCGTGGTAGCTGCCGGGTAAACGCTGGCAGGTAAAGGTGTGGCGACTGCCATCACGCGAGTACAGGCGGTTGTGCACCTGATGCTCATCACCATGACCGCCGGTGATCAACAGGTGCTGGATATGCTGCAGGAGCCTGTCCGCGCACTCGTCGGCCGTACCGTCTGGCAGTTCGGCGAGGATGCGTGCTTCTGGAAGGTTTGGTGTGGCAATGGTCGACACGGCGAACAGGCGTTCGCGCATCGCGAAGCCCACTTCATCCTTGCCCAGGGCGCCGCCGCCGCCAGCGCGCAGCACGGGGTCGCAGACCAGCGGGATGCCGGGCAGGCGCTGCATGATTTCCAGTACGGTTTCGACCATTTCGACCGAGCCGAGCATGCCCAGCTTGACGGCTTCAACCGGCAGGTCGCTGATCACCGCATTGGCCTGGGCCAAGACCCAGTCGCGGTCGAGTACGCGGAAATCCATCACGTTGACGGTATCCTGCACGGTCAGCGCGGTCACGGTTGGGGCGGCGTGACAGCCTTGCGCGAGCAGGGCTTCGATATCGGCTTGCAGGCCGGCACCACCACTGGGGTCGTGACCAGACAGGCACAGCACTACGGGGCGAGAAGTAGGCATTTTCATGGTGCGCGAGCTTACCACCAAACCACGGCATAGAGACCCCAGCGCGTGATGAAAGCCTGCTAGCCGGACAATCTGTCGCGCGCCACCATGGCGCTGCAGTGAGGGTCAGCTTGGGGTCTAAAAACCTAAGCAGTTCAGGTTTTTCCTGGGGCTCCGGCACAAATGCCTATGGTAGAGTGCCGGCCTTATAAATAGATTGCTCCAAGGCGCTCCACAGCGTTGCGAGCCAATTCCGGCTGGGCGGCATGCACTACATCCTTCTGTGTTTCTTTATGTTGGTGCCAGGGTTGGCTGGGGCAGTGGTTTTTGATGAGCACACCCGCAGCCTGCCGCTCGGCAAGGTCATGTCGGTGTTTGAAGATGTGCGCGGCGATGCCAGCATCGAAGACATCACCTCGCCGGCGCTGCAGGCCAGCTTCCGTCAGCATGATAAAGAGGTGCTCAACGCCGGCTATTCCCGCTCGGTGTTCTGGTTACGTCTGGATCTTGAATACCGGCCACAGCAGGCGACTGGCGTGCAGCCCTGGTTTCTCGAGTTGTCTTACCCGCCCCTTGACCATGTGCAACTCTATCTGGCCGATGCGCAAGGCCATTACCAGCTGAGTCAGAACACCGGTGATGCGCTGCCGTTCTCCAGCCGTGAGATCAAGCAGCACAACTATGTGTTTGAGCTCAAATTAGCGCCGGCGCAGCCGCAAAGCGTTTACTTGCGCCTGGAAAGCCAGGGCTCGATTCAGGCCCCGCTAACCCTGTGGTCACCCAGCGCCTATCTGGAGGCGCAGCCGGCGCGTATCTATGTGCTGGGCATCATCTACGGCGTGCTGCTGGTGATGCTGATCTACAACCTGTTTATCTTCCTCAGCGTGCGTGACACCAGCTACTTCTATTACATCCTCTACATTGCTTCGTTCGGCTTTTATCAACTGTCGGTCAATGGTGCGGCCATTGAGTACCTCTGGCCGAACAGCCCGTGGTGGGCGAACGCCGCCACGCCGTTTCTGATTGGTGCTTCGGCGTTATTCGGCTGCCAGTTCTCCCGCAGCTTTTTGCATACCGGCGAACACAGCCCCTGGGTCGATCGTGCCCTGTTGTTGATGATGGCGTGTGGCGTTCTGGTGATGACCCTGTCGCTGACGGCCAGTTATGCGCTTTCGCTGCGCCTGGCCACCTACCTGGCGTTGGGCTTTACCGTGGTGATTTTCAGTGCCGGTGCTGTCGCCTGGATACGCGGCATGCGCGTCGCGCGGTACTTCATCATCGCCTGGAGCGCCTTCCTCGTCGGTGGAATGATTAACACCCTGATGGTGTTGGGTTACCTGCCCAATATGTTCCTCACCATGTATGCCAGTCAGATTGGCTCAGCGTTGGAGGTCGGCTTGCTGTCGCTGGCCCTGGCCGACCGCATCAACGCCATGAAGGAAGACCGCACGCAGATTCTCCGGGAGGCCGGCCTCAAGCTCGAAGCCTTCAACCAGGAATTGGCCCATAGCAACCGTTTAAAAGATGAGTTTCTCGCCACGGTCACCCATGAGTTGCGCACCCCCATGAACGGTGTGATCGGCTCGTTGGAGTTGATGCAGATGCTCGATCTCGACGGCGAGCTGGCGTCTTACCAGAAAACCGCCGCCAGCTCGGCGCGCGACATGATGCGCATGGTCAATGACATCCTCGCGCTGACTGAATTGCAGGCTGGGCGGCTGTACCCGCGGCGTGAGCCGTTTAGTCTGCGTGGTTTGTTCGATGGCGTGCGTGCGCAGTACGCGCCGCGTGCCGAAGAAAAGGGCCTGCGCTTTGTTCTTGAGCTCGACGACAGTCTGCCTGACACCCTGGAAGGCGACGCCAGCAAGCTGCTGCAGAGCCTCAACTGCCTGCTGGATAACGCCATCAAGTTCACTTCACACGGTGAGGTGTGTGTGCGGGTCTCGCGGGGGGGCATGGCGAGCGATAGCTTGCCGCTGCGTATTGAGATCAGCGATAGCGGGGTGGGCTTCATCGCACCGGCCGATGGCAAGCTGTATCAGCGCTTCCATCAGCTGGACGGCTCGATGACCCGTGAGCACGGCGGCCTGGGTATTGGTCTGGCGATTTGCCGGCAATTGGTTGACCTGCTTGGCGGCGATCTCAGCCATGAGTCCCAGCCAGGGCAGGGCAGTCGTTTTCGCCTGGATTTACCGTTGGCGCTGCCTGTGCAAATCAGTAACCCGGCAGCCGTCACCCTGCGCAGCAGTGGCCCGGCGCTGCGCGCGCCTGAGCAGTGCACGGTCTTGGTCGTTGAGGACAATGCAATCAACCAACTGGTCACCCGCGGCATGCTACTCAAGCTGGGTTATCAGGTGCGTACTGCCGACAACGGCGCTGAAGCCTTGGACGTGCTGCGTAACGAGACCGTCGACGCGGTGCTGCTGGATTGCCAAATGCCGGTGATGGACGGTTTCGCGACCTGTCGCGCCCTGCGCAACCTGCCTGGCTGTCAGCTGCTGCCGGTGCTGGCAATTACTGCCCACAGCCACAGCGGTGATCGCGAGCGTTGTTTGGCTGCTGGTATGAGCGACTACCTGGCTAAGCCGGTGAAGTTCGAGCAGCTGCGCACTTTGTTGCACGACTGGGTGCTCTGCCGCGAGGTTTGATCGAGGATCTGCTGCGCGTCGGCCCTACTGCGTTATAGCAGGCTGGGACGCGGCGTCTCGGAATGCTTATGTACAGCTCGTAAACTCGTATGCGAGCCCAGTCCGCTTGATTCGCTGCGCTCACCCTACGGGCCAGCCTATGGCTGTTACTCCTCTGCGCTGCGTTTCTCGCCTGCTTTGACCAGTCGAAGGCTGTTACTACGTAGCGCCTTGTATGGCTCTAGTTCGCGAGATCGTAAATTTATTATTGAGTTGTATGCGCCAGCGGCTGGCCGATACACCTTCTCTTGTGACCAGAATCGCCCTTTAGCCATGATCTGAATCCTGATTCACTTGAGCGACAGTGAATCAGGATTCAGATCATGGCCTATCGCACCACTGCACTTCGTCTCGACCGTGACCAGGCGCTGCGTGAGCGCATCATCAGCGCCGCCCTGCTGCGGGTTGCCGAGGGCGGCTTTGCGGCGCTGACCATGCAGGCGCTGGCCGAGGATGTCGGCATTGCCACTGGCAGCCTGTACCGCCACTTCAGCAGTAAAGGCAGCCTGGCCGCCGAGGTGTTTGCCGTGGCCAGCCAGCGCGAGGTTGATGCGTTGGCCGCCACCGTGCGTGGCCAAGGCAACCCGGCGGCGCGTTTAGCTGCTGGGCTTGAGCGCTTTGCGGCGCGTGCCTGGGACAGTCGCCAGTTGGCCTTTGCGTTGATTGCCGAACCGGTCGATGCGGAGGTCGACGAACAACGGCTGTTGTACCGCGAAGCCTATGCCGATCTATTCGTCGAGCTGCTCCAAGAGGGTACGGCGCAAGGGGTATTCCGCGTGCAGCAAATCGGCCTGGTTGCTGCCTGCCTGGTCGGCGCGATTGCTGAAGTCCTGGTCGGCCCCTTGTCGCCGCCGGCCCGCACTGCCCGCGAAGCCGGTTATCCCGCCCCTAGCCTGGCCGAAGTCAGCCAGACCTTGGTCACTTTTTGCTTACGCGCCGTAGGCGCCCGCTTGCCCGAAGAGGAGCCTCAGCTATGAATGCCAGCCAACATGCCGAAACCCATGAAGTGTTCAACCAGGTGCCGCCGCTGGATGGCGCCAATTTGTACCGCATGGACCTGCCGCTGCAGGAATGGACCCAGCGTTTCGGCGGTGGCTGGGCCGAGCAGCGTCTTGACGTTTACGGTGGCCTGGCGGGCGGCGAGTTGATGGCTGCGGGCTTTCTCGCCAATGAGCACAAGCCGGTGTTCAAAAGCCACGACCGCTATGGCCATCGCGTGGACCTGGTGGAGTTTCATCCGGCTTATCATCAGTTGATGAGCGCGGCTATCGAGCATGGTTTGCCGTCCATGCCCTGGACCGATCCGCGTGCCGGTGCTCAGGTGGCGCGCGCGGCCTTGAGTTACTTGCACAGCCAGGCCGAAGCCGGCAGCGGTTGCCCGTTGACCATGACCTTCGCCAGTGTGCCGGCCCTCAAGCTGCAAGCTGATGTCGCTGAGAAGTGGTTGCCGAAAATCCTCTCCACCCAATACGACCCGCGCAACCTGCCGATTGAGCAGAAAACCGGCGCGACCATCGGCATGGCCATGACCGAGAAACAGGGCGGCACCGATGTGCGCGCCAACACCACGCGGGCTTATGCGGTGGGGCTTGGCGGGCCAGGGCAGGCGTATGAGCTGGTTGGCCACAAGTGGTTCTGCTCGGCGCCAATGTGCGATGCCTTTCTCACCCTGGCTTACACCACTAAAGGGCTGACCTGCTTTCTGCTGCCGCGGCATCGCCCGGACGGCACGCGTAACGAGTTCTACATCCAGCGCCTGAAGAACAAACTGGGCAATTGGTCGAACGCCTCCAGCGAGGTCGAATTCCGTGGCGCACTGGCTTGGATGGTCGGCGAAGAAGGGCGCGGCGTGCCGACGATTATTGAGATGGTCGCGCTAACCCGCTTCGACTGCATGATCGGCTCCAGCGCCCTGATGCGTCAGGCGCTGACCCAGGCCGCGCATCACTGCGCCCATCGCCAGGTCGGCGGTCGCGTGCTCAGCGAGCAGCCGCTGATGCAGAACGTTCTGGCCGACCTGGCTCTGGAAAGTGAGGCGGCGCTGGCGTTAACCCTGCGCATGGGCAAAGCGCTGGACAATCCGCACGACGAACAGGAGGACAAGTTCGCCCGGCTGGTCACCGCCGTGGGCAAGTATTGGATCTGCAAGCGGGCGCCAGCGATGATCAACGAGGCCGCCGAATGCATGGGCGGTGCCGGTTACGTTGAAGACACCATTCTGCCGCGTCTGTACCGCGAAGCACCGGTTAACTCGACCTGGGAAGGCTCGGGCAATGTGCAGTGTTTAGATGTGCTGCGCGCGCTGTCCAAAGAGCCGGGCGTGCTCGATGCGCTGTTTGTCGAATTGGGCGATGGCCATGGTGATGCGCGTTTGAAAGCCCATATCAGCAAGCTGCAGGCGGACTTTCGCGACACCGCCGACATCCAGTATCGCGCCCGTCAACTCACGGAAGATGTAGCCCTGGCGCTGCAAGCCAAGTTGCTGCTGGAGGCCGGTCATGCCGCGGTATCCGATGCCTTTATCGCCAGCCGTCTGGGCGGCCAAGGTGGCCGGGTTTATGGCACGTTGCCGCGCGGTATTGATGTCGACGCTCTGATAGCGCGCGGTGCAGCGCATCTGCTTTAGGGCTTCGACCTCTCTAGCATGGGTGTTTGTGCGAATTGTGGGGTGCGCCTGAAACTTCAGTCGGGCCCTGCTTCGGGTTCTGTCATTTCTGCGTGCAGCCGGGTAAGGTGGCCGCCGATGGTTCCGCAGCGTGTTACGCGAGTGGATGAAAAGGGAACATGGTGGGTACAGCAACACGTACCGAAGCCATGGCTGCCCCCGCAACTGTAAACGGTGAGCGACGCCCATATGCCACTGGCCGCAAGGTTGGGAAGGCGGGTGAAGTATTAAGCCGTGAGCCAGGAGACCTGCCATCGACGCCGGGCACGATGCCCAATCCCTCAATCCAGATCATCGCGCGGTGGGCGCGGTACAGGAATCTCTATGCACATCGAACCCGAAGTTGTTACTGGCGCCAAACTCTTCCTCAGTTATGCCACCGCCGCAGGTGCCCTTGGCCTCACGGCCAAACTTGCCTTCGACAGCATCCGCAGTAACGGCGGCGTTGCCGCTCTGGCCTTGCGTAGCCTGCTGACCACTGCGTTGGTGTTCTGTTTCTTCGAAGTCTTCCCGCATCAGGCGGTGGGCGTTTCCGAGGTGCACCTGATCCTCGGCTCGACCCTGTTGCTGCTGTTCGGCGCGGGTGCAACGGCTGTCGGTCTGTCGCTTGGTCTGCTGCTGCAGGGTCTGCTGTTCGCGCAGTTTGACCTGCCGCAATACGGCATGAACGTCACGACCTTGCTGCTGCCATTATTCGGCATCCACCTGCTGGCCAAGCGCATCATCGCGCCGGGCACCGCCTATGTGGACCTCTCCTACAAGCAGGCCCTGGCACTGTCGACGGCCTATCAGGGTGGCATCGTTGCCTGGGTGGCTTTCTGGGCGGTCTATGGCAACGGTTTCTCCGGCGAGAACCTGGTGGCAGTAGGCAGCTTCGGTCTGGCCTATATGAGCGTGATCCTGATCGAGCCACTGGTCGACCTTGGCGTGCTGGCCGCTGCCAAGGCGTTCTCTGGTTATAGCCGCGCTCCGCTGTTCAATACACGCCTGCACCAGCCAGCCTGATCAGTCCCTGCCAGCTTGCTGGAGTTGCGCTTCAGTGGCCCGGACGGGCTGCTGATGCGCAGCTTAGCCCTAGGCTGAACAGTGATCGCCTGCCAGTTAAGGCTGCCTTGGAGTGTGGTAAAACGCGCCGCGCGGCTTAATACCTGGCGCAGTTGCTGCGCGTTGGCGGTGCTGGTTGCTTGGTTTGCCCCATGGGTATGCCGGGCACGTGACCCGCTGGCGCGCTGCCCCCATAACCGCTGCTCAAGAACTTGCAGGCGCTGCTCAAGTAGCCTGCCTGCGCAGGCAACGCCGCGCTATCGCCCGTGCCGCGTATCAGGGCAAGATAGAGCCATTCTGTTCAGCCAGGAAGGTGCCTTGTGAACCCTTGTTCCGATGACTTTATTGTTGCCAATACCGCTGAAGAGGCGGTGGATCGACTGGCCGCCCTGCATCTGCACGCGACTAGTGGCTTGAGTGCGGCGCTTAAGCGCTACTTGAAAGAGCGCATCAAGCCCGACGCCGCTGAGCAGTGCCAGTTCCGTTATCCCGAGTTGCGCCTGACCTACCTCTGTCAGGGCGAGGCGCCGACCACGGTGCGCGCCTATGCCAAGGTGCAGGTGCCCGGCACCTACAGCGTCACCGTGACTCATCCGGCGGCGTTCCGTAAGTACCTGCTGGAGCAGTTGTGCCCGCTGATGAATGACTTCACCGTGAAGGTCGAGGTGGGCGTCAGCCAGCAGAATATTCCTTACCCTTATGTGGTGGAGCAGGGCGATGAGCTGGCCGGCTCCGGGGTGACGGCAGCCGAGTTGGCGCGGGTATTTCCCAGTACCGACTTGTCTGCGGCCACCGATGGCACCGCCGACGGTTTGTATGACTGGGAAAACACCGACCCGCTGCCGCTGGCGCTGTTCGATGCTGCGCGGGTGGACTTCTCTCTGCGTCGTCTGGTGCATTACACCGGCAGCGACTGGCGCCATGTACAGCCGTGGATTCTGCTGACCAACTACCACCGCTATGTTGACCAATTTATCCGCCATGGTCTGGACATGCTGGTCGGTGAGTCGCGGTTCACCCGTATGGTGCTGCCGGGCAATGTGGTGATCCAGCGCGGCATGGCCGAAGGCGAAATGCAGGCGATTATCGAGAATGTCATCTGGCACCGTTACCAGATGCCGGCCTATCACCTGCAGGCGGATGATGGTCACGGCATCACCCTGGTCAATATCGGCGTCGGGCCCTCCAACGCGAAGAACATCACCGATCACCTAGCCGTGCTGCGTCCGCATTGTTGGCTGATGATCGGCCACTGCGGCGGGCTGCGGCAGTCGCAAACCATCGGCGATTACGTGCTGGCTCACGCCTACATGCGCCGCGACGGCATTCTCGACCGCGTATTGCCGCCGCATATTCCCCTGCCGGCCCTGGCCGAAGTGCAGCAGGCATTGCAGGCGGCGGCGCGACAGGTGACGGGTGAAGAGGGTGATGAATTGAGGAAGCGCCTGCGCACCGGCACCGTGCTGACCTACGACGACCGTAACTGGGAGTTGCGCTGGGCGCAGGAACGGCCGCTGATCAACCTGTCGCGCGCCGTGGCAGTGGACATGGAAAGCGGCACCGTCGCCGCGCAAGGCTATCGCCTGCGGGTGCCCTACGGCACCTTGCTGTGTGTCTCGGATAAACCGCTGCACAGCGAGATCAAGTTGCCGGGCGCGGCCGGGGCGTTCTACGAGCGCGCGGTGACCCAGCACCTGCACATCGGTATCACCGCCCTGGACCTGCTGCGTAACCAGCTCAACTCGCTGCACTCGCGCAAGCTGCGCAGCTTTGATGAGCCGCCGTTTCGTTGATGCAACAGGCGTCAGCTCAGGCGTAGATGAAAAATCGGGAAGGGCCGCCCGCCGTCATCCAGCGGTGAGCGGCGGTCCACCACGAAGCCCTGACTCAGGTAGAACCCCAGTGCTTTGGGGTTCTGTTCGTTGACGTCCACTTGCGTCGCGCTCAGATGCGTCACTGCATGCTTGAGCAGTGCGCGACCAACGCCTGTGCCGTGGCTCAGTGGGTCGACGAAAAGCATTTCTACCTTGCCCTCGGCATAGCCGAGAAACCCGCTGATATTGCCATCCTCGCCACGGATGCAGCTGAGCTGAACCTGAGGGAAGTACTGCCCAATCAGTAAGGGTTTGAGCAGCTGAATGTCGTGCTCTTCGAGAAAGTCATGGGTGGCGCGTACGGCGGCTTCCCATACCTCAAGCAGGCGCGGGAAGTCGGTGGTACTGGGTGTTTCGATCGGGTACGGCATGGGGGCTCATGAGGCGGTAAAAAAGGGGCAAATCATGCGGCTGATTTACCCCGGCTGTCACTTGCTGGCGTCGAGCACCACGCGGTAACGCGCTTTACCGGCGCGCAGGTGGTCGATGGCCTCGTTGACCTTACTCATGGGGAAGTGTTCGACCTGCGGCAGGATCTGATGGCGGGCGCAAAATTCGAGCATTTTCGCCATGTTGGCCGGCGAGCCAACGGGCGAGCCGGACAGGCTCTTCTGCTTGGGAATCAGGTTAAACACATGCACCGGAATCGCGCTGGGCACGATGCCGACAAAGTGCAGCCGGCCTTTGCCACGCAGGGTGCCAATCATGGCGTTCCAGTCCAGGTCAGCGCTGGCCGTTACCAGCAGGAAGTCCAGGCTGCCGGCAATCGCTTTCAGCGCAGCGCTGTCGGTGGAAGCGACTACGTTGTGTGCGCCCAAGCGCTTGGCTTCATCCTGCTTGCTCAAGGACGAGGTGAAAGCGGTGACTTCGCAACCCCAGGCATTCAAGAAGCCCAGCGCCAAGTGGCCGAGACCACCGATGCCAACCACGCCGAC
This sequence comes from Pseudomonas sp. MIL19, assembly GCF_028680365.1. Taxonomy (NCBI): domain Bacteria; kingdom Pseudomonadati; phylum Pseudomonadota; class Gammaproteobacteria; order Pseudomonadales; family Pseudomonadaceae; genus Pseudomonas; species Pseudomonas sp. MIL19. The sequence goes on along the minus strand of NZ_JAPPVG010000007.1, from coordinate 117,431 downwards.
CTTGTCGGTGGGTTTTACGTCGAAATCCAATAGCGGGCTGAACACCGTGGAGCCGGCGCAGAACAGCGGGCCGACCAGGGCCGGGTCAAGGCCGTCCGGCAGCGGCAGCGCCCAGGCCCAGTGGCTGCGCAAACGGTCGGCAAAACCGCCGTTACTGCCGACAATCGTCGGTTTCACCGTGCCGCAGAGTTGGTGCGCACCTTCCATGCACGAGCTGCAATGCATGCAGCTGCCCTTGTACCAGCCGATGCCCACGCGCTGGCCGAGCTTCAGGCCACGCGCTTGTTCGCCGAGGCGGACGATGGTGCCAACCACTTCATGGCCGGGGATAAAGGGGTAGCGGGCATTGCCCCATTCGTTGTCGATCATCGACTGGTCGGAATGGCAGATGCCGCAATACTCCACCGCCACTTCGACTTCTTCAGCGCCCAGTGGGCCGGGGTCGTAGCTGAACTGTTCGAGGGCGGCGCCAGGGGCTTTGGCAGCCCAGCCGGTAAAGGTATCGACAATCGAATCGGACGAACTCATGACAATTAGCCTCGGTGCGGAGAACAGGACCCAGCCAGCATAGCCGGGTCTACCGAGGGCGTGCGCCTGCATAAGTCTGGCTGATAGTTGTACGGCGGCCTCGGTTACACTGGTCGCCTTGTACGGTTTACCTGGATTACCTATGTCGCGTCCGCCTCGCCCCGCCTCACCGCGTCGTCCCACCGGCAAACCGGCTGTTCGCCGAGTAGCCAAGGCGCCGCCGGCCGAGCCGCGGTTATTGCTGTTGAATAAGCCGTTCGATGTGCTGACCCAGTTCAACGACGAGCAGGGCCGCGCCACCCTCAAGGATTTTGTCGATGTGCCCGGCGTCTATCCGGCTGGCCGTCTGGACCGCGACAGCGAAGGGCTGCTGTTGCTGACCAATGATGGCGGGCTACAGGCCAGGATTGCCGACCCCAAGCACAAGCTGGCAAAAACCTACTGGGTGCAAGTGGAAGGTGAGCCGAGTGAGGCGCAGTTGCAGCAGCTGCGCGATGGCGTGCAATTGAATGACGGGCCCACACTGCCAGCCGAAGCACGCCTGCTAGATGAGCCGCAGCTGTGGGAGCGCAACCCGCCGGTGCGCTTTCGCAAAAGCATTCCGACGGCCTGGCTGGAGTTGGTGATTCGCGAGGGGCGTAATCGCCAGGTGCGGCGCATGACTGCCGCCGTTGGTTTGCCGACCTTGCGCTTGGTGCGGGTGCGTATCGGCCCGTTCAGTCTAGAGGGCTTGCAGCCTGGGCAATGGCGTGAAGTCGCGCCCCGCCTGGAGTGATCAGTAGCCGGCTTTGATCACGGCAATGCCCTTGTCGAGGACTTCATTCCAGGCGCTACGGGTTTCGCTGCAGTATTGCGGATCATGCTCGCCAATGGTCACCAGCAGCGCTTGTTGCCACAGGTCATACAGTCCTGGGCGAATGTCCATGGCCGCGCGTGAATGGCTGCAGCCGAGTGCGCGCAGCTTGGTATCCGGCAGGCCGCGTGCGTGCATCACCAGGTTGAGAATGCCCTGACGCAAGAGCAACTTTTGCCCGCTCATTTCGGTGTTGACGAATTTCTCACGCACCTCTGACGAGCTGGCAAGGAAGTGCCGGTAAAAGCTGTCGAAAAAATCCGGGCTGGCGCAGCAGCGGCCATAGCTTTGCATCACGCGGTCGGTGGCTTTCATGTTTTCTCCAGATAAAAGGCTGTCCAGGCCGCATGACTATGCAGCCGTGAGTCAATTGAGTAGGGCTGGGGCGGTTAGACGCCTTCCAGGCCTGCAATGACGAAAGATTTGATGAGAAAACCCAGTACGCCCAGGCCCAGGGCGAGGAACAGGATCATGGTACCGAAGCGTCCGGCCTTGGATTTCTTCGCCAGGTCCCAGACGATAAACGCCATAAACAACACCAGGCCGCCAACTAGGACGGTCATCATCAGTTCTTCAAACAGCTCGGTTTCCATCGCAACCTCGTTTGGCAAAAACAGACTGTGCCGCCAGCTAGGGCGGGAGGTGGGCGATGCATTTTTATAGTGTGAGCGCGAGGCTCTTATGGGCGGGTCGCACAAGGCACAGCAGCAAGCCGGCGATTATACGCCGTTGCGTGGCTGTGCCGCGATGTGCGTTTACTCGCAGAACGAGATCAGGTTCGCAGGTGTTGTAATGGCAGTTGGGTGCTGGAAAGGATCTGCTGCAGCACAAAGCTGGAGCGCACACTGGATACGCCCTCGATACGGGTCAGCGTGCCCAGTAGCAATTGTTGGTAGTGATCCATGTCCGGCACCACCACTTTGAGCTGATAGTCCGCGTCCATCCCGGTGACCAGGCAGCATTCGAGCACCTGCGGGCATTTGCGGATTTCTTCCTGAAAATGCTCGAAGCGCTCCGGGGTGTGTTTGTCCATGCCGATCAGCACGTAGGCCGTTAGCGTTAAGCCGAGCTGTTTGCGGTCGAGCAGGGCGACCTGGCCGAGGATATAACCGTCGTCTTCAAGCTGTTTGACTCGGCGCGAACAGGGCGAGGGCGATAGGCCGATGCGTTCGGCTAGGTCCTGGTTGGACAGCGTGGCGTCGCGCTGCAATTCGGCGAGGATATTCAGGTCGTAACGATCAAGTCTGTTCATCTTTGCGATGCTTTCGTTATTAGATTGTGCTGAATGATGCGCTTGCAGTGATTAATTGCGCAAGTGGTGGTTATGTTAGCAATGTTCGCAATCTTTCACTGCGTCGGCAGGCGTAAGCTTTACCTCAACTTCAAGGCCCGGACGATACGTCCAGCCGCCTCGCCCAATCAGGTGAGCGGTCGCCGCCGATCCCACCGGATCGTCACGGCACCCGGGTCCGCACTGCCCAATCAGGCAGGCGAAGAAAAGGCGTTATCATCGCCACAATGACGGACACGCAAAAAAGGGAGGCCTGCAGGCCTCCCTTTTTTGTGCCTGGCTTTCTATTGCGTCAAGCGCTTGGCTGCTGACCAGCAGCGGCTGGCGAGCCTTGTTGCGGCGCTTTGACCACGCTGCTGGGGTCGGCATGTACCAGCACTTCAGCCCGCGGAAACTCGCTGCGAATCGCCGCTTCAACCTGCTCGCAGAGGTGGTGTGCCTGCTGCAGGCTTAGCTCGCCAGGTAGCTCCGCATGCAGCTGGACGAACCAGTGTGTACCAGACAGCCGCGTGCGTAAATCATGCACGCCCAATACACCGGGCACCGCACAGGCCAGTGCATGCATCTGCGCGCTGATCTGCGGGTCGAGTTCTTTGTCCATCAATACTGTCGCGGCTTCGCGGGCGATGCTGACGGCGCTCCAGAAGATATACAGGGCAATGCCGATACCGAAGAGCGCATCCAGTTGTGGCCAGCCGTAACTGGCCAGCAGCAGTGCCAACAGGATGCTGCTGTTAAGGAGCAGGTCCGAGCGGTAGTGCAGCGAGTCAGCACGAATCGCCGTGGAGCCGGTTTCGCGGACAACATGGTGTTGAAACAGCAACAGGGCAACGGTCATCGCCAGTGACAGCAGCATCACCGCAATGCCCAGGGCGGGCGCGCCAATCGGCTCAGGGTGCAGCAGGCGATCGATGGCGTGGCTACCTACCAGCACTGCGCTGGCCCCGATAAACAGGGCCTGACCCAAGCCGGCAAGCGCTTCGGCCTTGCCGTGGCCGTAACGATGGTCCTCATCAGCCGGCCGCAAGGCGTAGTGCACAGCAATCAGGTTGAGCAGTGAGGCAGCGCCGTCGAGCAACGAGTCGGTCAGGCCTGCCAGCAGGCTCACCGAGCCGCTGAGCCACCAGGCAATGGCTTTGGCCAGCGCCAGGGTGAGTGCAGTTGCCAATGCGGCGAAGGTCGCCAGGCGCATCAGGCGGGCATGGGGCAGCGATATGTTCACGGGCTATCCAAGGTGCTGGGCGTTCTGCCAGATTTACGCGAAACAAGCTAAGCGCAGCTGTGCGGCTGCGGTTTAGGCGGCCGGACGCAGGCCGTAAGCGGCCAGTTGCTCGACGTTGCCACTGTGTTGAGTCAGGCGTGGGTCATTCAGGGGCAGGCTATGGCCGGTCTGCACTTCGATCAGCGCCTTGAGCTTGAGCGGATCAACCTTGCCGTTGGCATCGACTACCTGTTGCAAGTCTTCAGGTGCAAGTTGAGCCGATTGTCCGCCGGGTAGGTAAATCGCGCCGGTGGTAAAGTCGATCGCGAAGGCGATCAGCCCGGGCAATACAAAAAAGAGGATGCCAATAGCATTCATTGCGGCGACCGCTGGGTCGATGCGGCCTTCGATCTGGCCGCGTCGCTCTGGGTAGAACAAGGTGCCGCAGGCGGTCAGTTGGGTGAACAGCGCGGCGATGAGCAGGCTGCCGATCACACGGGTCTTGGTACGCATTGAGCATCTCCTAGGGAAAAGTGGCGCAACTATAGCAATGCCCTCCGCGCAATACCGCTGCATCAGGTGTCGCGGCTGCATTTAGTCCGGGGCAATGGCTGTAGCTCAGACAGCAGCAATGCCTTACAGGTTCGCCGTTATAATCGTGCGCCTTGAATGGAGCCCGCATGAATTCCCTGCCTATCGATGTTTTGCTGCCTGAGTTGTGTGCGGCCCTGGCCCAGCGTGACGAGGCGGTGCTGGAGGCGCCACCCGGCGCCGGCAAGACCACCCGCGTGCCGCTGGCGCTGTTGCAGCAGCCCTGGCTGGCCGGGCAAACCATCATCATGCTTGAGCCGCGGCGGCTAGCGGCGCGGGCTGCAGCTGAGCGGCTAGCCAGTGAGCTGGGTGAAGCGGTGGGGGACACCGTGGGTTATCGCATTCGCCTGGACAGCAAGGTCGGCCCGCGTACCCGTATTGAAGTGGTCACCGAAGGCATCCTGGCGCGGCGCCTGCAGGACGACCCGGCGCTGGAAGGCGTTGGCCTGGTCATCTTTGACGAATTCCATGAGCGCAATTTGGACGCTGACCTGGCGCTGGCGTTGTGCCTGAATGGCCGGGCGATGTTCCGCGGCGCGGACTCCGGCGAGTTGCCGCTGAAGGTGCTGCTGATGTCGGCGACCCTGGAGGGCGAGCGGCTGGCCGGTTTACTCGGTGATGCCCCGGTGCTGCGCAGCGAAGGGCGCATGTTCCCGGTGGATATCCGCTGGGGCGCGCCCTGGCAGGCGGGCGAGTGGCTGGAACCGAAAGTGCTGCAGACGGTGTTGCAGGCATTGGCCGATGAGCCGGGCAGCGTGCTGGTGTTTCTGCCGGGGCAGGCGGAGATTCGCCGGGTCAATGAGCAACTGGCCGAAGCGCTGTCCGGCCGTCGCGATATTTTGCTCTGTCCGCTGCATGGCGAACTGGACCTCAGTGCCCAGCGTGCGGCCATCGAACCGGCGCCTGCCGGGCTGCGCAAGGTGGTGCTGGCGACCAATATCGCCGAGACCAGCCTGACCATCGATGGCGTGCGGGTGGTGATCGATGCTGGGCTGGCGCGGGTGCCGCGATTTGATCCGAACAGTGGCATGACGCGCCTGGATACCCAGCGCATTTCTCGCGCTTCTGCCACTCAGCGTGGCGGCCGGGCGGGGCGTTTGCAGCCGGGCGTGTGTTACCGCTTATGGTCGCAGGCGCAGCACGAACAATTGGCCGCTTATGGCACGGCGGAAATGCTCCAAGCCGACCTCGCCGGGCTGGCGCTGCAGCTGGTGCGCTGGGGCGTGCAGCCGGCCGAGCTGGTTTGGCTGGATCCGCCCCCTGCAGCCGCCTATGCCCAGGCGTTGGAGTTGTTGGGGCGGCTGGGTGCGGTGGATGCTCTGGGCAAACTGACCGCTCACGGTCAGGCGATGGCCGAACTGCCGACTCATCCACGCATCGCTCATCTACTGCTGCGCGGTCAGGCGCTGGGCCTGGGGCCATTGGCCTGTGATCTGGCAGCCTTGCTCGGCGAGCGCGACATTCTGCGTGGCGCGGGGGCTGATCTGCACAGTCGGCTGGCCCTCCTGGCTGGGGAGACGCCTGGCGCCCAGCGGAACGCCGCCCGAGGCGGCGTGCAGCGGGCCCGGCAATTGGCTCGGCAGATTCAGGGTTATCTCAAGCACAGGCCCAGCCCGCAGGCAGTCAGTGATCCTGAGCATCCACGCTGGCTCGGTGCGTTGCTGGCTTTTGCCTACCCGGACCGGATCGCTCAGCAGCGCCGTGCCGGTGGCGCGGAATATCGCCTGGCCAATGGCCGGGCGGCGCTGTTTGCCGAGGTCGATGGGCTGATGAAGCACAGTTGGCTGGTGGTGGCTGACCTGGGCAGTCGTCAGGGCCAGCGTGAAGAGCGCATTTACCTGGCCGCCGAGCTGGAATCGCAGCTGTTCGAGGGCGTGCTGGCCGAGCAGGTCAGCAACCTGGACGTGCTGGATTGGGATGAACGCGAAGGCGCCCTGCGCGCCGAGCGCCAGCGCAAGGTCGGTGAACTGGTGCTGTCGCGTGAGCCGCTCACAGGCCTCACTACCCAGCAACGCAGCCTTGCCTTGCTGGGGTTGGTGCGACGTAAGGGCTTGGCGCTGCTGCCCTGGACGCCAGAGCTGCGCCAATGGCAAGCGCGGGTGACCCTGCTGCGCGGGCTGGATATGGCCAGCAAAGACGCCAGCGAGTGGCCGGATGTCAGTGATGCCGCCTTGCTGGCGACGCTGGAAGGCTGGCTGCAGCCCTATCTGGATAACGTCACCCGGCTCAGCCATTTCGCCAATCTGGACTTGCCCAGCCTGCTGCTTAATCTGTTGCCCTGGCCGTTGCCGCAGCGCCTGGATGAGCTGGCGCCGCGCAGTGTGCAGGTGCCTTCCGGCTCGCGCATTAGCCTGGATTACAACGAGCACCCACCGGTGCTGGCGGTGCGCTTGCAGGAGTTGTTTGGCTTGGCCGATACGCCGCGCATTGCCGGCGGCCGCCAGGTGGTCAAGTTGCACCTGCTATCGCCGGCGCGGCGGCCGGTGCAGGTGACTCAGGATCTGGCCAACTTCTGGCGCAGCACCTATGCCGAAGTGAAGAAGGATTTAAAAGGCAGGTACCCCAAGCATTACTGGCCGGATGATCCCTTGATTGCAGAACCCACTGCGCGAGCTAAGCCGCGTAAGTAGGTTTAAGGCAGGCGTAGGTTCTCGCCAGCAGCCTGCAACTCTTCATAGGCGCGATCCAGTGCATCACGCAGCGCTTCGGCCCCTGGCGCGTGGCTGGAGACGATCAATTTCAGTGGAATACGCTGCAGCTCCACATACGGCAGCTCGGGCATACCCAGGCGTTTGCGCGCCTGCTCCACTGGGGTCTGATAGTCGAGGAGGAAGTCACCACGACGCCGCTGAAGCATTTCCAGTGCGGCGGTGTGGGTGCCGGTGCGGTGTTGCTCTACGGCCAGCTGCGGGTCGTTGAGCATCTGGTTGATCGGCTGCCAGTAGGTGTAGCCACTGATCATGATCACTCCGCGGCCTTTGAGGTCTTCAGGCAGGCGCGGCATCAGGGTGTCGTGGCGAAAATACAGGTTGAGGATGATTTCGCTTAGCTGGGTGCGGGCCTCTAGGGTGTGTTCGCGCAGCTCCACTTTACCCGGTGCCCCAGGCCAAACCTGCACGCTGCCATCCTGCAGGGCGTTGTAAAGACGCGCGCTGGGGTAGGAGCGGAACTCGCCACGGTACCCAGCATGCTCCAGCAGGCGTTTACTCAGTTGCAGGATGGTGCCCTTGGGAAGCCCCTGACTGTCGGTGTAGGAGTAGGGTGGAAATTCGTAATAACCGACCTGCACCAACGGCCGGGTGTCGTTGGTGGTGGCAGCGTGGCTAAGCCCGCAGAAGAACGCTGCGAACAGCGCAAGGCAGAGAGATCGTGGCATTAAGTGATTACGTATTGCGGCTATCTGCCGTCTTTTCGTTATAAAACTGTCACATATGGCGAGTATGGCTAACTGCTGGCGCTGTTGTCTAGCGCAATACTGCAAACCTTAGTTCATGGCCGGTAACGCTCGTACGTGATTAGCGCTCTGCACGGGGGTATTAAGGGGTGAACTATGCTGAGCGAACGAGCATGCCGCTGGTGAATGTCGGCAGCGCATGCCCCTTTGCCTGGGAGGTTTTATGGAAACGCCAACGATTGCCCAACGTAACCCTTATGCGGTTACAGTCACCGCCGGCCAGGATTATTTCTGGTGCCGATGCGGGCGCAGCGCTTCGCAGCCTTTTTGTGATGGGCAGCATAAAGGCAGTGCTTTTACCCCGCTGAAATACCATGCGGACGAAGACGCGACCCTGTACTTCTGTGGCTGCAAGCACACGCAAACGCCGCCCTGTTGCGATGGCAGCCATAACAGGTTGTAGTAAGGACTTTGCCGTAACGGGGTTGGTGGCAGGTTATGTACCGCAAGGTGTTCGCCAATAAAGTATTCGACCGCAAGGTTGTGCTGATTACCGGTGGCTGTGCCGGCATCGGCCGGGCCTTGGCCATTCGCTTGGCCCAGGCCGGGGCGCGTCTGGTGATTTTTGACCTGCAGCAGCAGGCGCTCGACAGCCTAGTGCAGCACCTGGCGGATCACCACAACGCCGAGGCGTTGGGCGTGCTCTGTGATGTTGCGGATGCCGTGGCGGTGGAGCGGGCGATGGCCCTGACTGTTGAGCGTTTTGGCGGTGTTGATGTGTTGGTCAATAACGCCGGGGTCACTCACCGCAGCAGTTTTGCCGACACCGAGCTGGCGGTGTTCCAGCGGATTATGGCGGTCAATTATTTTGGTGCGTTGCATTGCACCAAGGCCGCGCTGCCTAGCCTGATCGCCCGTGGCGGGCAGATCATCGTGCTCAGTTCGCTGTCGGGTTTTGCGCCGCTGCTCTATCGCAGCGCCTACAACGCCAGCAAGCATGCGCTGCATGGATTGTTTGAAACCCTGCGTTATGAGCTGAAAGGCTCCGGGGTCAATGTGATGCTGGTGTGCCCGGGTTTTACGGCCACCGATCTGCGCAAGAATGCCTTGGTTGGCGATGGCTCGGTGGCGGCGCAGCCGCCGTTGGCGATGGGCAAGGTGGCGTCAGCGCAGGATGTCGCCGAGGCGATTTATCAGGGCGCGCTGAAGCGTCGGCGTCTGTTGGTGTTGTCGAATGTCGACTGGCGCGCGCGGGTGCTGGCGCGGTTCTTCCCGCGGGTGTTTGAGCGCGTGCTGTTGCCGCGCTTGTCTGGCCTGAAACCTCAGCGCGCGGGGCGCTCCTGATGCCAGGCACGCCGCGTTCAGGTTTTGCCACATCACTCGATATCGGGCTGGCTGCTGCGCAGCATAAACAGGCGAAATAGCACGACGCTGGAAAACAGCTGGAGAAAGCGGCTGGTGCAGTCCAGTAATAGGCTGGCCAGGGCATTGTTGGCGATGAGCGCGTTGGACTGACTCCAGCCGTCGAGCAGCCACAGCGGCAGCATGACAATCAGGATGCAGCCGAGCATGGGCCAGAAATAACCGCTGCTCATCTCGAAGCTTGTATGCAGCGCTTTCATTGGGCCCAGGCCACGCAGGACCAACAGGTACTCGGCAAACGCCAGTTTGACCATCAGCCAGAGCCCCGGCAGCACAAATAACGATGCGCCAAGCAAAATAGCCAGGGTGTTGAGCCCTGCCAGTACAGCAAAGCTTGGCCACAGGCGCAGGCTTGCGGCGAGCAGGTCGCGGGCAGGTGGTTGCACGCCTTGGCTGCGTGCATCGAGAAACAAAATCAGCGCGGCGCTGTAGAGCGGGTAGAACAACAGGCCGGCGAGCAGGCGCCAGAGCGCTGCAGACTCGGCTGCGACTAAGCCGCTGACCTGTTGCAGCAGCAAGCCTTCGAGCACGATCAACGGCAGGCACAGGCGGGTAATCGCCGCCAGGTTGTGGGTGAAGAAATACCAGGCGTCACGCAATACAAAGAACAGGTTCATGATGGGCCGCGTTGAGGAAGGCAGCCGCCACTTTAGCCGATTGCTCCAGGGCCTCCAATTGATGCCGGCGCTGCCTGCATTGATCTTCAGGCATACTGCCCGGCGCTTATTGCCCTGTTATGAGGATTGCCGGTGAAGAAGATCGCCGTATTCGCCGATGTACAGAACCTCTATTACACCGTGCGCCAGGCCTATGGTTGCCACTTCAATTACGCCGCGTTGTGGGCTGATATCAGCCAGCACGGGCAGATTGTCGAGGCTTACGCCTATGCCATCGATCGCGGTGATCAGAAGCAGCAGCAGTTTCAGCAGATCCTGCGCAACCTCGGTTTTACCGTCAAACTCAAACCCTATATCCAACGCAGCGATGGCTCGGCCAAGGGTGATTGGGATGTGGGCATTACCATCGACATCATGGACGCCGCGCCGCGTGTCGATGGGGTGGTGCTGGCCTCGGGTGATGGTGATTTCGACCTGCTGCTGGAGAAAATTCGCAGCAGTCATGGTGTCGAGGCTGTCGCCTATGGCGTGCCGGGCCTGACTGCGCAATCGCTGGTGCGCGCGGCGAGCCGTTATGTGCCGATTGAAGGCAGCTTGTTGCTGAGAAACTGATCAATGCTTGCAGATTCCATCGCGGTACTCGACTTCGAAACCACTGGCATGTCGCCTGCTCAGCAGGCCCGCGCAACTGAGATCGGGGTGGTGATAGTCGAGGGCGGGCAGATCGTCGCTCGTTATCAAAGCCTGATGAACAGCGGTGCCTGGGTGCCGCCCTTTATCGAGCAGCTCACCGGTATTAGCAATGCCATGTTGCGCACGGCACCGCCTGCCGCGCAGGTGATGCAGGAGGTGGCGGCGTTTGTCGGCGATCGCCCGTTGCTGGCGCACAACGCCAGCTTCGACCAGAAGTTCTGGGATGCCGAGCTGGCGCTGATTCGTCGTCAGCGGGTGCAGCCGTTTGCCTGTTCACTGTTGTTGTCGCGTCGCCTGTTACCGATGGCACCGAGCCACAAACTGGGCAATCTCAACCGCTGGGCGGGCTTGCCGGATACCGGCCAGGCGCACCGGGCGCTGGCCGATGCGGAGATGGCCGCCAACCTGACCTGCTTTATGGCGGCGCTGCTGCGTGAGCGTCATGGCATAGCCGATATTTCCCATGAGCTGCTGTGTAATCTGCAGCGAGTGCCGGCGGCCAAGATGTCTCAGGCGTTGCAGAAAATACGCGATCACGCGCGTGGCTGAAGTGACGCCTTCGTACCTTGTTACATCTGGGTGCCGAGTTGTGTGCGGGACTGAATTAAGCTGAGCAAACGCTTATCTCGGCGTTTCTCAGCAGAGGCATCAAGCATGTTTGGTTTGTTTAAAAGCGATCCCGCAAAGAAGTTGCGCAAGCAATACAGCGCCAAGTTGGAAGAAGCCATGCAGGCTCAACGCAACGGCGATATCCGCAGTTACGCCACGCTGAGCGAAGAGGCGCAGGCGTTGTGGGTTCAGCTTGAGCCGCTGGAACGCGATAAACCCTGACTGTTGGGGGAATGAAAAAGGCTGCCCTGGGCAGCCTTTTGCGTTTTGGCGGTGTTCAGTCTGAGCGTTGAGCGGCGACCTTATGCGTGGCTGTCCTTGTGTTGGAACTGCCGGCGGTACTGGTTGGGTGATAGCTCTGTGTGTTGGCGGAATAGCCGGGCGAAGAAGCTGGCATCGTCGTAGCCCACCTCATAGCTGATGGTCTTGATGCTTTTGCGGGTGGCGCTGAGTAGGCCTTTGGCCGTTTCGATGCGCAGGCGCTGCAGGTAATGCAGAGGTTTATCGCCCGTGGCCGTCTGAAAACGCCGCATAAAATTGCGAATGCTCATGCCGTGTTCGCGGGCGACATCCTCGAAACGGAATTTGTCGGCGAAGTGACCTTCCAGCCACTGCTGGATCTGCAGAATCGTCATGTCGTGGTGCAACTTCTGCCCGCCAAAGCCAATGCGCCCGGGGGCGTAGTTGCGTTGCACTTCATAGAGGATGTCGCGGGCCACGCCCTGGGCTACGTTAGCGCCGCAGAAGCGCTCGATTAAGTAGATGTACAAGTCGCAGGCCGAGGTGGTACCGCCGGCGCAGTACAGGTTGTCGGCATCGGACAGGTGTTTCTCTTGGTTGAGCAGCACCCTGGGGAAGCGCTCGGTGAACTCGTTAAAAAACCGCCAGTAAGTGGTCGCTTCCTTGCCGTCGAGCAGGCCGGCCTGGGCCATCCAAAATACGCCGGTGGCTTCGCCGCAAATCACGCTGCCGGCAGCATGGCGCTGTTTGAGCCAGCTGAGCACCTGCGGATGGCGCTGGCACAGCGCGTCGAAGTCATCCCAGAAGGCCGGCAGAATGATCACGTCGGCATCTTCCAGTGCGCCATCGACTGGGATCAGTACATCGCTGAAGCTGCGCACCGGCAGACCGTCGGGGCTGACCAGGTGGATCTCGAAGGTCGGCGTCAGGCCCAGGCCTTGCTGTTTGCCGTAGCGCAGGCTGGCCATGTGGAAGAAATCCTTGGCTTGCATCAGCGTCGAGGCAAATACGCCTTCGGTGGCCAGGATGCTGACGCGGTGCAGCGGCGCTGGTGACGAAATCAACATAAATATTGTTCTTATAGGGGCTAAGTGGTCATGAGCTGGCTGGATCGTCTTATTTATTGGCGCTTGTGTCCAGTGTGACCAAGCGTTTGCTTGGCTAAAGTCGAGGCCATGCTAAAAACGACTCACTCAGTAGGTGTAGCCATGATCCCTAGAACGATTTTCAGCCCTGAACACGAACAGTTTCGCGACAGTGTGCGCAAGTTTCTTGAGCGGGAAGCTGTGCCATTCCATCAGCAGTGGGAGAAGGATGGCCACATCGATCGTGCGCTGTGGAACAAGGCCGGGGAGGCGGGGATGCTTTGCTCGCATCTTCCTGAAGAGTACGGCGGCATGGCGGCGGATTTTCTCTACAGCACGGTGGTGATCGAGGAGGTAGGGCGCCTGGGCCTGACCGGCATCGGTTTCTCGCTGCACTCCGACATCGTTGCTCCTTACATCCTGCATTACGGCAGCGAGGCGCAAAAACAGCATTACCTGCCCAAGTTGGTATCCGGTGAAATGGTGACCGCTATCGCCATGACTGAGCCAGGTGCCGGTTCTGACCTGCAGGGCGTTAAAACCACAGCGGTGCTGGATGGCGACGATTATGTGATCAATGGCTCGAAGACTTTTATCACCAATGGCTTTCTCGCTGACCTTGTGATTGTCGTGGCCAAAACGGACCCAAAAGCCGGCGCCAAGGGCACCAGTCTGTTTTTGGTGGAAGCCAATACGCCGGGTTTCTCCAAGGGCAAGCGCCTGGAAAAAGTCGGGATGAAGGCGCAGGACACCTCCGAGCTGTTCTTTCAGGATGTGCGCGTGCCTAAGGAAAACCTGTTGGGCCAGGCCGGTATGGGGTTCGCTTATCTGATGCAGGAGCTGCCACAAGAGCGCCTGACTGTCGGTGTGGGGGCGTTATCGTCGGCCGAGGCGGCGTTGCAGTGGACGCTGGAGTACACCCGCGAGCGCAAGGCGTTCGGCAAGGCGATTGGCGACTTCCAGAACACCCGTTTCAAATTGGCAGAAATGGCCACGGAAATTCAAATCGGTCGCGTATTTGTCGATCGCTGCCTGGAGCTGCACCTGCAAGGCAAGTTAGATGTGCCGACTGCGGCGATGCTCAAATACTGGGGCACCGACCTGCAGTGCAAGGTGCTGGATGAGTGCGTGCAGCTGCACGGCGGCTACGGCTATATGTGGGAATACCCGGTAGCGCGCGCCTGGGCTGATGCGCGGGTGCAGCGCATTTATGCGGGCACCAACGAGATTATGAAAGAGATCATCGCGCGTTCGCTGTAATCGTTTGCTGAATAAAAAGAGCCCGGCAATTGCCGGGCTTGTTCGTGCTGCTGTGCCGATCAGGGCGCTGGGTTGGGTTGGGCTTTGTGAATCGCCTCGATCCCCACCAGGACCTCGGCCGAAAGTGTCAGCTCGCTGCTGGCCAGGTTGCTATTCAATTGCTCCAAGCTGGTCGCGCCGATGATATTGCTGGTGACGAACGGCTGCGCCGTGACAAACGCCAGCGCCATTTGCGCCGGATCCAGGCCGTGCTCGCGCGCCAGGGCGACATAGCGTGCGCAGGCGCTTTCCGATTCCGGGTTGGTGTAGCGGGTAAAGCGGCTGAATAGGCTGATCCGCGCGTCAGCTGGGCGGGCGCCGCCCTCGTACTTGCCGCTGAGCATGCCGAAGGCCAGAGGCGAGTAGGCCAGCAGGCCGCACTGCTCGCGGATGGCGATTTCTGCCAAGCCCACTTCAAAACTGCGGTTGAGCAGGTTGTAAGGGTTCTGGATCGATACGCTGCGCGGCCAGCCGCGTTGTTCAGCCAGCTGGAGAAATTTCATGGTGCCCCAGGGGGTTTCATTGGACAGGCCGATATGGCGGATTTTACCGGCCTTGACCTGCTCGTCGAGGGCTTCGAGGGTGTCTTCCAGTGGGGTGAACTCACTGTCCTGGTGGTGATAGCCGAGTTGGCCGAAGTAATTGGTTGGGCGCTCTGGCCAGTGCAGTTGGTAGAGGTCAATCCAGTCAGTCTGTAGGCGCTTGAGGCTGGCATCCAGCGCGGCGACGATGTGCGCGCGGTTGTGTTTGAGTTGGCCGTCACGGATATGGTTGATGCCGTTGCCAGGGCCGGCAATCTTGCTGGCCAGCACCCAGTCAGCGCGGTCTCCGCGTTGTTTGAAGTAATCACCGATGATTTGTTCGGTCTTGCTGAAGGTTTCGGCGCGCGGCGGGACCGGGTACATCTCAGCGGTGTCGATAAAATTTATGCCGTAAGCCTTGGCGCGTTCGATCTGGGCGATGCCCTCGTCGGCGCTGTTCTGTTCGCCCCAGGTCATGGTGCCGAGGCACAGGCTGCTGACCTTGATATCAGTGCGGCCGAGTTGGCGATAATCCATTGCAAGCTCCTTAAAACGATGTGTTGGCGTAAGCGTGTTGAAATTCTCCGCGAAATCTGCATAATTGCGCACCTCTTTCTGCAGTGGAAGTGATGCGCCGCCTGCCGAAGAATCTTGCCGTATTACGGACGCGCTGACCCGAGCCCCCGATAGCGCCTGTTTTCGGCTGCCTTTGACCTTGTCAAAGTACGCACTATTCAGTAAGATCCGCCGTCTTATTTATCAGGGCGGCCCCTGAGGCTATAAAGAATGAAAACTTTTACTGCTAAACCGGAAACAGTTAAGCGCGACTGGTTTGTCGTCGACGCTGCAGGTCAGACCCTGGGTCGTCTGGCTACCGAAGTTGCAAGCCGTCTGCGTGGCAAGCACAAGCCTGAATACACTCCGCACGTTGATACCGGTGACTACATCGTCATCATCAACGCTGAGCAGATTCGCGTTACCGGTGCCAAGACCACTGACAAAATGTACTACTCCCACTCCGGTTTCCCGGGCGGCATTAAGTCGATCAACTTCGAGAAGTTGATCGCTAAAGCCCCTGAGCGCGTGATCGAGACCGCGGTTAAAGGCATGCTGCCTAAGAACCCGCTGGGTCGCGACATGTATCGTAAGCTGAAAGTGTATGCGGGCGCTGCTCACCCCCACACTGCTCAGCAGCCCCAAGAACTGAAGTTTTAACGGAATAGTTCATTATGTCGGCGACTCAAAATTACGGCACTGGCCGTCGCAAGACTGCAACCGCTCGCGTTTTCCTGCGTGCGGGCACTGGCAAAATCTCCATCAACAACCGCACTCTTGACGGTTTCTTCGGTCGCGAAACTGCCCGCATGGTAGTTCGTCAGCCGCTAGAGCTGGTTGAGATGACCGAGAAGTTTGATGTGTTCATCACCGTTGTTGGCGGTGGTGTTAGTGGTCAAGCTGGCGCAATCCGCCACGGTATCACTCGCGCTCTGATGGACTACGACGAAGCTCTGCGTCCTGCACTGCGTAAAGCTGGCTTCGTAACTCGCGATGCCCGTGAAGTTGAACGTAAGAAGGTTGGTCTGCGTAAAGCGCGTAAGCGTCCGCAGTACTCCAAGCGTTAATTCGCGACCTGCGTTCAAAAAAACGCCCAGCTTCCTATCGGAGCTGGGCGTTTTTTATGGGTGATTATTTACTCTGCGGCATCATGCCGCATCCGCGAATGGCCTGATTTGTAAGGGGTTGCGCCTGCTCTGTATGGGTAATTACCTTGTCAGTAGAGGGGCTTTTCTTTACCATTTGGCAAATTTTTTGCGCGACTCGATTTTTACCTAGTATAGGCCTGACCAACAGGCCATAAAGCTGATGGGAGACGACTGAATGAGCAATGACGGCGTGAATGCAGGCCGGCGTCGCTTCCTGGTAGCGGCCACCTCTGTGGTGGGTGCTGCAGGAGCGGTGGGTGCCGCGGTCCCGTTCGTGGGGTCCTGGTTCCCTAGTGCCAAGGCTAAAGCTGCCGGAGCACCCGTTAAGGTGAACGTCAGCAAAATTGAGCCTGGCCAGCAGATGGTTGCGGAGTGGCGGGGGCAGCCGGTGTTTATCGTGCGCCGTACTGAGGAAATCCTCAGTAACTTGGTGAAAATCGAAGGGCAGCTCGCTGACTTCGACTCCAAGGCGTCCGAACAGCCGGGTTATGTCGACCCGAAAACCCGTTCGATCAAGCCGGAGTTGTTGCTCTTGGTAGGTCTGTGTACTCACCTGGGTTGTGCGCCGTCCTTCCGTCCGGAAGTCGCGCCTGCAGATTTGGGTGCGGACTGGGTCGGTGGTTATTTTTGCCCATGCCACGGTTCGCGTTATGACCTCGCCGGTCGCGTCTACAAGGGCCAGCCTGCGCCCCTGAACCTGCCGGTTCCGCCGTATACGTACGAGACGGATGATGTGGTCATCATCGGTGTGGATCAGGAGAAAGCGTCATGAGTAAATTCATGGAATGGGTCGATGCGCGCTTTCCCGCGACCAAAATGTGGGAAGACCATCTCGCCAAATACTATGCACCAAAGAACTTCAACTTCTTCTACTTCTTCGGCTCCCTGGCTCTGCTGGTATTGGTCAATCAGATCGTTACCGGTGTCTGGCTGACCATGAGCTACAACCCGTCGGCTGAAGAGGCGTTTGCTTCAGTCGAATACATCATGCGTGATGTGGAGTACGGCTGGATTCTTCGCTATCTGCACTCTACGGGTGCTTCGGCATTCTTCGTTGTGGTCTATCTGCACATGTTCCGCGGCCTGCTCTACGGCTCGTATCAGAAGCCGCGCGAGCTGGTGTGGATCTTCGGCATGTTGATCTACCTGATGCTGATGGCTGAAGCCTTCATGGGCTACTTGCTGCCGTGGGGCCAGATGTCCTACTGGGGTGCCCAGGTGATCATCTCGCTGTTCGGTGCCATTCCGGTGATTGGTGCGGACCTGACTCAGTGGATTCGTGGCGACTACCTGATCTCCGGTATTACCCTGAACCGCTTCTTTGCCTTGCACGTGGTGGCGCTGCCCATCGTGATTCTTGGTTTGGTGGTGCTGCACATTTTGGCGTTGCACGAGGTTGGCTCGAACAACCCGGATGGCGTTGATATCAAGAAGAAAAAAGATGAGAACGGCGTTCCGCTCGACGGCATCGCGTTCCACCCGTACTACACCGTTAAAGATATCGTCGGTGTTGTAGTCTTCTTGTTTATCTTCTGCTTCGTGATCTTCTTCTTCCCGGAAATGGGTGGTTATTTCCTCGAGAAGCCGAACTTTGAAGCGGCTAACCCGTTCAAGACGCCTGCGCACATTGCTCCGGTTTGGTACTTCACACCGTTCTACGCAATCCTGCGTGCGGTCCCTGACAAGCTGCTGGGTGTAATCGCCATGGGCGCAGCTATCGCGGTGTTGTTTGTGCTGCCATGGTTGGACCGTAGTCCGGTCAAGTCGATGCGCTACAAGGGGTGGATGAGCAAGATCTGGTTGCTGATCTTCTGTGTGTCCTTCGTGATTCTGGGTGTGTTGGGTGTGTTGTCGCCGACACCAGGTCGTACGTTGCTGTCGCAGGTGTGTACCTTCCTGTACTTCGCGTACTTCATCCTGATGCCGTTCTACACCAAACTCGAGAAGACCAAACCGGTTCCGGAAAGGGTGACTGGCTGATGAAAAAGCATTTTGCAGCACTAATTATTGCGCTTCTGCCAACCTTTGGCTTTGCCGCCTCTGTTGCTGAGTATCCGCTGGACAAGGTTGATATTGATCTGACCGATAAAGCAGCTTTGCAGGATGGTGCGCGTACCTTCGCTAACTACTGCATGGGTTGCCATTCGGCCAAATACCAGCGTTATGAGCGTGTCGCCAATGATCTGGGGATCCCGCATGACGTCATGCTGGATAATCTGGTTTTCAATGACTCGAAAATTGGCGATCACATGAAGATCGGCATGCAGCCTTCCGATGCCAAGGCTTGGTTCGGCGCTGCGCCGCCCGACCTGACTCTGGTTGCTCGTGTGCGTGGTAACGATTGGTTGTACACCTACCTGCGGACCTTCTATGAAGACACCGCGCGTCCATTGGGTGCCAACAACAAGGTGTTCCCGAACGTGGGTATGCCGAACGTGTTGGTGGGGTTGCAGGGTCGTCAGTACATCGGTTGTAAGCAGGTTCAGGTGGTTGAGGATGGCAAGAAGCTATTCGATCCGCTGACGGGTACGCCGATTACTCATGAGGCTTGCGATCAGCTGACCATCGAGCCAAAGACCGGTGCGCTGAGCACTGAAGAGTTTGACGAGAAGATCCAGAACCTGGTGACCTTCCTCGCTTACTCGGCCAACCCGGTTAAATTGCAAAGTCAGCGTATCGGTACTTACGTTCTGCTGTATCTTGCCTTCTTCTTCGTGTTCGCCTATCTGCTTAAGCGCGAGTACTGGAAGGACGTGCATTAAACCGTTGCATCTCCGCTGTTGACCTGCGCGCCCCTTTGGGCGCGCAGGTCTTTCTGCTTTACATAACTTTATAAGCGAGGAGGACCGCCATGGGCGTGACCAATCGGTTGGCCTGTTACTCCGACCCCGCCGACCACTATTCCCACCGCGTACGCATTGTGCTCGCCGAGAAGGGTGTCAGCGCCGAAATCATCAGTGTCGAAAAGGGCCGCTATCCGGCCGGTCTGCTGGAGGTTAATCCCTACGCCAGCCTACCTACACTGGTGGATCGCGATTTGGCTCTGTATGAGTCAACAGTGGTGATGGAATACCTGGATGAGCGCTACCCGCATCCGCCGTTATTGCCGGTGTATCCGGTGGCTCGTGCCAATAGCCGTCTGCTGATTCATCGCATTCAGCGTGACTGGTGCGCGCAGGTGGACCTGATTCTTGATTCGCGCAGCAAAGAGCCGGCTCGTGCCCTGGCGCGTAAAGAGCTGCGTGAAAGCCTGACCGGCGTATCGCCGCTGTTTGCCGATAAGGCGTATTTCCTCAGTGAAGAGTTGAGCCTGGTGGATTGCTGCCTGCTGCCGATCCTGTGGCGTTTACCTGTGCTGGGTATAGAGCTGCCAAAGCCGGCTAAGCCGCTGTTGGACTACATGGATCGCCAGTTTGCCCGTGAAGCGTTCCAGGCCAGTCTGTCGCCTGCTGAACGTGATATGCGTTAGCCCGAGGAGGTAGAGATGAAGTCGAGTCGTCCTTATCTGGTGCGTGCTCTCTATGAGTGGATCGTGGAAAACGACTGCACCCCGCACTTACTGGTTAATGCCGAGTACCCGGGCGTGCAAGTGCCTAGCGGTTTTGCCAGTGATGGGCAGATCGTTCTGAACGTTTCGCCCACTGCTGTGCGTCACCTGCATATGGATAACGAGGCGGTCAGCTTTGAAGGGCGCTTTGCCGGGGTTCCGCAGCGCCTGTATGTCCCCGCAGCCGCCGTGCTGGCGATCTATGCGCGGGAAAATGGTCAGGGCATGGTCTTTGATTCGGAGTCGTCGATGCTCGACGGTGGCGAAATCGATGATCCGGATGATCAGGGGCCGCCTGATGGTGAGCCGCCGCGTCCAAGTGGTCGGCCAAGTCTTAAAGTGGTCAAGTAAACAAAAAGGCGATCCTAGGATCGCCTTTTTTATTGCGGTGAAGCGGGTGCACTTGCTGTTGCGGCTATCAGTTGGTGTACTGGAACAGCTTTACCACTTTCTGTACGCCAGACACGCTTTGCACCAGGTTGGTGGCGTGGGTGGCTTCGGCTTGCGAGACCAGGCCGAGCATAAACACGACGCCGTTCTCGGTGATGACCTTGATGCGTGAGCCCGGCACATTGCTGTCAGCAAGCATCTGCGTCTTGATGCGGCTGGTCAGTAGCGAGTCATTGCTGCGTGCCAGCAGTGACGTTGGCTGCATAACCTGCAGTTCGTTGTGCACCTTGCTGACATTGTTGACCCTGCGGGCGGCTTGTTCGGCGAGGCCTTTAAGCTCGTTGCGCGGTGTTTGCCCGGCCAGTAGCACCACCCCGTTATAGCTGGTGACGACGATGTGTGAGGTCGGGCTGGTCAGATCGATGTGCGCGCTGGCCACGCGGGAGCTCACTTCCGGAGCAATAAACTGGTCGTCAATCTTGTTGCCGACACTGCGGTTGCCACAGCCGGCTAGGGCGAGGGTCAGTGCAAGTGTGGCTAGGAGCAGAGGTGAGCGGCTCATTCGTCACTCCCAAACAGTTGGCAGTCGATTAGGTCGCACAGGCAGTGAATGGCCAGCAGGTGGACTTCCTGCACGCGTGCGGTGACTTTTGATGGGACGCGGATTTCAACGTCTTCTGGCAGTAACAGTGAGGCCATGCCGCCGCCGTCGCGTCCTGTGAGGGCCACTACGGTCATTTCGCGGTCGTGGGCTGCCTGGATCGCCTGAATCACATTGGCCGAATTACCGCTGGTAGAGATCGCCAGCAGCACGTCGCCGGGTTGGCCCAGGGCGCGAATCTGCTTGGAGAAAATTTCGTTGTAGCTGTAATCGTTGGCAATCGAGGTAATGGTCGAGCTGTCAGTAGTCAGGGCAATGGCTGGCAGGCTCGGGCGCTCGCGCTCAAAGCGATTAAGCAGTTCGGAGGAAAAATGCTGAGCATCGCCGGCCGAGCCGCCATTGCCGCAGGTGAGAATCTTGCCCTCGCTGAGCAGGGCCTGGACCATGGCCTGGCTGCCTTGCTCGATAACGGGGATGAGCACTTCCATAGCCTGCTGCTTGGTTTCAATGCTGGCTTGGAACAGGTGGCGAATACGGGCTTGCATATCCATTGGAGATATAACCTTCAGTGGGGCGTCTGTTCAGGTATCAAAGGCGTTTTGAATCCAGTCCAGTTTCGCGGGGGCTTGGCTGTCGGCGGTTATGGCAATCACATCAAAACGGCATGGGTACTTGGCCCACCGTGATTCTTTTTGCAGGAAGTGCTGGGCCGCGCGGCTGAGTTTCTCACGTTTGCGTGCATCCACGCTCTCTGCCGCACCGCCCCAGGCGCTATGGCGCCGATAGCGAACTTCTACGAATACTACTGTATCGGCGTCGAGCATGACCAGATCGAGCTCGCCGAGCCGGCAGCGCCAGTTCTGCGCCAGTAGGCGCAGGCCGTGCTGCTCAAGATGTTGTCGTGCCAGGGCTTCGGCAGCATCTCCGCATTGTTGCGCGCTAGTGCGTTCGGTCAATTGAGGCGATCAGGCAGCGGTTGCACTTGGCCATCACGGAATTCGGCCCAGGGTAATTGCCGCTCAATACGTTGTGTTGGGCTTAGGCTAAGCGTGCCGGTCAGGCCTTGCAGGCGGGTGTCCGGCAGGGCTTTGAGCTGGTTCAGGCGCGGGGTGAGCAGGTAGGCGTCTGCGCCCATTGCGTATAGGCGTCCAAGGCTGGTGCCGGCTTGCGGCCATTGTGCGCTGGCTTGTTGGCGTAGAGGATCGTTGACGTTGAGCAGCCAGGGCGTCTCGCAGAACATGATGCCGTTGAGGTCAAGGTACTGCGCCTGGTTATGGGTGCCGGTAAACAGGTGCGAGGTGGCGTACACCGGTACATCGCCGGCGTATTGGAAGGCCAGGGTCGGTTTGATCTGTTGGGCTTGCTGTGGGGTTGCGGCGAGGAAGATAAAGTCCACGTCGCGGCGGCGCGAAGGGGTCGCTGCTACAGCTGTACCCAGGGTGTTCTGCAGGCGCTTGCCGCGGGCTTCGCTTTCGCGCAGTTGGAATAGCTCGGCGATCTGCCGCGCCAGCTCAACCGGCTGGTCGACATGCTCGGCGGCGATCAGGGTGCCGCCTTGGGCTTGCCAGTCTTGGCGGAAGGCGGCAAGTACGCGGTCGCCCCATTCGCCCGCAGGCACTAGGGCGACTGCGCGACGCATGCCTTCAGCCCAGGCGCGACGTGCCACTTCGCGTGCTTCGTCCTCGGCCGCTAGGCCGAATTGGAATAGCTGGGCTGGGCCTTCCTGGGCACCTTCGCTGTAGTTCAGGGCGAGGGTGGTAATGGGCAGTTGTTCGCGGCTGTTCAGTTGGCTGACCAGGTTTTTTTCCAGTGGGCCGATCACCAGTTGCACGCCGGCGGCTTGGGCTTGGGCGTAGAAAGCGTCCATTGAGCCAATGCGTGAACTGTCAAACAGCTGGATGTTGGGCGGGTTCTGCCCGGCTTGCTGTGCTTGATAGTGAGCGGCCAGGAAGCCGTCACGCAGGGCGCGGGCGACGCTGGCCAGTTGACCATCCTGTGGCAACAGTAGGGCGATCTCGGTTAGCGGTTGGCTGGAGAGTTTTTTTAGCTCGACCAGCGGTTGAGGGAGCTGCTGGGCGGCCGGGTGCTGAGGGTTTTGTTCAATCCAAGTGTCGATGGCTGCCTGCTGTTGCTCCAGCGTTGCGGCGTTTTTGATGGTGCGTGCGAGCGCCAACCAGTCGTCTAGATCGGTATCACCACTCGCTTGCAGCTCCGTCAGTGGCAAGCTGGAAACCAGGCTCCAGATCGCTTCGTTATTTTGTAGCGCGCTTGTGCCGCTGAGCAGGGGGGCAATAAAGGCGCGCTCGCGGGCGGCAGAGAGAGTCTGCCCGGTGGCTTGCAAGGCGCTGGCGCGGACGAGCTGGCTGCGCACTTGTTGCTCAACAGGCAGCTCACCGAGACGTTCCATGCTCGGGTGGCTCAGAGCGCGCAGGGCCGCTTTGGGTTTGTTGTTGTGCATGTCCAGTTCGGCGCGCAGGGTGCTGGCAAAAATCTGCTGGGCTGGGCTTAGGCTTTCCAGCGATACCTGCTGGAGAGTGCTACTGGCGCGGGCGAAGTCCTTTTGTGTGTACGCCAGGTCGGCTGCTGACAAACGCAGCGATGCGGCCTGTTCAATTGGGCTCTGCGCCGCTTGCTGCAGCAGTTGTTCGATGCTGGCTTGCGGTGTGCGCGGCAGCTCTCCCAATGTTGATGAGGGTGTGCTGGCGCAGGCGGCGAGTAGACCGGCAAGGCAGAGGGCGGAAAGGGGGCGCAGGCAGGCGATCATGTAAGCGTTCCTGATACTTGATCAAATTGAGCGTCGAATTGTACCCAAGCCCGCCGGGTGACGCGATGTCGAAGGTTGGAAACGGGCTACAATGCGCGCTTTGCTGATTTTGAGAGGCCAGTGCTGTGACCCCTTCCGCTGCTGCGAATTCGCCCCTGGGCAGTCTTTATGTGGTTGCCACGCCGATAGGCAACCTGGATGACATCAGTGCGCGGGCGCTGAATATCCTGCGCAGCGTTGCTCTGGTCGCCGCAGAGGACACCCGTCATTCGGCGCGGCTGATGCAGCATTTCGGTATCGGTACGCCGCTGGCGGCCTGTCATGAGCACAACGAGCGTGACCAGGGTGGGCGTTTTCTCGCGCGTCTGTTAGCCGGTGAGGATGTCGCGCTGATCTCTGATGCGGGTACGCCGCTGATTTCTGATCCGGGCTATCACCTGGTGCGCCAGGCGCGTGCAGCTGGAGTTGCGGTGGTGCCTGTGCCAGGTGCTTGTGCGCTGATTGCCGCGTTGTCTGCCGCGGGCTTGCCGTCCGATCGGTTTATTTTTGAGGGTTTTCTGCCGGCCAAAGCGGCTGGGCGGAGAGCTCGGCTTGAGCAGGTAAAAGAAGAGCCGCGCACGCTGATTTTCTATGAGGCGCCGCATCGCATCCTCGAATGCCTGCAGGATATGCAGGTGGTGTTCGGTGATGAACGTCCAGCGTTGCTGGCTCGCGAACTGACCAAGACCTTCGAAACGCTTAAAGGTATGCCACTCGCTGAACTGGCCGCTTGGGTGGCAGCTGATAGCAATCAGCAGCGCGGCGAGTGTGTGGTGTTGGTGGCGGGCTGGCAGGCACCGGAAGGCGAGGAGGCGGTGAGCAGCGAGGCGCTGCGTGTGCTGAACCTGCTGTTGGCGGAAATGCCGCTCAAGCGCGCGGCGGCATTGGCGGCGGAGATCACTGGGGTGCGTAAAAACGTGCTTTATCAGGCGGCGCTTGAGCAGCAAAAAGACCTTTAATCCTTGTTCTGTAAGGCGTGTGCCGTTAATCTTGCCGGCGGAGAGTCGATCGGACAGTCGCTGCCGTGTTGCGTTCTGCGTAATGCGGGGGAGGAAAGTCCGGGCTCCATAGGGCGGAGTGCCAGGTAACGCCTGGGAGGCGTGAGCCTACGGAAAGTGCCACAGAAAATAACCGCCTAAGCACTTCGGTGCCGGTAAGGGTGAAAAGGTGCGGTAAGAGCGCACCGCACGACTGGTAACAGTTCGTGGCTAGGCAAACCCCACTCGGAGCAAGACCAAATAGGGTTCCATTGGCGTGGCCCGCGCTGGAACCGGGTAGGTTGCTAAAGGCGTGCAGTGATGTACGTCGTAGAGGAATGGCTGTCCTCGACAGAACCCGGCTTACAGATCGACTCTCCACCTTCCCCTCTTCTGCGCTTCAATGTTTTGCCTCCTTTCTAATACCGAAAAAATCTTACTCTTAACAAACTACTTTAACTTTGAAGTTCAGTGCCCTGTATTGGCTTGTTTTTGCGTTCGCGCCTTCAGGTTATTTCTCCGTTTACCCCCTCGCTATGCTCGCTAAATCGCCGTTCTATAAGGAGTTTTCCCGCTATGGGTGCCTTGACGGTGGGGGGCGTGCGTTCCTATAGTGTGCGCGAGTGGCAAGAAGTGGCATAAAGTGGGTTTCTTAGGCACGGATAGCCAATAAAAAGGGGAAGCGCGATCGTGTTTCGCGGAGCAAACGCCATCAGTCTCGACGCCAAAGGGCGGCTCGCGATGCCAAGTCGGTATCGGGATGAGCTTGTGTCGCGTTGTGCTGGCCAGCTTATTGTCACGATTGATGCCATCGACCCCTGCCTGTGTGTCTATCCGTTGTCTGAGTGGGAGCTGATTGAAGCCAAGCTCCGTGAGCTCGCCTCATTCCGTGAAGAAAACCGCCGCTTGCAGCGTTTGCTGATCGGCAATGCTGTTGACCTTGAGCTGGACGCCAGTGGGCGCTTTCTGGTGCCGCCGCGTTTACGCGAGTACGCCAAGCTGGATAAGCGCGTGATGCTGGTTGGCCAACTCAATAAATTCCAACTGTGGGATGAAGATGCCTGGAATGCCGTGGCCGATGCCGATTTGGCCGCGATCAAGCAACCGGGTGCTTTGTCCGACGACTTACGTGATTTGATCCTGTGACCATGACCAGTAACTACCGCCATATAACTGTGCTGCTCGACGAGGCTGTCGAAGGGCTGGCTGTGCGCGCGAGTGGCTGCTACTTAGACGGTACCTTTGGTCGCGGCGGGCATAGCCGGTTGATCCTGGAAAAGCTTGGTTCAGACGGTCGCCTGCTAGGGTTTGATAAAGATCCCCTGGCGATTGCCACGGGGAATGCGCTAGCGGCCGAAGACGGCCGCTTTGTCGTTGTGCAGCGCAGCTTTGCCGAGTTGGCTGATGAGCTCGCGCAGCGCGATCTAGCCGGCAAGGTCAGTGGTATTCTGCTCGACCTGGGCGTGTCTTCGCCGCAGTTGGACGATGCCGAGCGCGGCTTCAGCTTTATGCATGACGGCCCGCTGGACATGCGCATGAATCCGGATGCCGGTGTCAGTGCCGCTGAATTTATTGCCAGCGCCGCCGAGGAAGAAATTGCCCGGGTCTTCAAGGAATACGGCGAAGAGCGCTTTGCCAAACGTATGGCTCGCGCTGTAGTGCTGCGCCGCGCCGAGCAGCCGTTTGAGCGTACCGCCGACTTGGCTCAGGTGCTGACCGTAGCCAATCCGGCCTGGGAAAAAGGCAAGAACCCGGCAACGCGTGCCTTTCAGGGGCTGCGCATCTATATCAACAACGAGCTGGGCGATCTGGAGAGCGGCCTTGATGCGGCCTTGGAAAGCCTGGAAGTGGGCGGTCGTCTGGTCGTAATCAGCTTCCACTCGCTGGAAGACCGCATCGTCAAGCTGTTCATGCGCAAGCACGCCAAGGGCGAGATGGACACGTTGCCGCGTGACCTGCCGATTATCCCGAAAGCCTTCGAGCCGCGTTTGAAGCTCATCGGTAAGCCGGTATTCGCCTCCGAGGCAGAGCTTGCGGCCAATCCACGCTCGCGCAGTGCGGTGATGCGCATTGCCGAGAAGGTGCGATGAGCGCGCTTTTCGCCAAGCCTTTGCCAGGTGGCAGCTTATTCATGCTGCTGCTGTTTCTGGCTGTGTTGGTGTCTGCGATTGGGGTGTCTTACAGCGCCCACTGGAATCGCCAGCTGCTCAATGATCTGTATGCCGAACTCAGCGTGCGCGACAAGGCTCAGGCCGAGTGGGGCCGGTTGATCCTCGAGCAAAGTACCTGGACCGCACATAACCGCATTGAGGCGTTGGCCACCGAGCGTCTAGGTATGCGTATCCCCGATGCCGCTGAAGTCCGCATGGTGGCGCCATGATCGGCCTCGAAGGCGCGCTCTATCCATGGCGCTTTCGCTTAGTGCTGCTGTTGCTGGCGCTGATGGTGGGCGCTATTGCCTGGCGTATTGTCGACCTGCAGGTATTCGATCAGCGCTTTCTGCAGGCTCATGGCGACGCGCGTAGCGTGCGCCATATCCCGATTCCCGCACACCGCGGGCTGATCACTGACCGTAACGGCGAGCCGCTGGCCGTTAGCACGCCAGTGACCACCCTGTGGGCCAATGGTAAGGAGCTGCAAGGCGGCAAGGCCAAGTGGAATGAGCTGGCGGCCGCGCTGGGGCAAGATCCCAAGGCATTCGGTGTGCGCCTGCAAGCCAATGCCGAACGTGAGTTTATGTACCTAGTGCGCGGGCTGACGCCTGAGCAGGGCCAACGCATTCTCGATATGAAAGTGCCAGGTGTATATGGCATTGAAGAATTCCGCCGCTTCTATCCTGCGGGTGAAGTGGCTGCCCATGTCGTGGGCTTTACCGATATTGATGACCGCGGTCGTGAAGGCATGGAGCTGGCCTTCGAGGATTGGCTGGCCGGCGTGCCCGGCAAGCGTCAGGTGCTCAAGGACCGGCGCGGTCGGCTGATTAAAGATGTACAGGTTGCGCAGAATGCCAAGGCCGGTAAGACCTTGGCATTGTCGATTGACCTGCGCCTGCAATACCTCGCCCATCGTGAATTACGCAATGCGCTGCTTGAGTTCGGTGCCAAGGCCGGCAGCTTGGTCATGGTGGATGTGCGCACCGGTGAAGTGTTGGCAATGGTCAACCAGCCCACCTATAACCCGAACAATCGCCGTAATCTGCAGCCCGCAGCGATGCGTAATCGGGCGATGATTGATGTGTTCGAGCCCGGCTCAACCATGAAGCCGTTCTCCATGAGTGCTGCTCTGGCCAGTGGTCGCTGGAAGGCCTCGGATACCGTCGATGTTTACCCAGGCACTCTGCAGATCGGCAAGTACACCATTCGTGACGTCTCGCGCAGCAGTGGTCCGCTTACTCTCACCGAGATTCTGATCAAGTCGAGTAACGTCGGCATGAGCAAGATCGCGTTTGATATCGGTGGCCAGTCGATCTTCGAAGTGATGCAGCAAGTCGGCTTGGGCCAGGACACTGGGCTCGGCTTCCCAGGTGAGCGTGTTGGTAACCTGCCGAACTACCGTGAGTGGCGCAAAGCTGAAACGGCCACGCTGTCTTATGGCTATGGCTTGTCGGTAACGGCTGTACAGTTGGCCCATGCCTATTCGGTGCTGGCCAACAACGGCCGCAGCACGCACCTGTCCCTGGCGCGTGTTGACCGTAAACCCGATGCCGTCCAAGTGATCCCCGAAAATATTGCAGTGACCATGCAGGGCATGTTGCAGCAAGTCATTGAAGCCCCTGGTGGGGTTTACCGTGCCAAAGTGCCGGGCTACCACGTGGCTGGTAAGAGCGGTACGGCGCGCAAGGTTTCAGTGGGTAGCCGTGGCTACCGGGACAATGCGTATCGCTCACTCTTTGCCGGTTTTGGCCCGGTCAGCGACCCGCGTATTGCCGTGGCCATTGTGATCGATGAGCCGAGCCAGGGCGGTTACTACGGTGGCCTGGTCTCCGCGCCGGTATTTGGCAAGGTCATGGCCGGTGCCCTGCGCCTGATGAACGTCGCCCCAGACAACCTGGTAGAGCCGCAAACCGCTGCCGCCGAAATTACTAAAGGAGGGCGTATCTGATGCCTATGCCCCTCAGCAAATTGCTGCCCGAAGCCACCAGCTCCACCCTGATCCGCGAATTGACCCTGGACAGCCGTAAGGTTCGTCCTGGTGATTTGTTCTTGGCTGTGCCCGGCACCCAGCAGGACGGTCGTGTGCATATCGCCGATGCCATTGCGCGTGGCGCTGCCGCCGTGGCCTTTGAAGCTGAAGGCGCGGCTGACATGACGGCCAGCAGCAGTGAATTGGTCGCGATCAAAGGCTTGGCGGGCCAGCTTTCGGCGATTGCCGGGCGTTTCTACGGTGAGCCAAGCCGTGGTCTGAACCTGGTAGGTATTACCGGCACTAACGGCAAAACCAGTGTCAGCCAGTTGTTGGCTCAGGCGCTGGACCTGCTGGGTCAGCGCTGCGGTATTGTCGGC
Source organism: Pseudomonas sp. MIL19 (assembly GCF_028680365.1). NCBI lineage: Bacteria > Pseudomonadati > Pseudomonadota > Gammaproteobacteria > Pseudomonadales > Pseudomonadaceae > Pseudomonas > Pseudomonas sp. MIL19. Next base: position 88,564 of record NZ_JAPPVG010000007.1, on the reverse strand, counting down.
ACCCTCGGCAATGGCTTCTACGGTGCGCTCGAACAAGGGCTCCACACCACGCCGGACCCCATCGGCGTGCAGGCCACCCTGGCCGATATGAAAAATGCCGGTGCCCGTGCGGTGGCGATGGAAGTCTCGTCCCACGGCCTGCATCAAGGGCGCGTGACTGCGCTGGCGTTTGATGTGGCGGTGCTGACCAACCTATCCCGCGACCATCTGGATTATCACGGTTCGATGCAGGCTTACGCCGAGGCAAAAGCTGCGTTGTTCGCCTGGCCGGGTCTGCGCTGCCGGGTGCTTAACCTGGATGATGCCTTTGGCCGTGAGTTGGCGGGTGCTGTGCATGAGTCGCGCCTGATCAGCTACAGCCTGGAAGACGCAAGCGCGTACCTGTATTGCCGCGATGCGCAGTTTGACGAGCAGGGCGTACGCGCCACGCTGGTCACCCCGCGCGGCGAAGGCAGCCTGCGCAGCTCGCTGCTCGGTCGCTTCAACCTGAGTAACCTGCTGGCGGTGGTCGGTGCGCTGCTCGGCCTGGATTATGCGCTGGACGAAATTCTCAAGGTGTTGCCGCAGCTGCAGGGCCCTATTGGTCGTATGCAGCGTTTAGGTGGCGCCACTGCGGGGCGCGCCAAGCAGCCGTTGGTGGTCGTTGATTACGCGCACACCCCGGATGCCCTGGAAAAGGTTCTCGAAGCTCTGCGCCCGCACGTCAAGGGTCGCCTGCTGTGCCTGTTTGGTTGCGGTGGCGATCGTGACAGCGGCAAGCGCCCGCTGATGGCCGCTGTGGTTGAGCGCCTGGCCGATGCGGTGTTGGTCACCGATGACAACCCGCGCACCGAAACCCCGGCACAGATTTTCAGCGATATCCGCGCCGGCTTCGTCAGCCCCGAGTCGGTGCAGTTTGTTCATGGCCGTGGCCAGGCGATTGCCCAGCTAATTGCCGCTGCCAGTGCCGATGATGTGCTGGTATTGGCCGGCAAGGGCCATGAGGACTATCAGGAAATCAACGGCGTGCGTCAGCCGTTCTCCGACCTAGTCGAAGCTGCTAATGCGTTGGCCGCATGGGAGGTGGCGCATGCTTAAGCCGCTGCTATTGAGCGAAGTGGCTCGGCCGTTGAGCGCGCAGGTTATCGGTGCGGACGTGGCATTCAGCGCCGTTAGTAGCGACAGCCGAGCGATTCAGCCGGGTCAGCTGTTTGTCGCCCTGGCTGGCCCGCGTTTTGATGGCCATGACTACCTGGCAGAAGTTGCCGGCAAAGGCGCAGTGGCCGCTTTGGTTGAGCGTGAGGTGGCAAATGCACCGCTACCACAGATGCTGGTGGCCGATACCCGTCTAGCCCTCGGCCAATTGGGTGCGCTCAATCGCCAGGCGTTTAATGCCCCTGTGGTGGCGATTACCGGTTCCAGCGGCAAGACCACGGTCAAAGAAATGCTTGCCAGTATTCTGCGCGAAGGCCTGCAAGGTCCGGTGCTGGCGACCCGTGGCAACCTGAATAACGACCTCGGCGCGCCACTGACTCTGCTGGAGCTGGCGCCTGAGCATGTTGCCGCCGTGATCGAACTGGGCGCCAACCATGTCGGCGAAATTGCCTACACCGTGGGCCTTACCCAGCCGCAGGTGGCCATCATCAATAATGCCGGCACCGCTCACGTCGGTGAGTTCGGCGGGCCAGAGAAAATTGTTGAAGCCAAGGGTGAAATTCTCGAAGGCCTGAGCGACAGCGGTGTGGCCGTGCTCAACCTCGACGACAGGGCTTTCGCCATTTGGCAGCAGCGCGCCAAGGATCGCAGCGTTCGCTCGTTTGCCTTGGGTAATCCGGCAGCGGACGTTTATGCCGCTGAGCTGGCGCGCGATGTCCGTGGTTGCTCGACCTTTACCCTGCATTGCGCCAGCGGTCAGGTGCGTATTCAGCTCAACCTGCTAGGCGAGCACAATGTGGCTAACGCCCTGGCCGCAGCTGCCGCCGCGTTGGCGTTGGAGATTGCGCCTGCTGCGATCAAAGCCGGGTTGGAAAAATTGCAGCCGGTCCAAGGCCGAACCGTCGCGCAGATTGCGCCGAATGGCCTGCGAGTGATCGATGATAGCTACAACGCCAACCCGACCTCCGTGTGCGCCGCCATCGATATCCTCGCCGGTTTTCCGGGGCGGCGGGTGCTGGTGCTGGGTGACATCGGCGAATTGGGTGAGTGGGCTGAGCAAGGCCATCGCCAGGTCGGCAACTATGCCCAAGGCAAGGTCGACGCACTGTTTGCCGTGGGCCCCCTGATGGCTCATGCCATTGACGAATTCGGCAGCAAGGGTCGGCATTTTGCCGACCAAGCCAGCCTGATTGCTGCGCTGCAAAGCGAGCAGGGCGACACCACTCTTTTAATTAAAGGTTCACGCAGCGCAGCGATGGAGAAAGTTGTCGCGGCCCTGTGTGGCATATCCGGGGAGATTCACTAATGCTGCTGCTGCTGGCGGAATACCTGCAACAGTTCCACAAGGCTTTTGCAGTGTTTCAGTACCTGACGCTGCGCGGCATCCTTGGCGTGCTGACGGCGCTGGCATTGTCCCTGTGGCTTGGCCCGTGGATGATCCGCACTCTGCAGATTCGCCAGATCGGCCAGTCGGTACGCAACGATGGCCCGCAGTCGCACCTGTCGAAAAAGGGCACGCCAACCATGGGTGGTGCGCTGATTCTTTCTGCTATTGCCGTTAGCACCTTGCTTTGGGCTGATCTGTCCAACCGTTATGTCTGGACCGTCCTGGCCGTGACCCTGCTGTTTGGCGCCGTTGGTTGGGTTGATGACTACCGCAAAGTGATTGAGAAGAACTCCAAGGGCCTGCCGAGCCGCTGGAAGTATTTCTGGCAGTCGGTGTTTGGCCTGGGCGCCGCACTGTTTCTGTATATGACGGCGCAAAGCCCGGTGGAAACCACCCTGATTCTGCCGATGCTCAAGGACTTCAGCCTTGAGCTGGGCCTGGGCTTCGTGGTGCTGAGCTACTTCGTGATTGTCGGTTCGAGCAACGCAGTGAACCTGACAGACGGCCTTGATGGTCTGGCGATTCTGCCCACCGTACTGGTTGGCGGCGCGTTAGGGATCTTCTGCTACCTGTCGGGCAACGTGAAGTTCGCCGAATACCTGTTTATTCCTTATGTACCGGGCGCGGGTGAACTGATTGTGTTCTGCGCCGCCCTGGTCGGGGCGGGCCTGGGTTTCCTCTGGTTTAACACCTACCCGGCGCAAGTGTTTATGGGCGACGTTGGCGCGCTGGCACTCGGTGCGGCCCTGGGCACCATCGCTGTGATCGTCCGTCAGGAAGTGGTGCTGTTCATCATGGGCGGCATCTTCGTGGTGGAAACCCTGTCGGTGATCATCCAGGTCGCTAGCTTCAAGCTGACCGGCAAGCGCGTGTTCCGCATGGCGCCGATTCACCACCACTTTGAACTGAAAGGCTGGCCCGAGCCACGCGTGATCGTGCGCTTCTGGATCATCACCGTGATTCTGGTGCTGATCGGCCTTGCCACCCTGAAACTGCGTTGAGGAACCCATGAGCCTGATCGCGTCTGACCACTTCCGCATCGTTGTCGGCCTCGGCAAGAGCGGCATGTCCCTGGTGCGTTTCCTCGCGCGCCAGGGCTTGCCGTTTGCCGTGGTCGACACCCGTGCCAATCCGCCGGAGCTCGCCACCATGCGCGAGCAGTTCCCGCAGGTCGAAGTGCGTTGTGGCGAACTGGACGTGGAGTTTCTCTGCCGCGCCAGTGAACTGCTGGTCAGCCCGGGTCTGGCCATCGCAACCCCGGCGCTGCAGGCGGCTGCGGCACGTGGGGTCAAGCTGTCGGGTGATATCGACCTGTTTGCTCGCTACGCCAAGGCACCGATCATTGCGATCACCGGCTCCAACGCCAAAAGCACCGTGACCACCCTGGTTGGTGAGATGGCCGCTGCGGCCGGTAAGAAGGTCGCAGTGGGTGGCAACCTGGGTACCCCAGCGCTGGATTTGCTGGATGACAGCATTGAGCTGTATGTCATGGAGCTGTCGAGCTTCCAGCTGGAAACCACCGACCAGCTCAACGCTGAAGTGGCGACCTGCCTGAACATCAGTGAAGACCACATGGATCGCTACGCCGATCTGCCGGCCTATCACCTGGCCAAGCACCGCATCTTCCGCGGCGCGCGACAGGTGGTGGTCAACCGTGATGACGCGTTGTCGCGTCCCTTGGTGGCCGATCAATTGCCGTGCTGGTACTTCGGCCTCGGCAAGCCGGACTTCAAGCGCTTTGGCTTGCTTGATGAAAACGGCGAGAAGTGCCTGGGCTACCAGTTCGCCGCCTTGTTGCCGGTGCGTGAGTTGAAGATTCGCGGCGCGCACAACCAGTCCAACGCCCTGGCTGCTTTGGCGCTGGGTCATGCCATCGGCCTGCCGTTCGAGCCGATGTTGGCAACCCTCAAGCAGTTTGCTGGCCTGCCGCATCGCTGCCAGTGGGTTGGCGAGCGTAATGCCGTGAGCTACTACGACGATTCCAAGGCGACCAATGTCGGCGCCGCACTGGCGGCCATCGACGGCTTGGGCGCGGATATCGACGGCAAGCTGGTGCTGATCGCCGGTGGTGATGGCAAGGGCGCGGACTTTTCAGCGTTGAAGGCTCCGGTCGGCAAGTTCTGCCGCGCCGTGGTACTGCTGGGTCGCGACGCTGAATTGCTGGCCGATGCGCTGGGTGATGCCGCGCCGCTGATCCGGGTCAAGACCCTGGATGAGGCCGTACAGCGTGCCGCCGAGCTGGCTGAGCAGGGCGATGCCGTGCTGCTGTCGCCGGCTTGCGCCAGCCTCGACATGTTCAAGAATTTCGAAGAGCGCGGACGTCTGTTCGCCCAGGCTGTGGAGGGGTTGCAGTGATGCTCGCCCGTCTGCTCGCCGCGCCATCGCCGCTGCATACCCGTAGGGGTATCGACCTGGATTTCCCGCTGCTCGCCGGTTGCCTGGCGCTGCTCGGCCTGGGTTTGGTGATGATCACCTCAGCGTCCTCGGAAGTGGCGGCGTTGCAGTCAGGCAATCCGCTCTATCACATGATTCGCCACCTAATTTATCTGGCCATCGGTCTGGGTGCTGCACTGGCGACCCTGCTGGTGCCTATGGCGCTGTGGCAGCGTTACAGCGGCACGCTGTTGCTGGTGGCGGTGGTGCTGTTGATCTTGGTGTTGCTGCCGGGCATTGGCCGTGAGGTCAACGGGGCCAAACGCTGGATCGGCCTGGGTATCTTCAACCTGCAGCCGTCCGAGTTGGCCAAGCTGTTTAGCGTGATGTTTATCGCCGCCTACCTGGTGCGTCGCCAGACCGAGGTGCGCGAGAAGCTCACCGGCTTTATCAAGCCGATGCTGGTGCTGGGGCCGATTGCCATGCTGTTGTTGGCCGAGCCCGACTTCGGCGCCACCGTGGTGTTGGTCGGTGCCTCGATCGCCATGCTGTTTCTCGGTGGCGTCAACCTGCTGCGTTTTATTCCGCTGGCCACTGGCGTGCTAGGACTTGGCGTGTGGGTGATGACCAGTCAGGCCTATCGCCTGGAGCGCCTGACCAACTTTGTTGACCCTTGGGCGGACCAGTACGGCGCCGGTTATCAGCTGAGCCAGGCGTTGATCGCCTTTGGCCGTGGCGAGTGGTTCGGCGTTGGCCTGGGCAACAGTGTGCAAAAGCAGTTCTACCTGCCGGAAGCGCATACCGACTTCGTGTTTGCCGTGTTGGCCGAAGAGCTGGGCATGGTCGGCGCTTTGCTCACCGTCGGCCTGTTCGTGTTTGTTAGCGTGCGCGCGCTGTATATCGGCCTGTGGGCGGAGAAGGCCAAGCAGTTCTTCTCGGCCTATGTGGCCTATGGCCTGGCTTTCTTGTGGATCGGCCAGGTGCTGATCAACATCGGGGTAAACGTGGGCTTGCTGCCGACCAAAGGCCTGACCCTGCCATTTCTCAGCTACGGCGGCAGCTCGTTGGTGATCTGCTGCATCAGCCTGGCGTTGTTGCTGCGCATTGAATGGGAGCGTCGCACCCAACTGGGTAGCGAGGATATCGACTTCAAAGAATCCGATTTCTTCGAAGGCCAAGCCGTCGAGGAGGCTCAACATGCGCGGTAATGTTCTGATCATGGCTGGTGGCACCGGTGGTCATGTATTCCCCGCGCTGGCCTGTGCCCGTGAGTTCAAGGCGCGTGGCTACAGCGTGCATTGGCTGGGTACGCCGCGTGGTATCGAGAATGAACTGGTGCCGGCGGCGGGTTTGCCGCTGCACCTGATTGATGTCAGCGGGCTGCGCGGTAAAGGCAAGCTGTCACTGCTGAAGGCTCCATTCCAGTTGATCAAGGCGTTATTCCAAGCCCGCAAGGTGATGCGTGAGCTGCAGCCGGTCTGCGTGCTGGGCATGGGCGGCTATGTCACCGGTCCGGGCGGCTTGGCTGCGAAGATGAGCGGTGCGCCGCTGATCATCCATGAGCAGAACGCTGTGGCGGGCACGGCCAACCGCAGCCTGGTGCCATTCGCCAGCCGCGTGTGCGAAGCCTTCCCCAATACCTTCGCTAACAGTGACAAGCGCCGCACCACCGGCAACCCGGTACGTGAAGAGCTGTTCCTGGCAACGCCGCGTGATTCGCTGCGCAACCGTCAGCCGCGTTTGTTGGTGCTGGGCGGCAGCCTGGGTGCCGAGCCGCTGAATAAATTACTCCCCGAAGCGTTATCGCAAGTGGCGGCCGAGCTGCGCCCTGAGGTGTTCCATCAGGCTGGTAAGCAACACGATGCAATTACCAGTGAACGCTATAGCGCGGCCGGCGTCGAAGCGCAGGTCGTGCCGTTTATCAAAGACATGGCGCGGGCGTATGCCTGGGCTGATCTGGTGGTGTGCCGCGCCGGCGCACTGACTGTCAGCGAGCTGGCCGCCGCGGGTTTGCCGGCGTTCCTCGTGCCGCTGCCCCATGCGATCGACGATCACCAGACACGCAATGCCGACTATCTGGCCAGTGCCGGCGCTGCCGTACTGCTGCCGCAACGTTCCACTGACGCCGCCACGCTGGCCGCGCAGCTGACCGAGGTTTTGATGCGCCCCGAACAACTCGTTGAAATGGGCCAAACGGCCCGCCGTCTGGCCAAGCCCGACGCCACCTGCACCGTTGTCGATATCTGTCTGGAGGTGGCCCGTGGCTAAGTCTCCCGCTGCTGCTCGTTCGGAAATCCGTCGTATGCGCCGTATTCGCCGTATCCATTTTGTCGGCATCGGTGGTGCGGGCATGTGTGGCATAGCCGAAGTGCTGCTTAACCTCGGCTATGAAGTGTCTGGCTCCGACCTGAAAATTTCGGCGGTCACCGAGCGCCTGGAAAGCTTCGGTGCGCAGATTTTTATTGGCCATCGCGCGGAAAACGCCGAGCAGGCCGATGTGCTGGTGGTGTCCAGTGCGATCAATACCAGCAACCCGGAAGTCGCTATCGCCCTTGAGCGGCGTATTCCGGTGGTACCGCGCGCCGAGATGCTCGCCGAGCTGATGCGCTATCGCCATGGCATCGCCGTTGCCGGCACCCACGGCAAAACCACCACCACCAGCTTGCTGGCCTCGGTATTTGCTGCGGGTGGCCTGGATCCGACCTTTGTGATTGGTGGTCGGCTGAATGCAGCCGGTACCAATGCTCAGCTCGGTAGCAGCCGCTACCTGATCGCGGAAGCCGATGAAAGCGATGCCAGCTTCCTGCATCTGCAGCCCATGGTCTCAGTCGTTACCAATATTGATATGGACCACATGAGCACGTACGGAGGTGACTTCAACAAGTTGAAGAAAACCTTCCTCGAGTTCCTGCACAACCTGCCGTTTTATGGCCTGGCAGTGATGTGCGTGGATGACCCGATCGTGCGCGAAATTCTGCCGCAGGTGGCGCGTCCTACCGTGACCTATGGCTTCGATGACGGTGCTGACGTACGGGCGATCAATGTGCGCCAGCAGGGAATGCAGACCTTCTTCACCGTGCTGCGCACAGGCCGTGAGCCGCTGGATGTGTCGGTCAATATGCCGGGCAACCACAATGTATTGAACGCCCTGGCGACCATTGCCATTGCCACTGATGAGGGCATCAGTGATGAGGCCATCGTCCAGGGCTTGTCCGGCTTCCAGGGTGTCGGTCGACGTTTTCAGGTGTATGGCGAGCTGCCGGTTGAGGGTGGCAACGTGATGCTGGTCGATGACTACGGTCATCACCCGCGTGAAGTCGCTGCCGTGATCAAGGCTGTGCGTGGCGGTTGGCCAGAGCGCCGTCTAGTCATGGTTTACCAGCCGCACCGCTTCAGCCGCACCCGCGACCTGTATGACGACTTCGTACAGGTTTTGGGCGATGCCAACGTGTTGTTGCTGATGGAAGTCTATCCGGCGGGCGAAGAGCCCATCCCGGGGGCGGACAGCCGTCAGCTGTGCCACAGCATTCGTCAGCGCGGCCAACTCGACCCGATTTACATCGAGCGCGGCGTCGACCTCGCCCCGATCGTCAAGCCGCTGTTGCGTGCCGGCGATATTCTTCTTTGCCAGGGTGCCGGTGATATCGGCGGCTTGGCCCCGCAACTGCTGCAAAGCCCGCTGTTCGCCGCGGCGCAAGGTAAGTCGAAATGAATGCCGATAGCTTGAAGTCTCAGTATCCGGTCAGCGCCTTCGGCCGCGTGGCTGTGCTGTTTGGCGGCAAGAGTGCCGAGCGTGAAGTGTCGCTGAAGTCCGGCAATGCCGTATTGCAAGCGCTGCAGGCCGCCGGCGTGGATGCCTTTGGTATCGATGTTGGGACAGATTTTCTGCAGCGCTTGGTCAGTGAAAAAATTGACCGTGCCTTTATCGTTCTGCACGGTCGCGGCGGTGAAGATGGGGCGATGCAAGGGTTGCTTGAGTGTGCCGGTATCCCCTACACCGGCAGCGGCATCCTGGCCTCGGCCCTGGCCATGGACAAACTGCGTACCAAGCAGGTTTGGCAGAGCCTGGGCCTCTCCACGCCACGTCATGCGGTGCTGGCCTCGGTCGCGGATTGCGAGGCGGCTGCGGCTGACTTGGGCTTCCCGCTGATCGTCAAACCGGCGCATGAAGGTTCGAGCATTGGCATGGCCAAGGTGGGTGACCTGCAGGCGTTGATTACGGCCTGGCAGGATGCCAGTGGTTATGACTCCCAAGTGCTGGTTGAACAGTGGATTGCCGGCCCGGAGTTCACTGTCGCGGTGCTGCGTGGTCAGGTGCTGCCGCCGATCGCCCTGGGCACGCCCCACAGTTTTTACGACTACGACGCCAAGTACCTGGCCAATGACACCCAGTACCGCATCCCCTGCGGCCTGGACGCCGGCAAAGAGGCTGAGCTTGTCGAGCTCACTGCACGCGCCTGCGAAGCGGTGGGCATTCAGGGCTGGGCCCGGGCTGACGTGATGCAGGATGGCGATGGTCGGTTCTGGTTGCTTGAAGTCAACACGGTTCCCGGTATGACCGACCACAGCCTGGTGCCGATGGCGGCGCAGGCAGCCGGTCTGGATTTTCAACAGTTGGTGTTGGCGATTCTTGCTGACAGCCTAGAGGCGCGGGGTTAAATCATGACGGCTAACGTGCGCCACCAGCCAGGGACTTCCCGCGCGCCTCTGCGCGGCAAGCCTGTGCCGCGCGGTGCCAGCCGTTTGGTGGCCAAGGAGCCGATCAGCCTGCGCGTTAACGTGCAGAAAACCCGGCTTGTTGGCTTTGGCACTTTGTTGAAGCGCCTGACCTGGCCGCTGTTATTGCTGGGTCTCGGTTACGGCACCTATGAACTGTCGTTGCGCGCCATGCCCTATGCCGACCAGCCGATCGCCAGAATCAACGTCGAAGGCGACCTCAGCTACGTCAATCAGCAGGCCGTACAGCAGCGCATTGCGCCTTACGCCAATGCCAGCTTTTTCAGTGTCGATCTGCTCAGCCTGCGTCATGAGCTGGAGTCGATGCCCTGGATCGCCAGCGCTCAGGTACGCCGTGTATGGCCGGATCAGCTAGTGGTGCGTCTGGAAGAGCAATTGCCGATTGCCCGCTGGGGTGATGAGGCGCTGTTGAACAACCAGGGTGAAGCGTTTGCGCCGTTGGAACTGGCCAATTATCCCCACCTGCCGCAGCTGTATGGCCCCAAGCGTGCGCAACAGCAGGTGATGCAGCAATACCAAGTGATCAGCCAGATGTTGCGTCCCGTGGGTTTTTCCGTGGCGCGCCTGGAGTTGCGTGAGCGTGGCAGCTGGTTCCTCTCCACCGGGCAGGGCATCGAACTGCTGCTGGGGCGTGACCATCTGGTGGAAAAAATGCGGCGTTTCACGGCCATTTATGACAAGGCCCTGAAAGAGCAACAAGCGAATATCGCGCGCATCGATTTGCGTTATGCCAACGGCCTGGCCGTGGCATGGCGTGAGCCGGTCGCGCCCACGGCGGCACCAACCGCTGTCGTGCAGTGAATCAGGAGAAAGTAAGAGCCATGGCAAACGTGCAGAGCGGCAAGATGATCGTCGGTCTCGATATCGGTACCTCCAAAGTGGTGGCATTGGTCGGCGAAGTGAATGCGGACGGCCAGTTGGAAATCGTCGGCATCGGCACCCACCCATCACGTGGTCTGAAAAAGGGCGTGGTGGTGAATATCGAATCGACCGTGCAGTCGATCCAGCGCGCCGTCGAAGAAGCTCAACTGATGGCCGGTTGCCGTATCCACTCGGCCTTTGTCGGCCTCGCCGGTAACCATATCCGCAGCCTTAACAGTCACGGCATCGTCGCGATTCGTGATCGCGAAGTCAGTTCGGCTGACCTTGAGCGGGTACTCGATGCCGCACAGGCTGTGGCCATTCCAGCCGATCAGCGGGTGTTGCATACCCTGCCGCAGGATTATGTGATCGATAACCAGGAAGGCGTACGTGAGCCACTGGGCATGTCCGGTGTGCGCCTGGAAGCCAAGGTGCACGTGGTCACTTGCGCGGTGAATGCCGCGCAGAACATCGAGAAGTGTGTGCGTCGCTGCGGCCTTGAAGTTGACGACATCATTCTTGAGCAGTTGGCCTCGGCTTATGCCGTGTTAACGGATGACGAGAAAGAGCTGGGTGTGTGTTTGGTCGATATCGGCGGTGGCACCACCGACATCTGCATCTTCACCGAAGGCGCGATCCGCCATACCGCAGTGATCCCGATTGCCGGTGATCAGGTCACCAATGACATCGCCATGGCCCTGCGCACGCCAACTCAGTATGCCGAAGAGATCAAGATTCGGTATGCTTGCGCGTTGGCCAAACTGGCCGGTGCAGGCGAGACCATCAAGGTGCCGAGCGTCGGTGATCGTCCGCCGCGAGATTTGTCGCGTCAGTCCCTGGCTGAAGTGGTTGAGCCACGTTACGACGAGCTGTTCACCCTGATTCAGGCTGAGCTGCGTCGCAGTGGTTATGAGGACTTGATCCCGGCCGGGATCGTTCTCACAGGCGGTACAGCGAAGATGGAAGGAGCCGTCGAGCTGGCCGAAGAAATTTTCCATATGCCGGTACGCCTGGGTATCCCCCAGGGTGTCAAAGGATTGGCCGACGTCGTGCGTAACCCCATCTATTCAACAGGCGTAGGCCTGCTGCTGTACGGGCTGCAAAAGCAGGCCGACGGCGTTTCGATGTCTGCGCTTGGCAGCTACAGCGATGAACCCAAACAACCTGTTCTGGAACGGCTGAAACGCTGGGTCCAGGGCAATTTCTGATTTTGCAGTAGGCGTTATAACTAGAAAGTAAAGGAGAGGGAAAATGTTTGAACTCGTAGACAGCGCTCCAGCAAGTGCGGTTATCAAGGTCATCGGCGTGGGCGGCGGCGGCGGTAATGCTGTCAACCATATGGCGAAAAACAACATTGAAGGCGTTGAGTTCATCTGCGCCAACACGGATGCACAGGCACTGAAAAACATCGGCGCACGCACTGTTCTGCAGCTAGGCACTGCAGTAACTAAAGGCCTCGGTGCGGGTGCTAACCCAGAAGTTGGCCGTCAGGCCGCTATGGAAGATCGCGAGCGTATCGCTGAAGTGCTGCAAGGCACCGATATGGTCTTTATCACCACCGGCATGGGCGGCGGTACCGGCACCGGTGCAGCCCCAGTAATTGCTCAGGTGGCCAAGGAAATGGGCATCCTCACCGTTGCAGTGGTGACCCGTCCGTTCCCGTTCGAAGGCAAGAAGCGCATGCTGATCGCCGAAGAAGGCATCCGCGCTCTGTCGGAAAGTGTCGACTCGCTGATCACCATCCCTAACGAAAAACTGCTGACCATCCTCGGTAAGGACGCCAGCCTGTTGTCCGCGTTCGCCAAGGCTGACGATGTACTGGCGGGTGCCGTGCGCGGTATCTCCGACATCATCAAGCGTCCGGGCATGATCAACGTCGACTTCGCCGACGTGAAAACCGTGATGAGCGAAATGGGCATGGCGATGATGGGCACTGGCTGCGCCAGCGGTCCGAACCGTGCGCGTGAAGCGACCGAAGCGGCCATTCGCAATCCATTGCTCGAAGACGTCAACCTGCAAGGCGCGCGCGGTATTCTGGTGAACATCACTGCCGGTCCTGACCTGTCCCTGGGTGAGTACTCCGACGTGGGTAACATCATCGAGCAGTTCGCTTCCGAGCACGCCACCGTCAAGGTCGGCACCGTGATCGATCCGGACATGCGCGACGAGTTGCACGTCACCGTAGTGGCCACCGGTCTGGGTGCGCGTATCGAGAAGCCGGTCAAGGTTATCGACAATACTGTGCAGGTTTCTGCCAACGCCCATAGCAACGCAGCCGCACCGGCGCGTGGTGAGCAAAGCGTCAATTACAAAGATTACGAGCGTCCTACTGTTCAGCGTCAAAGCCACGGCGGCGCAGCCACTGCGGCCAAGATGAATCCGCAGGATGATCTGGATTACCTGGATATTCCGGCCTTCCTGCGTCGTCAGGCCGATTGATGAAATGTATCAGGAGTATTGGGACGATTGGTGTTCAGCAAAGGCCGGTTCTGCTATCATCGCCGGCCATTGTTGAAAACTATTCGCAACTAGTGCTATAGCGGTCCAATCCATGATCAGACAACGCACCCTGAAGAACATCATCCGCGCCACTGGCGTAGGCCTGCATTCCGGGGAAAAGGTATACCTGACCCTAAAGCCGGCACCAGTGGACACCGGTATCGTGTTCCGTCGTACCGACCTGGACCCTGTCGTGGAAATTCCCGCGCGTGCAGGGAATGTCGGTGAAACCACCATGTCGACCACGCTGGTCAATGGTGATGTCAAGGTGGATACGGTAGAGCACCTGCTTTCGGCCATGGCTGGCCTGGGCATCGATAACGCCTACGTCGAGCTCTCCGCATCCGAAGTGCCGATCATGGATGGCAGTGCGGGTCCTTTTGTATTCCTGATTCAATCGGCTGGTCTGCAAGAGCAGGACGCCCACAAGAAGTTCATTCGTATCCTTCGTGAAGTCACGGTTGAAGATGGCGACAAGCGCGCCACTTTTGTGCCTTTCGAAGGGTTCAAGGTGACCTTTGAGATCGATTTCGATCACCCTGTGTTCCGCAATCGCACCCAGTCAGCCAGCGTCGACTTCTCCAGCACGTCATTCGTGAAGGAAGTGAGTCGCGCTCGCACGTTCGGCTTTATGCGTGATATCGAGTTCCTGCGTTCACAGAACCTGGCGCTCGGCGGCAGCGTGGATAACGCCATCGTAGTGGATGAGTTTCGCGTGTTGAACGAAGACGGCCTGCGGTATGAGGACGAATTCGTTAAGCACAAGATTCTCGATGCGATCGGCGATCTTTACCTGCTGGGTAACAGCCTGATTGGCGAGTTCAAAGGTTTCAAGTCGGGCCATGCGCTGAATAACCTTCTGCTGCGCACCCTGATTGAGCAAACCGATGCGTGGGAAGTTGTCACCTTTGATGACCCCAACACCGCGCCAATCTCTTACATGCGCCCGGTTGCGGCGGTGTAACGTACGACCTTCCTTCTTTACTTTCTAAGGCCACCCTCGGGTGGCCTTTTTTTATCGGTTGTCGGTGCTGGAGGCCAATCGTTGAGCAGTCGTAGCGCCAGGATAAGCATGCGAGCAAAGCATGTTGGCCAGTTTTTTTAGTCTGTCGTTTTGTCGCTTTGGGTGTGTTTTGCCAGGCGTTCTAGGGCTGCGCGGAGTTTGGGGTCGCTGATGCCTTCGGCGGTAGATTGGATGTTTTCTGCGGCGCTGCTGGACAAATTCATTGTGCGAATTGGCGCACGCCTTTCAGCAGTCGGAGGTTGCACCTTGAACAGAATCTTCGTTAAGGTCGCGAACTCTTCGAGTGCCTGCAGCTGTTTCAACAAGCGTTTTTGTTGATAGCGCAGGCGTGTGGCCCAATGGCCGTCGGTGATTATCAGCAGCAGGCAGCCCTCGCGCCATGACGCTACATGGCAGTGTTCGCGGGCAGCAGGCTGCAGTTGGCTCTCGAGTAAGTGTTGCAGGCGATCAATGCGTTGCGCTTGATTGAACAGCGCTTTCAGAGGCTTCGCTTCGCGCAAGAGTGCGGCGGGAGCCCGGGCCGGCAAAGGACGAAATGTCATGGCAGGACGCCTGAGAAAGTGAAGCCAGCATGGTAGCAGAATCACTGCTGCCGGCTGTGCCTTCACCGTTAGGGGAATGCAGTGCAGATCATATTACTCAGCCGGCACCATGGTGCCGCACGTTCACTCAGCCTAAATTTGCGCGGGCTACTGTTGGTAGTGTTGCTGGCGCTCGGTGCCGCGCTGGCCAGTGGTGTGGCAGTTGGGGCCTGGTGGGCACCTGCCACTGTTAGGGTGCAGGACGATACGCAAATCAATCAGGTGCTCGATCAGCAGCGTGCCGAAGTGGGCGCCGTGCGTCTGGATGCACAGCGCCAGCTGGATGCGTTCGCTGCGCATGTGGCCGAGCTGCAGGCGCGCCTAACGCGTTTGGACGCACTGGGTGCGCGGCTGACCGAGTTGGCGGATCTTGATGCCAGTGAGTTTGACTTTTCGCTCAATGTTGGTCAGGGCGGTGCTGAAGATAGCTTGGGCGATGCGGCTTATGCGCCGCCGCTGTTTATGGATGAGCTCGACCGCTTGAGCGTGCGCCTGGACAGCCGTGAGCAGTTATTGGAGGTGCTTGAGCAGTTGATCGGCGAGCGCCAGCTGAGCGAAGCCGAATACCTGTCGGGTATGCCGGTGCGCAATGGCTACATGTCTTCGCCGTTTGGCCGCCGTGTACACCCGCTCACCGGGCGTAATACTCAGCATAAAGGTGTCGATTTTGCCGCCAAGCCGGGCAGTGATGTGGTCGCTGTCGCTGCGGGTGTGGTGAGCTTCTCTGGGGTCAAGTCGGGCTATGGTAATGTCGTGGAGGTCAGCCATGCAGACGGCTACACCACGCTGTATGCGCACAATCAGAGTAACTTGGTACAGATTGGTGATCTGGTGCAGCGCGATCAAACGATTGCCAGGGTTGGTCGCAGCGGGCGCGCCAGTGGTTACCATGTACACTTCGAAGTCACCAAGAATGGTCGGGTTGTTAATCCGGCCAGCTACATCGCCCGAGTGGGTAGCGTCGAATAACGCCGCTTTCCTCATTAGCGTTTCCGAGTAGAATGCCCACCTCGCACGCAGCCAAAAATGCTGCATGGGTCGCTGTTCAGTAGCCCTCAATCCATACGCCTGGAAGATCCTGTCGATATGTTTGCGCCTTTGTTAAAGAAACTCTTTGGAAGCAAGAACGAGCGTGAAGTCAAACGCATGCTCAAGGCGGTAAGCGCCGTCAATGCCTTCGAGGAGCAGATGCTTGCCCTTTCCGATGAGCAACTGCGAGCCAAGACGGATGAGTTCAAAGCCCGTCTGGCTAAAGGCGAAACCCTCGATCAACTGCTCGCCGAAGCATTTGCGGTAGCCCGCGAAGCCGGTAAGCGGGTGATGGGCATGCGCCACTTCGACGTGCAGTTGATTGGTGGCATGACCTTGCATGAAGGCAAGATCGCCGAGATGCGCACCGGTGAGGGTAAAACCCTGGTGGCGACCCTGGCGGTGTACCTGAATGCGCTGTCCGGCAAGGGCGTGCATGTGGTCACGGTCAACGACTACCTGGCACGCCGCGACGCCAACTGGATGCGTCCGCTGTATGAATTCCTCGGTATGACGGTGGGGATTGTCACCCCGTTTATGCCGCCGGAAGAGAAGCGTGAAGCCTACGCGGCCGATATCACCTACGGCACCAATAACGAATTTGGCTTCGATTACCTGCGCGACAACATGGCTTTCAGCTTGGAAGATAAATTCCAGCGTGAGCTGAATTTCGCTGTAATCGACGAAGTTGACTCCATTCTGATCGATGAAGCGCGCACCCCGTTGATCATCTCTGGTCAGGCCGAAGACAGTTCGCGCCTTTATACCGAGGTCAACAAGCTGATCCCGCGCCTCAAGCTGCATGTTGAGGAAGAAGAGGGCGTCGTTACTCAGGAAGGCCATTACAAGCTTGATGAGAAGGCTCGTCAGGTTGAGCTGAATGAAGCCGGCCACCAGTTTGTTGAAGAAATGCTCACCGAAGTCGGTTTGCTGGCTGAAGGCGAGAGCCTGTATTCGGCGCATAACCTGGGCCTGCTGACCCATGTGTACTCGGGTCTGCGGGCGCACAAGCTGTTCAACCGCAACGTTGAATACATCGTGCAGAACAACCAGGTGCTGCTGATCGACGAACACACCGGCCGTACCATGCCGGGGCGTCGTTTGTCTGAGGGCCTGCACCAGGCGATCGAAGCCAAAGAAGGTCTGCCGATCCAGGCCGAGAGCCAGACGCTGGCCTCGACCACCTTCCAGAACTACTTCCGCCTGTACAACAAGCTGTCCGGCATGACCGGTACGGCTGATACCGAAGCGTTCGAGTTCCATCAGATTTACGGCTTGGCGGTGATCGTAATCCCGACTAACCGTGCCCTGGCGCGTAAAGACTTCAACGACCTGGTCTACCTGACTGCGGAAGAGAAGTACGCCGCCATCGTTACCGACATCAAAGAAAGCATGGCGTTGGGCCGGCCCGTTCTGGTCGGTACGGCGACCATCGAAACGTCCGAACACATGTCGGCGCTACTCAATCAGGAAGGCATCGAGCACAAAGTGCTGAATGCCAAGTTCCACGAGAAGGAAGCGGAAATCATTGCTCAGGCCGGTCGTCCGGGCGCGCTGACTATTGCCACCAACATGGCCGGTCGTGGTACCGACATTCTGTTGGGTGGCAACTGGGAAGTTGAAGTCGCCAACCTGGAAAACCCAACACCTGAGCAGATCGCCCAAATCAAGGCCGATTGGCAGAAGCGTCACCAGCAAGTGATTGAAGCCGGTGGTTTGCATGTAATCGCGTCTGAGCGTCATGAATCGCGGCGTATCGACAATCAGCTGCGTGGTCGTGCCGGCCGCCAGGGTGACCCAGGTTCCAGCCGTTTCTATCTGTCGCTGGAAGATAACCTGATGCGCATCTTCGCCTCGGATCGGGTGAAGAACTTTATGAAGGCTCTGGGCATGCAGCCTGGAGAGGCCATTGAGCACCGCATGGTCAGTAATGCCATCGAGAAGGCGCAGCGCAAGGTTGAAGGCCGTAACTTCGACATGCGTAAGCAGCTGCTGGAATACGACGACGTGGCGAACGAGCAGCGCAAGGTGATCTATCACATGCGCAACACCCTGCTCGCCGCAGACAACATTGGCGAAACCATTGCCGATTTCCGCCGCGAAGTCGTCGAGAACCTAGTCAACGAACATATTGCGCCACAGTCGCTGCCTGAGCAGTGGGATATCGCCGGTCTGGAAGAGGCGCTGTACACCAGCTTCAACTTGCGTCTGCCGATCCAGCAGTGGCTCGACGATGATCACAAGTTGTATGAAGAGACCCTGCGCGAGCGCATTCTTGACGAGCTGATCAAGGCCTACAACGAGAAGGAAATCGAGGCCAGTGCCGAGGCGCTGCGCACCTTCGAGAAGCAGATTCTGCTGCGCGTGCTCGACGACCTGTGGAAAGACCACCTGTCGACCATGGATCACCTGCGCCACGGTATTCACCTGCGCGGTTATGCACAAAAGAACCCCAAGCAGGAATATAAGCGTGAGTCTTTCACCTTGTTCCAGGAATTGCTGGATTCGATCAAGCGCGACACCATCCGCGTGCTGTCGCATGTGCAGGTGCGCCGCGAAGATCCGGCCGAAGAAGAGGCGCGTCTGCGTCGCGAGGCCGAGGCATTGGCTGAGCGCATGCAGTTTCAGCACGCGGACGCCTCGGCTATACCGCCGCAAACCTCTGAAGAGGAGGGTGATGTAGCGGTGGCTGTGGCGCCTGTGCGCACTGAACCGAAGATTGGCCGTAACGAACCGTGCCCGTGTGGTTCCGGTAAGAAGTACAAGCACTGCCACGGTCAGGTTAACTAAACCGACTGTGTAGAGCGGGTTGCGCCGACAGTGACGTTGGCTATGCTTGGCCCCGCTTGAATAACGCCGCGAACGGTTCGACCGCTCGCGGCGTTTTACCATCTCTCATGTCCTACCCCCTCAAGGAGTGTTCCCTATGGCTGTTGGTCTTGGCCCATTGTCTACCCTGCACCCGGTTCCAGGTTTCGAATTGGGCATCGCTTCTGCGGGCATCAAGCGTCCTGGGCGCAAGGATGTGGTAGTCATGCGCTGTGCCGAGGGCTCCAGCGTAGCCGGGGTATTCACCCTTAATGCGTTCTGCGCTGCGCCGGTGGTCCTGGCCAAGCAGCGGGTATTGGGCAGCGTGCGTTACCTGCTGACCAACACTGGCAATGCTAACGCTGGCACCGGTGGGCAGGGGCTGCGCGATGCGGCGCACACCTGCTCTGCTCTGGCGGCCCTGACCGGGGTGCAAGAGGGGGCCGTGCTGCCTTTTTCCACCGGGGTTATCGGTGAGCCGTTACCCGTGGCAAAGATTGAAGGTGCGCTGCGTGCGGCGCTGGACGATCTGGCGCCGGATCATTGGGCTGAGGCCGCCACGGGCATCATGACCACCGACACCTTGCCTAAGGGTGCCAGCCGCCAGTTCGTGCACGATGGCGTTACCGTTACCGTGACCGGTATTTCCAAGGGCGCCGGGATGATCAAGCCGAATATGGCGACCATGCTGGGTTACATCGCTACCGACGCCAAGGTTGCCCAGGGCGTACTGCAGGATTTGCTGCGCGACGCGGCGAACAAATCGTTCAACCGCATCACCATCGACGGCGACACCTCGACCAACGACTGCTGCATGCTCATCGCTACCGGTCAGGCGGCCCTGCCAGAGATCACCCAGGCCAGCGGCGACCTGTTCGCCAAGCTCAAAGAGGCGGTGTTCAGTGTGTGCATGGACGTGGCACAGGCCATCGTGCGTGACGGTGAAGGTGCAACCAAGTTCGTCACTGTGCAGGTGAACGGCGGTGCAACCCATCAGGAGTGCCTGGACGTTGGGTACGCCGTGGCGCATTCGCCGCTGATCAAGACTGCGCTGTTTGCTTCCGATCCAAACTGGGGGCGGATCCTTGCTGCCGTCGGCCGTGCCGGTGTGGCGCAGTTGGATGTTAGCTTGATCGACGTGTTCCTAGGTGACGTGTGCATCGCCAGCCGCGGCTGTCGCGCGGCCAGCTACACCGAAGAGCAGGGCTCGGCGGTGATGGCGAAAGAAGAAATCACCATCCGCATTGAATTGGGCCGTGGCAGCTGCAGCGAGACCATTTGGACCACTGACCTGTCCCACGAGTACGTGAAGATCAACGCGGAATACCGCACCTGATCGGCCACGCACCTGCTGTTTGGCTGCCCGCATTCCCGTTGTTCATAGCGCTATGAACAACGGGAATTTGCTATTGCAGGGGGCGCCTTTTAAGGTCGTTTGACCTTCCCGCCCTGAGCGCAGCCCATGTCTCTTACTCTGGTTATCGGTGACAAAACCTATTCGTCCTGGTCGCTGCGTGCGGCGCTAGCCTTGGAGCTCAGCGGTGCGCCCTATAGCGAACAGCTGATCGCCCTGAACCGCCCCGAGACTCGCGCACAGATTCTGCAGCACTCGCCGACTGGCAAGGTGCCGTTGCTGATCACTGACGAAGGCATCATCTGGGACTCCCTGGCGATTAGCGAATACCTGGCCGAGTGTTTCCCGGCGGCCCAACTCTGGCCGCAGGAGCGAGCGGCGCGAGCGCTGGCCCGCAGTGCCTGCGCCGAGATGCACAGCGGTTTTGTTGCGCTGCGCAGTCACCTGCCGATGGACCTCAAGCGTAACCAGGCCTTAGCCGAAATACCGGCCGATGCCATGGCAGATATTCAGCGCGTTTGCGCTTTGTGGGTCGAGTGCCGGCAGCGCTTTGCTCAGGCTGGCGGCTTCCTGTTTGGCCAGCCGAGCTTGGCGGATGCCTTCTTTGCCCCGGTGGCGGCGCGTTTGCGCAGTTATCAGGTGGTGCTGCCGGCTGAGGCTGCTGCCTATGTCGAGACAATCTATCAATGGCCGGCGTTTCAGCGCTGGTATCAAGCTGCCCAGGAGGAATATCTGGAGTGAAGCGTATTCATGTAGCTGCTGCAGTCATTCGCGGCGAAGACGGGCAAATCCTGCTCGCCAAGCGTGCTGAGGATCAACACCAAGGCGGTCTCTGGGAGTTTCCAGGCGGCAAGGTGGAGGCGGGTGAAACGGTACAAACGGCCCTGGCCCGTGAACTGGAGGAGGAGCTGGGCATTCGTCCCAGTGCAGCCCGGCCGTTAATCCAGGTGCGTCATGATTACCCGGACAAACAGGTGTTGCTGGATGTCTGGGAGGTCTCGGCGTTTACCGGTGAACCGCATGGTGCCGAAGGCCAGCCACTGGCCTGGGTCAGCCCCCGGCAGCTCGGTGACTATGAGTTCCCGGCGGCCAACCGGCCGATTGTTGCGGCCGCACGCTTGCCCGAGCGCTACCTGATTACCCCAGAGGGCTTGAGCGGGCCTGAGCTGCTACGGGGTATTCAAACGGCGTTGAAAAGCGGTATTCGCCTGCTGCAGTTGCGCGCGCCGGCGATGTTCGATGCGCAGTACCGTGATATCGCCGTCGACGCTTTAGGGTTGTGCGTAGGCAAGGCACAACTGATGCTCAAGGGTCCGCTGGAGTGGCTGGGCGACTTCCCGGCAGCCGGCTGGCATCTGACGGCGCGGCAACTGCGTGAGTTGAGCGCGGCGGGGCGGCCGTTTCCGCGCGAGCGCTGGTTGGCGGCATCCTGTCACTCGGCAGACGAACTCGCCTTGGCGGCGCAGATGGGCGTGGACTTCATCACCCTGTCGCCCGTACAGGCGACGCACACCCATCCCGATGCTCAGCCGTTGGGTTGGGAGCAGGTTGCCGGGTTATTGCAAGGGTTTAATCAGCCGGCTTACCTGCTGGGCGGGGTGACTCCGGGCGACGTTGCGCGGGCTTGGCAGGTTGGAGCGCAGGGCGTGGCGGGTATTCGTGCGTTCTGGCCGGAGTAACTGCAACCGTTGGGTAAAGGGCGTTATAGTCGCGCCCTCAAATGGTGCGCTACAGGTGGGCAGTTGACGGTGCAAAGTTTCAAGGCGTGGATGAAGGGCTTCTGGCCTGCGCCGATGATGGTCAGTTTCAGCGAGCGTGTGCTGAGTTGTATGGGTGCAGTGCTCGGGCTGCTGTTCAGTGGTTGGCTGTCTTATGAGGTGCTGGGTAATGCCAGCCCATGGCTGATAGCGCCAATGGGCGCGTCGGCGGTGCTGCTGTTTGCGGTGCCGGCCAGCCCGTTGGCACAGCCGTGGTCGATTATCGGCGGCAACCTGATCTCTGCCCTGATCGGGGTCACCTGCGCCACTGTGCTTGGACACGATGCCTGGGTGGCAGCATTAGCGGGTGGCCTGGCGATTGCGGCGATGTTTGCGTTGCGTTGCCTGCACCCGCCGGGTGGCGCGGTGGCGCTGACGGCAGTGCTGGCAGGCCCGCAAGTGGCCGAGTTGGGTTACCACTTCGCCCTCTATCCGGTCGGCCTAAACTCCTTGGGCCTGCTGCTGATTGCGTTGCTGTTCAACAACGCCTTACGCCGGCAATACCCGCACCGCCCCCTTGAACATGGCAACCTGCACAAGACCCGCGATCCGCTCCCGCGTGAGCGTCTGGGCTTTACCCCAGACGACCTGAGCGCCGTACTCGAAGCCCGTGGCGAACTGCTCGATATTTCCCGCGAAGACCTCGAAGAGATTTTTCTGCAAACCGAAGCGCGGGCCTATCAGCGGCGTTTTGGTGAGGTGCGCTGCGCCGACATCATGTCTCGTGATGTGCAGACACTGAGTCCTCTGACAGGCCTGGACGCCGCCCGCGCCCGCTTGTATGAGCACCGCCTGACTGCGCTGCCGGTGGTTAACGCCGAGGGCCAGCTGCTCGGCATGCTTGGGCTGCATGAGGTGTTGCAGGCGCCTGCTGATGCCGAGGATGTCAGCACCTGCATGCGCCGTGAGGTGCCAAGCTGTCGTGCGGATTGGCCGGTCACCGACCTGCTGCAGATGCTCACCGACGCGGATATGCATCAGGTACCGGTGATCGACGACGCGCGGCGGGTTGTGGGGATTGTCAGCCAGTCCGACCTGCTGGCGGCCATCTTCCGTATGGCCTTGCAAGGCTCTGGAGCGGCCGCCGCAGGCAGCTGACCGCTGCATCTGGGTTATCCTGTGGGCTTTCCGCTGTCTGGCTGTTGAGTGTGTCCATGTCGATAGATGCTCGTTCCCCCTCGAATATGCGCCCCAGTACGTTGCACCTGCCGCGGGGCAACTGGGCGACGGTGTTCGAGTGCCTGTGCGCACACTTCCCGGCGATTAAGCCGGCGGTGTGGCAGGAACGTATCGCCCGTGGACGGGTGTTGGACGCCCAGGGGCAGCCAATCAGCCTGCTGACGGTCTATCGCGAAGGGTTCAAGGTGCATTACTTCCGCGAAGTGCCCGCCGAGACGCCGATTCCGTTCGAGGAAAGCGTGCTGTATGTCGATGAGCATGTGCTGGTCGCCGATAAGCCGCATTTTCTGCCGGTGATGCCGGCCGGCGAGTATGTCGAGCAGACGTTGCAGGCGCGTCTGGCCAAGCGTTTGGGCAATGCCGATCTGGTGCCCTTGCATCGCATAGATCGGCATACCGCGGGTCTGGTGCTGTTTTCCACCAACCGCCAGAGCCGCGGCCAGTACCAGGCGTTGTTTCGCCTGCGGCAGATGGACAAGTGCTACGAGGCCTTGGCGGCCGCCCTGCCGCAGCTGACCTTCCCGTTGCTACGCGCCACGCGGCTGGACGCGGCTGAGCCGTTTTTCCGCATGCAGGAAGTGGCGGGGGAAGCCAACACCGAAACCCGTATCGAGGTCGCCCAGCGTCTGGGCGAACACTGGCTGTACCGCCTCTACCCGGTGACGGGCAAGAAGCATCAGTTGCGTGTGCACCTGGCCGCGCTGGGCGCGCCGATTGTTAATGACCCGTTCTACCCCGAGGTCACCGACGCCCCTGATAGCCCTGATGACTACAGCAGACCATTAAAGCTGCTGGCGCGCGGGCTGGCGTTCGATGATCCGCTGACGGGTCAGCGGCGCAGTTTCGAAAGCCAGCTCAGCCTGCTCTGAGGTTGTAATTCAAGGGTGTTTCCCCGCGCGGCATCCGGGCTCGGGTTATTCCTTCTTGGCGGCCTGCCACAGTACTTCATCAATCTGCTGACGCTTGGCGATCACGCGGGCGGCGACAAACAACAGGTCAGAGAGGCGGTTGACGTAGGCCAGGCCGACGCCGCGAATTGGCTCTACGGCATTCAGGTGTTGGCAGCGGCGCTCGGCGCTACGGGCCAGGCTGCGGCAAACATGCGCTTGGGCAATCAGCCGTGAGCCACCGGGCAGGATGAAATTCTCCAGCGGCCCGACTTCTTCGTTCCAGCGGTCGATGGCCGCTTCCAGGCGCTCGATTTCCGGCGCCTGGAGCGCCTGGTAGTCGGGCATTGCCAGTTCGCCACCGAGATCAAACAGGCGGTGCTGGCAGGGCGCGAGCACCTCGATAATCTCGCCCAGACCCGGGCATTTAGCTTGTTGCTCGGCCAGGTCGGCGAGCAGCAAGCCAATCTGGCTGTTTAGCGTATCCACCTCGCCCATGGCATCCACGCGCGGGTGGTCCTTGGTCACGCGGCGGCCGTCGGCCAGGCCGGTTTCGCCGGTATCGCCGGTGCGGGTGTAAATTTTCGAGAGTCGGTAGCCCATATTCAAATGCCTGTATCAGGAGTGGCGGTTGGCAGCGGCAGGCGCAGGGTGAAGCAGGTGCCCTGGTCGGGTTTGGACTGCACCTCCATCTGCCCTTTGTGGTTATTAGTGATGATGAAGTAAGAAACCGATAGGCCGAGGCCGGTGCCCTGGCCGACTTCCTTGGTGGTGAAGAACGGCTCGAAGATGCGTTTGCGCACCGATTCGGGCATACCGACGCCGTTATCTTCGACCTGGATCTCGGCCCACGCCCCGGCCAGGCGTACTCGCAGAATGATCTGTCCTGGTACTTGGCTGTCACTGCGCTGATGAATCGCCTGGGCGGCGTTTTTCAGCAAGTTGAGCAGCACCTGCTCCAGTTCGTTGGCGGTGGCGGGGACGGCGGGTAGATCGGCCGCGAACTCGCGCTGAATGTTCAGGCTCTTGAAGTCAAAACTATCAGTCAGGTCAAAGTCGTTGCTGGCGATTTCCACGGCTTGGTCGATCAGCGCTGGCAAGTGGCACGGAGCGAGTTGACGATCACTGCGGCGGCTGAAATTGAGCATGTGGCTGACAATCTTGGCGGCGCGGCTGCCGGCCTGCTGAATGCCATCGAGCAGGCGCGGGATCTCTCGGGCCTGCAGGTAACGGTCGATGGCTTCCAGGCAGATGCCAGCTTGTTCGGCCTGTTCGCGGTTTTTTTCTAGCTCCGGTGACAGGCGCCGGCGGATGTTCTGCACGTTATGCAGGATGGCCCCCAGGGGGTTGTTGATCTCGTGCGCCATGCCGGCGGCGAGGCCACCCACGGAGAGCATCTTCTCTGACTGCACCATCATTTCTTCGAGGTTGAGGCGCTGGGTGATGTCGTCGATGCGGATCACCACGCCACGACCGCTGCTGCCGGTCAGCGGGTAGAAGGTCAGGGCGAAGTGCAGAGGTTGTTCATTGCTGCCCCAGGTGACCCGTTCGATTTTTTCCACTTGATGCTGTTCGACAGTGCGTTTTAGCTGCGGCAGGAAGGGTTTGAGCGGCGGGAAGGCGAGGAAAATCGGCTGATTCAGTGCTTCGTCCAGGCGGGTGCCGGACAGGCTGCTGGCTTCCTGGTTCCACTGCGTCACATAGAGCTGCTCGTCGAGGGCGATCAGGGCCGAGGGCATGGAGTCGATGATGCTGTTGAGGTAGTTCTGAAAACCAGTGAGCTTTTTCTCGATCTTGCTGCGCACCTGTACTTCCAGCTCCAGTTTACGGTTGGAGTGGCGAGTTTCTTCCGCGAGGTGCTGGGCCTGGTCGAAGGCTTGTTGGACGTCATCGCGGGCGCGCTTGAGCTGTTGCTCACGGGCTTCGATGCGCACCAGCATGGTGTTGAAGGCATCAGCCAGGCCGCCGATTTCGTCAGCGTTGCCGCGGCGTGCGCGCAAGGCGTAGTTCTCCTCGCGAGTGACTTGGCGTGAGAGCTCTTCCAGGCGGCGGATCGGGCGGGTGATCAGGCGGCGTACCTGGCGCGAGACAATCAGCCAGAGCAAGACGCTCAGGGCGAGAATCACCAGGCTGGCGGTCAGTGTGCCGGTGTAGAACACCCCCGGCAGTTCGCTGGAGGCGACCAACAGCAAATGGCCGGAATGGCCGGTGTCTTGGGGCAATTCGATTAACTGACTGATGCGAAACTCACTGTGCCGCCAGGACTCGACCTCTTCAATGTGCTGCGGCAGCTGCAGTTTGCTGCCGCGCTGCAGCTGCGCCAGGCTCAGGCCGTCGGCGTCATAAATCATCGCCGCGCGCAGCGGTGCGTAGTCATCCAGGCGCTTGAGCAAGGCTTTGGCCGCGGCGGGAGAGCTCAGTGCATGCTTGCTCAACTGTGGGCTGGCAATCAGCCGACCGAGGGTGTGCAGCGCTTGGGGGGCCATGCTTTCCTGGGAAATCCAGTAAGCGGCGCTGATAAAGGCCAGGTTGGCGACCAGCAGTACGGTGGCCAGCAATGCCAGCAGAGCGACCAGCAGTTTGCGGCCGA
The DNA here is from genome assembly GCF_028680365.1 of Pseudomonas sp. MIL19. Lineage (NCBI taxonomy): Bacteria > Pseudomonadati > Pseudomonadota > Gammaproteobacteria > Pseudomonadales > Pseudomonadaceae > Pseudomonas > Pseudomonas sp. MIL19. The sequence goes on along the minus strand of NZ_JAPPVG010000007.1, from coordinate 62,364 downwards.
CCGGGAGATTTTCAAGGCGCTGACGCAGGGGCATGGCGAGGTGTGTCGGTGGTGAACGTGTCGGCAGGTTAACGCGCGGCTCAGTAACTGGGCAATCCGCGCGCGTTGAGGTGCGTGAGTAGTTGGTCGTGCAGGGCATGTAAATGCGGCAGCTGCAGTTGGTGGCGCTGCGCAGCGTCGCAGGCATAACCCAGTAGGTAGGCGATTTCTGTGCGTCGGCCCTGGCTGACATCTTGGTGCATGGAAGAATAGTTGGCGGCGGTGGCCAGGATCACTCGCTGCACGTCGTCATGCAGGTTCTCGGCGGCCGCACTGTGGCCGCAGCGCTGCAGCAACTCACTCAGCTCACTGCACAGGCAGGCGACCTGCGCCGGGTGTTCGCGCAACCCGCCATTGCGGCAGTCATGCAGCACAGTGAGGGGGTTGATGGCGCAGTTCAGCGCCAGTTTGCGCCACAAGCGACTGAGGATATCCAGGCTCCAGTCATGGGCAATACCGGCGCGTTGTAAATCAGCCAGCCAGGCTGCCGGCTGCACATCAAGTGGGTCGCCGAGCCAGGTATGGCCGTGGCCGGCAAACACCACTTGGAAGTCCGCCTGGCGAAACGCGCCTTCGGTGCTGGACGCCATAATGCAGCGCGCATGTGGGGCCGCGCGCGCGACCTCGTCCTGGCTGCCCAGGCCATTTTGCAGCAATAGAATTTCTGCACCGTCGACTAAGCGTGGCGCCAGTTGGCTCACCGCGGTGGCTGCGTCGTAGGCTTTGCAGGCCAGCAGCAGGCGCTGGATCGGTTGCGGATCGGCGGCTGTTTGGGCTGTGATGGCGAAGTGCTGGGCCTGGCCCTGTTCAATGAGGGTCAGGCCGCCGGCGTGTTGATAGCTGCGAAGGCGTTGTGTATCACGCAGGATCAGCTGCACCGGCAGGCCAGCCCGCGCCAGGCGGGTTGCCCACAGGGTGCCCAGGCTGCCGGCCCCAAGGATATGCCACATGTTTAACGCGGGTTACTGCGGCAACGGCAGGCGCACTGCCGTTACGCGGCCGCTGCTGTAAGACTCGCTCAGCAATTTCTCGGCGTGTTGAGTGATTTGCTCCGCGGTACAGGGCAGGCCTTTGGCGTCGAGGCCTACCAGGCTTATCCCGGCTTTGAGGCTGATAAAGCCTTCGCTGGTTTTGAAGGCCTTGAGGTTGATGCCATCGTGCAGGCGTTTAAAGCTGCTGGGCGAACACTCGTGCAGGTCGCTTAGCAGGGTGATGAGGCCAAAGTGGTTTTCATCCAGACGCACCAACACATCCAGTGGCCGCACTAACTGCTGCAGGCGTCGGGAAACACCGCTCAGCAGCTCGTTATAAAAGGCCTCGCCATGCTGCTGGTGCAGTCTGTGAACGTCCTGTAATCCAATCAGCAGGTAACACAGCGCGCCGCCACGAGACTCAATCTGGCGCAGGCTGTCGAGCATCTTCTGATGCAAATAGCGGTTGTTACCCAGGCCTGTGAGCGGGTCGATCAGGTTGCGTTGCTCTAGGCTGGCGATGTTTTCGGTGAGCAGGCGATTTTCTTGCAGTAGGCGCTGCAGGCTATTGCACAGACGGTCGGCGGCGAAGACCCGTGGCAGCAGTTGCTCGTTCATAGCCGCTTTGCTAATGAAATCATCAACACCGCTGTCGAAGGCTTCGCTCAGTACGTTTTCGCCTTCCTTGCCGGTGAGCAGGATGACGTAGGTGTAGTGGTGAGCCATTTCGTCGAACTGACGCACCTGCACGGTCAATTCCAGGCCATTCATCTCCGGCATTAGCCAATCGGCCAATAAAACGCTGGCGGGGCGCTGTTCGAGCAGTTTGATGGCTTCGGCGGCGCTGCTGGCGAAGCGTAGGTCCTGATAACCCGCCTGGCTCAGGGCGCGCCCGATCATGGCGCTGGAGAACTTGGCGTCATCGACGACCAAAATACTCAGGTGGGGGTTCGACATGGACAGGCTCGCTAAAGGGAAATCACGTGGGCCCGGTACTTCGCCGGGCAGTGTGTGCAGCTAGCATTATATAATGGCCGGGTTTTTTTACCGTCAAGCCAGGTGTGCCCCATTCGTGATGCAGGGCGCGCCGTCTATCAGGAGTAAGCCCATGCCCTCGTTCGACGTGGTGTCCGAGTTGGACAAACATGAAGTGACCAACGCCATCGACAGTGCCATTAAAGAGCTGGACCGTCGTTATGACCTGCGCGGTAAAGGTAGCTTTGAGCTGAAAGAGCTGACTGTCAACCTGACAGCCGATGCGGATTTCCAGTTGGAGCAGATGGTTGAGATTCTCAAGCTCTGCCTGGTCAAACGCAAGATTGACGTGCAGTGCCTGGAATTTAAGGACGCCTACCCATCGGGCAAGAGCGTCAAGCAGGAAGTGATCCTGCGTGAAGGCATCGAGAAGGACTTGGCGAAGAAAATCGTCGCGCACATCAAGGACAGCAAGCTCAAGGTTCAAGCTGCTATCCAGGGCGAGCAGGTGCGTATTACCGGCAAGAAGCGTGATGACCTGCAGGAAGCGATTGCCGCCCTGCGTGCCAAGGACTTTGGTATGCCCTTGCAGTTCAACAACTTTCGCGATTAACGCGTGAGTATTGAACCTTGGCGCCGAGCAGGCGTCGCAACGGTGTAAGTGCAGTAAAACCGCCACGGCTTGCCGTGGCGGTTTGTTTTTAGGCTTTAAAAAGGATTAACAAATGGAATTTAACGTCGAACAAGTCGTGAAAATGTCGGAAGCCTGGTTGCCCGTCGTGCTGGAATACAGTGGCAAGCTGACCCTGGCTTTGATCACTTTGCTGATCGGTTGGTGGTTGGTCAGTAAGCTCGTCAGCAGTATTGGCCGTGTACTCGACATGCGTCAGGTTGACCGGGCGCTCGGCAGTTTTATCTGCAGCCTGGTCGGCATCGTGCTGAAAGTGCTGCTGCTGGTCAGCGTGGCCTCGATGGTTGGGGTAGAAACCACCTCCTTTATAGCCGTCATCGGTGCCGCCGGTCTGGCCATTGGCCTGGCTTTGCAAGGCAGCCTGGCAAACTTCGCGGGCGGCGTCTTGATCATGCTGTTTCGTCCGTTCCGGGCCGGCGATTGGATCGAGGCGCAGGGCGTATCGGGCAGTGTCGACAGCATTCAGATTTTCCATACCACACTGAAAACTGCCGATAACAAAGTGGTGATCGTGCCCAACGGCAGCTTGTCGAATGGTCATATCACCAACTATTCGCGCGAGCCTAAGCGTCGCGTCGACATTAATGTGGGTATCGATTACTCCAGCGATATCAAAACGGCGCGTGACGTGCTGCTGGAAATCGCTAAAGACCCGCGCGTGCACAGCGAACCCGCTCCCGTGGTGTTTGTGACCGGGCTGGGTGACAGTGCAGTCAACCTGTCTTTACGAGTGTGGGTGGCAACGCCCGACTTTTGGCCGGTCACCTTCGCCTTTACCGAGCAGACCAAGGAGCGCATGGACGAGGCAGGTATTGGCATTCCATTCCCGCAGCGCGTGGTGCATTTGGTGCAACAGAACAGTTGAGCCTTGCTTGAGCGCTCGCCGCGTTAGCGGCGAGTGGCGTTGTACAGCTCGTTGAAGTCGCGGCCCATCGCGTGTTGATAATGGCTTACTAGGTATTTCCAGTCGGTTTGATCCCAGGGCGAATGGCGCCTCAGCTGCAGCATGTCATGCATGGCTGCCTGCTTGCTGGTCAAACGGCGCCGGCATTTCTCTAGATCAAGCAGTGCGACCTCGGGCGCAGCTGCAGAGCCCTCGCCGTTAATGCGCACAAAAATATGCTTGATATAGATGCAGCCATGCTGCCAGCGCGCAGTGTGCAGGCGGGCAAGCGTGTGGGCGACTTCTACCAGCAGTTGCTGATGCAGTGTTTCGCCACATTGCTCGCGCCCGTTGCTGGCATACCATTGATCAATCGGCTGAAAACCTTCCAGCGCCTTGGTGATCAGCAGTGCTCGCCAACCATCACTGCTGCGCTGGGCTGCGCAGTAAACAATTTCGGGGACGGTGACGCCAGCCTTGCGGGCGCCGAGCAGTGCTTCTTGCTCACGCAGTACGGTTGGCCGGCCAAAAGGGTGGAGCAGGCTGCGGTGAATATGGCTCGTTTGGCGTTTTGCGTAGAGTAGCGTGGCGTCTTTGTAAATACGCTGCACACCACTGTAACCGCCTCGGCGATCGTTGGGTTCCTCGACCCACTCACCTTGGGTCTGCCACCAGCTTTCGAAGCCGGCTGACTTGGATGACGTGTTTGAGGTGCTCAATATCGCTGACATAATTTGCCCTTAATGTGGGTGTCTGCAACCAGCAAAACCTATGCCGGTTGGCCTGATACGGCCACTCTCGGATTATTGTTATGGGTGCTCGGTTGGGATAGCTCCGCTGGCCTTTTGTGGCTGTGACTGTTCGCGTCGCCATTGCAGAATAATCAGGATCAAGGTCGGGATACCCAGTGCAGCCGTCACCAGGAAGAACTGGGCGTAGCCGAATGTTTCCACCATCACGCCTGAATAACCACCGATCAGTCGTGGTAACAACAGCATGATTGAGCTGAGTAGGGCGTATTGGGTGGCGGAGAATTTCAGGTTGGTCAGGCTCGACAGATAGGCGACGAATGCCGCCGTCGCCAGGCCAGCGCTAAAGTTGTCGGCTGAAATGGTCACGATCAACATCTGCAAATCCGCGCCCATGCCGGTCAGCATCAGGAACAGCAGGTTAGTTGCTGCTGAGGCGGCGCCGCCAATAAACAGGATCGGCATAATGCCGAACCGTACGATCAGCAAACCGCCGACCCCGGCCCCCACGAGCGTCATCACCAGGCCAAAGAGCTTACTGACGCTGGCGATCTGATCTTTGGTAAAGCCCTGGTCGATATAGAACACGTTGGCCATTACGCCCATCACGGTGTCCGACATGCGGTAGGTGGCAATCAGGCCCAGCAGCAGGAAGGCCTGCCAGCGGTAGCGCACGATAAAGTCGTTGACCGGCGTCAGTACGGGGGCCAGGCCGCGACGGCCCATGGACGACAAGCACAGGGCGCTGAGAATGGTGTAGAGCAGAGCGCGCAGGAAGGCGCGGTCTTCCAGCAGCAGGTCGAGCACGCTGTTTTGACCATTAATCAGGCTGGCAAAGTCGGTGTAATAAAACTGGGTGAACATCGCCGGTACCGATACCAGCAGCACAATCAACACCAGCACCGAGGCAATTTGATGGCTGAAACCATAACGCGCCGCGGCGAGTTGGGTGCGCAACGGCACATCCGGCTCGCGCATCCACAGGCTGGTCAGCAGCCCGGGGAGCATCAACATGGCAAACAGCATGTAGGTGCCAGCCCAGGCACCGTGCTGATAGAGCAGGGCGGTGGAGCCAAAACCTTCGGCAAAATATAACGCGCCGGCGGTGGCCAGTAGGGCGGCAACGCGGTAACCGGCCATATAACTGGCGGCGAGTGCAGCCTGGCGGGTGTCGTCGACAATTTCCAGGCGATAGGCGTCTACGGCGATGTCCTGGGTGGCTGAAGCGAAGGCCACCAAGACAGCCAGGGAAATCAGCCAGGTCAGGTGGGTTTGTGGGTCACACAGGGCCATGCCGGCCAAGCCAATGGCAATCAGTATCTGTGACAGCACCAGCCAGGAGCGGCGCCGGCCCAGCTTGCCCAGCAGCGGTAAGCGCCATTGGTCGAGCAGGGGCGACCACACCCATTTAAAGGCATACGCCAAGCCGATCAGGCTGGCAAAGCCAATGGTGTCGCGCGCTACACCGGCTTCGCGTAACCAGACGGAAAGGGTCGAAAACACCAGCATATAGGGTAGGCCGGCGGCGAACCCAAGCAGGAGCAGCACCAACGTCGACGGGCTGGAGTAGGCAGCAATGGCATCACGCCAGCTTTTACGAGGCATTAAAGGGGTATCAGCCTGAGATTGACCTAACAAAGGGCGCACTCTAACCGCTGTGCTCTGTTGGGCGCCAGCCATAGCGCGGCATATCCACCCGATCGTTATGGATTTGCACACCTTCCTCGCGTAGGCGGCTGCGCTGCTCTGTGCCGGCGTGGCTAGCGGCAGGTAAGCCGAGGCGCCCGCCTGCGCAAATGACCCGGTGCCACGGCAGGGTTGTGCCGTCCGGTAGTTGGCTGAGGGTGCGCCCGACCCAACGCGCGGCGCGGCCCAAACCGGCATAGGCGGCCAGTTGTCCGTAGCTCACCACGCGGCCTGCGGGTATTAGGCTCAGCGCTGCATAAAGTGCCGTGCAGCGCTCCGTCTGGCTTGCTGTGTGCTGACCTGGCGCGGCATGCTGCGGCACTTGTCCTGGCTCGCTATCTGGCTTTTCCAACATGCTGCTACGTAACCTGCTGTGTTTATTGAGTCTTAGTCTGACCGCGCCTGTGTGGGCGGACACGGTGTGGCTGAACAATGGTGACCGTCTGAGCGGCGAGATAGTTCTACTCGATGGCGGAAAACTGGCCCTGAAGACCAAATATGCCGGACAGGTGCTGATTGCCTGGAAGGATATCGACACCCTGCGTTCGGACAAACCCCTGCTGGTTCGGCGTCAGGGCCTCGACAGCGAGCGCAGTAATCAGCTGGAAGCCGCCGGCAAAGGCATGGTGCGGGTTGTCAGTGAGCGTACGCAGACGGTACCGCTGGCCAGCATCACGCGGTTGATTCCACCGAGACCGGTGCTGCAGGACCGTCTTTGGGAGGGCAACCTGGACGCCAAGCTTGATATGGAACGCGATGACAACGACACCGACGAGTGGAAATTCAAGGGTAATACGCGCATGGAGCATGGGCGCTGGCGGCACGTACTTAGCGGTGACTTGGAGCGCAAGGTCAAGAATGGGGCGAAAACCGCAGACAATTGGCAGTTGGAATACGATCTTGACCGCTTTATCACGGATAACTGGTTCTGGCGGGTCGGTGCCGAACAGAATGAAGATGAGTTCGCCTTCTTCACCCGTCAGCGTTCGCTGGGAACAGGGCCGGGTTATCGTTTCTGGGACAACGAATTAGGTCGGCTGGATGTGGTCGGTCAATTCAATCGTTTGCAACTGCAAACCCGCGATGCCGATCTGGCACTCAACACCTACTCGGTTTCCTGGGATTACAAACGTCTGCTCTGGGGCACTCGTTTGGAGTTTTACAGTACGGCCGAGCTACAGCTGCCGGATATCGAGCAGATCGACTATGTACTCGACAGTGAAGTAGGCCTGCGTTACCGCCTGAACCAATGGGCGCGGCTGTCGCTGCTGTACGAGCTGGATCAAGTGCGCGGGCTCGGTCAGTCCGCAAGTGAGCGGCGCTATTTGTTGGGGGTGGGTGTCGGTTGGTAAGGCGAATAGGCTGAACTCACGGTGCATCTGTCGGTCAGTGCTTGCTCTGGCAGCGTGCGTACGGATAATGCGCGGCCCTCCGCACACACCTTGATAGAAAGCCTCTCCCTATGTTTTCCAGAACCCTGCTTTGCTTGGCCCTTACGCTTGCTGCCACACCCGCATTGGCGGACACCGTCTGGTTGAAAAACGGCGACCGCCTGACCGGCAAGATCAAGTTCTACGACGGAGGCAAGCTGCTGCTGGTAACCGACTACGGCGGTGCCATTGCCTTGAGCTGGAGCAAGATCGCTACCCTAGAAAGTGATCAGGAATTGCTGGTCAAGGAAAGCGCCATCAGCGGCGAGCGGGCAAAAGCCCTGCAGGCGGCGGAACCTGGCAAGGTCACGCTGGTCAACGGCGAGGCGCCCAAGACCATTGAGTTGGCCAGTATTCAACAGATTCTCAAGCCCAAGCCATTGGTTGAGGACCTCGTTTGGAAGGGCAATATTGATGCCGCGCTGGACTACAAACGTGCCGAGCGCGACACCGACGACTATGACGTCAGCCTGAAAACCCAGGCGCGCCATGGCTTGTGGCGGCACCACGGCGAGGCGGAATACAACCGTGAGTTCCAGAATGACGTGGTGACCACCGATGACTGGAGTGCCGAATATGCGCTTGACCGTTTTTTGACTGAGAAATGGTTCTGGCAGGGGCGTATGGAATATAAGCGTGACCGCATTGAAGACGTGCGTCGTCAGCGTACGCTAGGCACCGGGCCGGGTTATCAGTTCTGGGACAATGAGCTGGGCGCCTTTTCCGTGGGTGCTCTGCTTAATCGCAGCGACTATGAGTATGAAAATGGCGAGCAAGACCGTTTTTACGCCGTGAGCATGAAGTGGGATTACAACCGCTACTTGATCGGTAAGAGTGTCGAGTTGTTCAGCGATGGGGAGGTGGGTAAGCCACTGGCGAATGTCGCGGACTACACCCTGGATGCCGTCGTAGGACTGCGCTACAAACTGACCGACTGGGCCTCGCTGAACATGAAGGCCGAGAAAGACCTGGTTAGTGGCTCGGAAGGCGAGCTGGACGAAACTCGTTATAGCTTGGGTTTTGGCGTCGGTTGGTAAGCTGAGGCTGTAAACAAAAAGCCCCGCAGATGCGGGGCTTTTTGTTTTAAACATTCAAGCTCTCGCGAGCTAGAGTCAGCCTAGGCAAAAGCACTCGCGGGCGCGGAGTTTACAGCTGTAAATGAGCAAGCCCGCGAGTGCTTTTAACGACGGGTGGCCGACGCGCAGCAGATCGGTGCGGATTACAACCGCAGGCCGCCGTCCAGCTCAAGGATCCGACCGGTGTAGTAGTCGTTTTCCAGGATGTAGGCAACCGAGTGAGCGATCTCGGCCGGCTTGCCCATGCGGCGCAGCGGGATAACCGAGGTCATGCGCTCCAGCGCTTCCGGCTTCATGCTGGCAACCATTTCGGTTTCGATAAAGCCCGGTGCCACGCCCGCAACGCGGATGCCGTAACGTGCCAGTTCCTTGGCCCAGACCACGGTGTCAGCGGCTACACCGGCCTTGGCGGCGGAGTAGTTAGCCTGGCCGATATTGCCGGCGCGGGAAATCGAGGAGATGTTGATGATCGCGCCTTCATTCTTCAGCTCAATCATCTTCGCCGCCACTTCACGTGTGCAGAGGAACACGCCAGTGAGGTTGACGTCGATTACCGACTGCCACTGGGCCAGGCTCAGCTTGGTCATTTCGCCGTCCTTGACCTTGATGGTCAGGCCGTCGCGAAGGATGCCGGCGTTGTTCACCAAGCCGTTGATCGCGCCGAAATCGTCGGCAATCTGCGCCACGGTTTGGATCACTTGTTCTTCATTGGCGACGTTGCACAGGTAAGCACGCGCTTCTACGCCCATGGCTTTGCAGGCGGCCACGGCTTCGTCGAGCTTTTCCTGGTTGAGGTCGACCAGCGCCAGTTTGACGCCTTTCTCGGCCAGGTACTCGGCCATGGCGCGACCCAGGCCCTGGCAGCCGCCGGTGATGACGATAACTTTGTCTTTGAGTTGCATTGCGTATCCCCAAGTAAATGGAACCGCTGCAACCTCTGCTGCCGCGCCGGCCATAACGCGTTAAGAGTGTTTGGCTCGGCGTACGAGAGGTTCAATCGGCTCTGCGGTGTAACCTTGCCGGCGCTGTAACCGTTATCCTAAAGCGCCTGTCCGTTAGTGACGGATTCTATGCAAGGAGTCATAAGGTGAGCGTGAAAGCCGGCAAGCATGCCCGAGAATTGCTGCTCAAGGAATACCGGGGCGTGCTCAGCACCCATTCCAAGGCCATGCCGGGTTTCCCTTTCGGATCAGTGGTGCCCTATTGCCTGGATGCCGACGGTTATCCGCTGATATTGATCAGCCGCATTGCCCAGCACACCCACAACCTCAAACAAGATGGCAAATGCTCACTGCTGGTGGGCGAGCGTGGTGCGGAGGATGTGCAGGCGGTTGGTCGCCTCACGTTGCTCGCTGAAGCCCGACCGTTGCAGGATGGCGCGCAGATTGAGGCCGCCGCGCAGCGCTATTACCGCTATTTCCCCGAGTCGCGCGGTTATCACCAGGCGCATGACTTCGATTTCTGGCGGCTGGAGCCGGTGCGCTGGCGTTATATCGGTGGTTTTGGCGCGATTCATTGGCTGGATCAGGTGGCGTTGAGCAATCCGTTTGCCGGCGACAGTGAACTCAGCATGCTCGAGCACATGAACAGCGATCATGCCGTGGCCATCGACCATTACGTCGAATTGGCCGGTTTACCCAGTCAGGCCCCCGCCGAGATGGTTGGTGTCGACAGCGAAGGCTTCCACCTGCGTATTGCCCAAGGGGTGCATTGGCTGGCCTTTCCAACATCCTGTAACAGTCCGCTTGAGGTGCGCCAGGCCCTGGTAACCCTGGCCCGCGCCGCAGTCTGGCCGACCGATGGTCAGCCTTCAGCTTGAATTCCGCGCGATACCCCATACTTCACTTCTACTGGAAGCTGTTCTTCCGTTAAGGAACCTTTGATGCGTGCTTTTCTGTTCTTATTTTTGCTCTTCCCGCTGATTGAACTGGCCGTGCTGATTCAAGTGGGCAGCACCATCGGCGTGTTGCCGACTCTGCTGCTGGTCGTAGGCTCGGCGATTCTCGGCAGTGTGCTGCTGCGGGTGGCGGGTGTTGCTACAGCGTGGCGTGCCCGGGAAAAACTGGCGCGTGGTGAATTGCCTGAGCAGGAAATGCTTGAAGGCCTGCTGATTGCTGTCGGCGGTGGCCTGTTGCTGTTACCCGGTTTTATCAGCGATTTCTTCGGGATCTTCTGTCTGATTCCCTTCACCCGTCGGCTGTTGGTTAACAAGGTGCGTCTGCGTGCGGCTGAACAGGCCATGCGTCAGCGCGCCTTTTTCGATGACCAGGCCGCGCGCTCGGGTCAAGTGCGGCCGAATGTGCTGGAAGGCGAGTACGAACGTCGCGAGTGAGTACGCCGGCGGGTAATTTTCGATAAAGATTTCACCCTCAGCCCTTGAAATCCCTCCGCGCGCCCTTATGTAGCGGTCACCGCAAGGTTTTTTGTCATTCAGACAAATCAGACTTCAGCGCTGCGCCTGGCGTAGTGCTACCGGCCTAGCCGGATTTTGCTAACCCACCGGTGCATACACCGGTCGAAAAACCATCTATTGGGAGAGATCGACAATGAAGCTTCGTCCTCTGCATGACCGCGTCGTAATCCGTCGCAGCGAAGAAGAAAAGAAAACCGCAGGCGGCATCGTGCTGCCAGGTTCCGCTGCCGAGAAAGCCAACAGCGGTGAAATCCTCGCTGTCGGTACCGGCCGCGTGCTGGACAACGGTGAAGTGCGTGCGCTGGCCGTCAAGGTCGGTGACAAAGTGGTGTTCGGCCCGTACTCCGGCAGCAACACCGTCAAAGTTGATGGCGAAGACCTGCTGGTAATGGCTGAGAACGAGATTCTCGCCGTAATTGAAGGTTGATTTCAGCGCCCGTCGCTACGAATTCCGCTCTATTTGAACGAATTAAGGAATAACCATCATGGCTGCTAAAGAAGTTAAATTCGGCGATTCCGCCCGTAAAAAAATGCTCACCGGTGTCAACGTCCTGGCTGACGCAGTAAAAGCGACCCTCGGCCCGAAAGGCCGTAACGTGATCATCGAGAAGAGCTACGGCGCGCCGACCATCACTAAAGACGGTGTTTCCGTTGCCAAAGAAATCGAGCTGAAAGATCGCTTCGAGAACATGGGCGCGCAGCTGGTTAAAGACGTTGCTTCCCGTGCTAACGATGACGCAGGCGACGGCACCACTACCGCCACCGTTCTGGCTCAAGCCATCGTCAACGAAGGCCTGAAAGCCGTCGCTGCTGGCATGAACCCAATGGACCTGAAGCGCGGCATCGACAAGGCGACCATCGCCATCGTTGCTGAGCTGAAGAACCTGTCCAAGCCATGCGCTGACACTAAGGCCATCGCTCAGGTCGGTTCGATTTCCGCTAACTCCGACAGCTCCATCGGTGAAATCATTGCCGAAGCCATGGGAAAAGTCGGTAAAGAAGGCGTGATCACCGTTGAAGAAGGCTCGGGCCTGGAAAACGAACTGTCGGTTGTTGAAGGCATGCAGTTCGACCGCGGTTACCTGTCCCCTTACTTCATCAACAAGCCGGACACCATGGTGGCCGAGCTCGACGCCCCGGCGATCCTGCTGGTTGATAAGAAGATCTCCAACATCCGTGAGCTGCTGCCAGTTCTGGAAGCTGTGGCCAAGTCCGGTCGCCCACTGCTGATCGTGGCTGAAGACGTTGAAGGCGAAGCCCTGGCGACTCTGGTTGTGAACAACATGCGCGGTATCGTTAAAGTCGCTGCCGTTAAGGCGCCAGGCTTTGGCGATCGTCGCAAGGCCATGCTGCAGGACATCGCTGTGCTGACTGGCGGTACCGTTATCTCCGAAGAGATCGGTCTGAGCCTGGAAAGCGCCACCCTGGAGCACCTGGGTAACGCCAAGCGCGTGATCCTGAGCAAAGAAAACACCACCATCATCGACGGTGCTGGCGTTCAGGCTGATATCGAGTCGCGCGTTCTGCAGATCCGTAAGCAGATCGAAGACACTTCGTCCGACTACGACAAAGAGAAGCTGCAAGAGCGTCTGGCCAAGTTGGCTGGCGGTGTTGCCGTGATCAAAGTCGGTGCCGGTACCGAAGTTGAAATGAAAGAGAAGAAAGCCCGCGTTGACGATGCCCTGCACGCTACCCGCGCAGCCGTTGAAGAAGGCGTGGTACCTGGCGGTGGCGTGGCACTGGTTCGCGCTCTGCAGGCCATCAGCGAACTGAAAGGTGACAACGCTGATCAGGACGTGGGTATCGCTTTGCTGCGTCGCGCTGTTGAAGCGCCACTGCGTCAGATCGTTGCCAACGCTGGTGGCGAGCCAAGCGTAGTGGTCGACAAGGTCAAGCAGGGTTCGGGCAACTACGGCTTCAACGCCGCGACCGACACCTACGGCGACATGATCGAGATGGGTATTCTCGATCCGGCCAAGGTCACTCGTTCGGCACTGCAAGCTGCCGCTTCGATCGGTAGCCTGATGATCACCACCGAAGCGATGATCGCCGAAGTGGTTGAAGACAAGCCAGCCGCTGGCGGTATGCCAGACATGGGCGGCATGGGTGGCATGGGCGGCATGATGTAAGCCAGCCCGGCCCCTCACAGGCCGTCGCCAGGCGGCCTGTACGTTGTAAAGAAAACCCCGTGCCTGTCACGGGGTTTTCATTTTTCTGCGCTATAACAGTCCGGCACAACAAAGCGGTACGCCAATTGCTTTGGGTAATCCGTGCTCCCGGACTGGAGCCTGTCAATTTGCGCAGTGCTGCTAAGCAGCCATGCCGCTTCTTGTTTTGACCTCACCTGGATGTGCTCTACCACGCTGTTTTTACGGGGTGGGTAGAGGTTGTGTCGGTTACGGTTTGCCAGTGCCGGCTTTAAAACCCTGTGCTCTATGGCGCACTGCCTTAATGCAAATGGGCAATTAAGTGCCCCTGAGGTTGTTACCGCCTGGGGCCATGCCCTGGTTTGCTGAAGTATTGAACCATTGGTGCGTGTGCGGTTCGAAGGCGTGGCCTGCCAAATGGCTTGCGTGTGGATCAGGACGATCTGAATGCAGTTGCCGGAAGCGTCTGGCACTAACGGCCGTCTGTCGCCTAACGCGACGCAGCGGTGATCAGTGAACTAGGGTCTACAAACAGCGTTTGGCAGCGCTATCAAGAGGTTGCAGTGATGAAGTTAGAAATCGCACGAGGTTTGTTTTTAGTAGGCGCACTCAGCGTGGCCTCGCTCGCGGCGGCGGCTTGGCACGAAGCCAGCCCCCAGGTCATCACGTTGAGCGAACGTGGCTATTGCCCGATACCGCTGCAGGCGCGCGCAAGCGAGGTGATGAGGCCTGATCAGGACTTGCTGCTGTTTATGTTTAGCCTGTCCCAGGGCGCGCGCTCGCAAGGTTGATACGCGTTACCTGAGGTACTTGATGCCCACAAAAAAGCCCTGCAATGCAGGGCTTTTTTGTGGGCGGCCTTCCATGGCCGCCACGGTTCGCTTCGCTGTGTTATCCGTGAGCCTTGGCAGGTGCTGCGGGTGCATCCGGTTGCGCCAGCAGGCTGTAGACACAGGGCAGCACGAACAGGGTGAACAAGGTGCCGATCGACATGCCGGTGGCGATCACCAGGCCAATATCGAAGCGGCTGACCGCGCCGGCGCCGGTGGCGAGGATCAGCGGCACCATACCGAAGACCATCGCGGCGGTGGTCATCAGCACCGGACGCAGGCGAATCGCCGCCGCTTCCTCAACGGCCTCACGCCGCGACAGACCTTTTTCGCGGCGCAGCTGGTTGGCGAACTCGACGATCAGGATGCCGTGCTTGGTGATCAAGCCAATCAGTGTGACCAGGCCCACCTGGGTGTAGATGTTCATGCTCGACAGGCCGAGGAACAGCGGTATCAGCGCGCCACATATCGACAGCGGTACCGTGACCATAATCACCAGTGGGTCGCGGAAGCTTTCGAATTGCGCCGCCAACACCAGGAAGATCAGCGCCAGGGCTAGGCCAAAGGTCACGTACAGCGCGTTGCCTTCCTGCACCAGCTGGCGCGAGGCGCCGGCAAAGTCGTAGGCAAAACCTGCGGGTGCTTCCTCGCGCATGATTTGCTCAACGGTTTCGATGGCTTCACCCATGCTGACGATCGGTACGCCCTGAATGATCGCCGAGTTGAGTTGTTGGAACTGATTGAGCTGGGTCGGCCGGGCTCGGTCGCTGACCTTGACCAGGGTGGACAGGGCCAGCATCGCGCCGCTTTCGCTTTTCACGTAGTAGCTGCCCAGCCACTCGGGATTATCGCGGTACGCGCGCTCGACCTGGGCAATCACCTTGTAGCTGCGCCCGTCGATGGTGAAGCGGTTGATCTCGCCTTCACCGAGCAGGCTGGCTAGCGTCAGGCCGAGGTCTTCCATGGATACGCCCATTTGCGCGGCTTTCTCGCGGTCGATCTCCACCACCACTTCTGGCTTATCGAAGGCCAGGTCAACGTCGAGGAAGGCAAACTTGCCCGACTCTACAGCGCGTGTTTTGACCTTCTCCGCCACCTGCAGCAGTGACTGATAGTCACTCGGCGTATTGATCACGAACTGGAACGGCAGGCCCTCACCCGTGCCCGGTAGGGAGGGCAGGTTGAAGCCGAAGATCTGCAGGCCGGCAATTTGCGAAAGGCGGCTTTGCACCTCCGGCAGGATCTCCATTTGCGTGCGCTCGCGCTCGTTCCACGGGGTCATCAGAAAACCCCCGATACCCGATTGCACGCCGTTGAAGCCGTTGATCTGGAACGAGGAGTAGTACTCGGGGAACTCCTTGAAGATGCTGACGAATTCATCGGTGTACTTGTTCAGGTACTCCAGGTTGGTGGGCTGCGGTGCGTTGGCGATCATGAAAATGATGCCTTGGTCTTCCTCGGGGGCCAGTTCGCTTTTGGTGAACTTAAGCAGCACCGGGATCAGGCACATGACGATCACCGCAAACACCAACACTACCGGGCGCGTGTCCAGGGTGCCGTGCAGGGCGCGCTGATAGCGCTGCTTGAGGCCATCGAAAATCTGGTCGAGCTTGTGCGCCAAGCCCGATGGATTCTCTTCATGGCGCAGCAGCTTGGCGCACATCATCGGTGACAGGGTCAGGGCGACGATGCCAGAGATGATCACCGCACCGGCCAGGGTCAGGGCAAACTCCTTGAACAGCGCGCCCGTGAGGCCTTCAAGGAAGCCGATAGGCGCGTACACCGCCGCCAGGGTGATGGTCATCGACACCACCGGCACGGCGATCTCCCGCGCGCCTTCGATGGCCGCATCGAAAGGCGTTTTGCCTTCTTCGATATGCCGGTGGATGTTCTCCACCACCACGATGGCATCGTCCACCACCAGGCCGATCGCCAGCACCATGGCCAGCAATGTCAGCAGGTTGATCGAGTAACCCATGAGCTGCATAAAGAACAGTACGCCGATCATCGACAGCGGAATGGTGATTACCGGGATCAGCACCGAGCGGAAGGCGCCGAGGAACAGGAACACCACGACGATGACGATCAGCACCGCTTCAAACAGGGTCTTGACCACCTCATCGATGGACGCCTGGATAAACAGCGTGGCGTCGTAAGCGATGGACACCTTGAGGTTGGGTGGCAGCTGGGCTTCCAGGTCCGGCATGACCTTGCGTACTTCTTTTATCACATCCAGCGGGTTGGCCCCGGGCGTGCCCTTGATGGCGATATACACCGATGGCGTGCCATCGAAGGAGCTGATTGCGTCGTAGCTTTCTGCGCCCATTTCCACCCGCGCCACATCGCGGATCAGCACCCGGCTATCGCCCACGGTTTTCAGCGGGATAGCGGCAAAGGCCTCGGGGGACTTGAGGTCGGTTTCGGCGTTGATGCTGGTGACCACGTACTGGCCTTTTACTTCACCCGCCGCGGCGAGGAAGTTGTACTTGCGCACCGCCTCGTTGACGTCGCCAGCGGTCACGCCATAGGCGCCCATCTTCACTGGGTCGAGCCACAGGCGCATGGCGAACACTTGATTGCCGAGAATCTCGGCCTCGGCCATGCCGGGCAGGGTAGCCAGCTTGGGCTGGATGACGCGTGACAAATAGTCGGTGATTTGCGGATTGGACAGTTCATCGCTGTAGAAGCTGACGTACATCAGCGCCGTGGAGTCAGCGGCTTCCTTACTCAGTACAGGGTCTTCGGCATCCTGCGGCAGCTGGTTTTTCACCTCGTTGGCCTTGGCCAGCAGTTCGGTGAACAAACGGTCGCTGTTGGCGCCGATACGCGCGTAGATTGAAATGATCGACACGTTTTGCCGGCTTACCGAGGTCATGTAATCAATGCCGTCGGCGCTGGCCAGGCTCTGTTGCAGCGGCTGGGTGATATAGCCCTGAATGGTCTCGGCATTGGCCCCGGGATAAGCCGTGGTCACCGTGATCAGGGCGTTTTCCATCTGCGGGTACTGGCGAATGGTCAGTTTGCTGAATGCCTGGAAACCAAGCAGGATGATCAGCAGGCTGACCACCGTCGCCAGTACCGGGCGACGGATAAAGGGATCAGTAAAAGCCATAAATAAGTTCCTTTGAGCCTGCGCGATTACTCGGCGCTCGGCTTGTCCTGCGCGTTGGCGATGCTCACGTGGGCACCGTTATCCAGCTTCAGCTGGCCGGCAGAGACCACCTGCTCACCGGCTTGCAGACCTTTGACAATCACCACCTGGCCTTCACGACGCTCGCCGGTTTCGACGTAGCGGCGCTCGACTGCCAGTTCGGCCTGGCCGTTGTCGTCTTTGACCACCTGGCCGTTGTCATCCTTTTTCTCGCTGATCAGGTACACCGAGTTGCCGTAGAGGGTGTAGGTGATCGCGGTTTCCGGTACGACAACGACGTTCTGCTCGCCCGGCAGCAGCACTTCCAAGTTGGCGAACATACCGGGCAGCAGCTTGCTATCCGGGTTGACCAGCATGGCGCGCACTTGCACGTTGCGGGTGGTGTCTTCGACCTTGGGGTTGATGGCGGCAATTTCGCCCTCGAACACCTCGCCTGGGTAGGCCGCCACGTTGAAGCGCACGCGTTCACCGATGCCCAGCTTGGGCACGGCCTGTTCTGGCAGGAAGAAGTCGACGTAGAGCTTGCTCAGGTCCTGCAGGGTCGCAATGGCGGTGCCGGAGGCCAGGTAGTCACCGACATCGACCTGGCGGATGCCGATGGTGCCGGCAAAGGGCGCGAGGATGCGTTTTTTCGCCAGCAGCGCCTCTAGCTGCGCCACGCTGGCGTTGGCTTTTTGCAGGCTGGCGGAAAGGCGGTCGAACTCGCTCTTGGAGATGCTCTGGCGGTTGACCAGGCTGCGGCCGCGTTCATATTCCACACGCGCCAGGCCCAGCTCAGCCTGTGCGGTGGCCAGGCTGGCTTGCTCAACATCGCTGTTCATCTGGATCAGCGGCTGCTGCAAGGTGACCTGCTCGCCGGAGCGGAACAGTACCTTCTGTACGGTGCCGGCGACTTCAACTGTCAGGTCGACGCCCTGGAAGGCGACCAGTGTGCCGATAGCCGGCAGGCGGGTCTGCCAAGGGCGTTCTTCGGCCGCCGCGGCATCCACGCTGATGGCCGGCTGCGGTGCCGAGAACATCTGCACTTGTTGGTAGATGGAGAAGCCTTTATAGGCGGCGAGGGCGAGTACCACGAGGAGTACCACGCCGAGCATGATCAGCATGCGGCGGAGCAACATATTCCGGTTCCTTGGCAAGATGGGGAGGGGCCTGGGAATAGGCAAGTTGGGCACAGTAGACCCCCTTAAAAGCCATGTCAAAGATTCGCATTTGCAAAAGTTTGCCGGGCCGGCTGTCGCGGGTTTATTGATCGTTTAATAAGCAAAATGCCAGCATTTGCTGGCATTTTGCTTACAGTTACGCGGGTCAGGCGCTTAGGCGTTGGGTCACGTCACTCAGTTGTCCAGACAGTTCGTGTAGGTTCTTTCCGGCACTTTCGGTGCGCTGCACGTTCTCCTGATTCGCAGTGGCAATGGCGGTGATCTCGGTGAGGTTGCGCGAGATGTCTTCGGCGACCGAGGTCTGCTCCTCGGCGGCAGTGGCAATCTGCCGGTTCATGTCGCGGATGGCTTCAACCGCACTGGTGATCAGCTGCAGGGTGGCTCCGGCTTCGGTGACCTGGGTCACGCCTTCTTCGCTGCGTTGCTGGCCGCTCTCAATGGCACGTACCGCATTGACGGCCCCGGTTTGTACGGTATCGATGATCTGGTGAATCTCTGCAGTGGACTCGGCCGTGCGTTGAGCCAGGGTGCGCACCTCGTCAGCGACCACGGCAAAACCGCGGCCCTGCTCGCCTGCTCGCGCCGCTTCGATAGCAGCGTTGAGGGCCAGTAGGTTGGTTTGCTCGGCAATCCCGCGAATCACTTCCAGCACCTTGCTGATGCGTCCGGTGTCGCTTTCCAGGCGGCGAATAACGTCGGAGGTGTTGCTGATTTCGCCACGAATATCGGTGATGGTCTGGATGGTGGCCTGCATCACGGTTTCACCCTGGCGGGCTGCGCTGTCGGCGTCATCGGCGGCGTTCGCGGCTTCAGCTGCGTGGCGTGCTACTTCTTGCGCCGTGGCGGACATTTCGTGCATCGCCGTGGCGACCTGGTCGGTGCGCGAGAACTGCTCACGGGTGCCTTGGGCCATCAAGGTGGCGATGGAGTTGAGTTCGCCGCTGGCGGTATCGAGGTCTTCAGTGCTGCGCTTGAGACGACTGAAGGTGTCCGCGAGGAAGTCGCGCAGGATATTGGCCGCCACGGCCAAGTTGCCCAGCTCATCCTGGCGGGTGGATTCCACGCGCTTGCCGAAGTTGCCATGGCTTAGCAGGGTGATGTGTTCGATCAGCTCACGGATGGGGTTGATCATGTTGCGGTTGATCAGCCACATGCTGAATAGCGTGATGATCACGGTGGCGCCCAGCATCAGCAGGGTGCCAAGGGTGATGGTGCGGTCGGCTGCGGTATTGATCAGGCTGGCCTGGTGCACGCCTTGTTCATGAAGCTCCTTAGCCAGCGCCTCCATCTGCTGGGTGGCGTTGCGATCGATGCCGGAAACCGCTTTGTCGCCCGCTTTGGCGTCAGCCCCGGCGGCGATAAAGGCGTCGCGGCCTAGGCGGTATTTGCTGCCCAGGTTCTGGTGCTCGCGGCGCAGGCTATCGATTTTGCTTTTCAGGGTGGGGTCATTGCTTGCCAGCAGGCTGAGCTGGCCCAGGGTGTCCTGAACCTTGCGTTCCTGGGCCTCAAACTGGCCCCAGTATTTATTCAGTTGAGCGCTGTCGTTGCCGCGTAGCAATACGTTCTTCCATTCCTGCACCTGGGTTTTGAATTCCAGGTTGGCGACGTCGATTAAGGTCGATTCTTGCAGCGGCCCCTCGAGCAGGGCGCGGTAGTTCTGCATGCCATTTGATAGAAAGCTGAAGCAGGCGAGCGCGGTGATCAGAATCAGCGTCAGGCTGCCGCCAAATAGGGCGAGAATTTGCGTGCGTAAGGATTTTTGCAGAGACAATGGCTGATACCCCTGGAGGTGGGAGGCAGAATACCGAGGCCGTTGAGTGGCCTAACTGCGAAGATCCCTATCGACTGGTATCGGTTAGGCCGGGTTGCCTGGAGGTTGCGGCCTATAGAACGTATAGATCGGCGCGCCGGCAATATTCTTTAGTCTGCCGCAAGCATGTTACAGATTTAAGACAGTTGCGCGTAACGCAAGGTGCCTATTGCTCAGGCTCTGTTTACGCTGCGGCTCGGTTGTATTAATACAACCGAGCCGGGTAAAGCGCCTTCAGGCCATGCGCAGGTGGTTGTCCCAGAGGCCAGCGGGGAGTTGCAGGGGCTGGCTGGCGATGCGCTCGCCGCGGCAGTCGTACAGGCGGCAACGGCCCACACCGCTGCTGACGACAAAACCTTCAGCCACCGCGCCGACGCCCGCGCAGTCAGCCAGGGGCGCATCCAGGCGCAGCGCTGCACTGTCCAGGTCCCAGATAAACACCCGGTTGCCGCGTGGCGCGGTCAAGGCCAGCAGGCGTAGCTCACTGTGGATTGCCACACTGGCCGTGTATTGATTCATCAGCTGGCGCTGCGCATCGGCGACCGGGAAGTGTTGGAAGGGCTGGCCGGGGCGCTTGATCGCCAGGAGCGGTACTCGATCACTGAGCTCGCCCATGTATTGCTGGCCGGTGACGACAGTGCCGTCGCTGGCCACAGCCATATGCCGCACGCTGTTCATCCGCTCTGGCAGTTGCTCCTTGCTCACCAGGCTGCCATCGCGGCGCATCAGCACCAGGCTGGCCTCCATGGTGTTGAGGTTCATCTCCACGCGGCTGTCGGCTTCGGTGCGGATACCGCCGTTGGCCACTGCCAGGGTTTCACCGTCTGGCAGCCAGAGCAGCTGGTGCGGGCCGATGCCGTGAGTGGAGAGCTCGCCAGTACGTTGCAGCTGTTCGCCTTGCAGGCGATAAACCCCCAGTACGCCGCGACCGGGGTCGCGGGTGTCGTTCTCCGTGGCGTACAGCCATTCGCCGTCTTTGTGGAACACCGCATGGCCGTAGAAGTGGCGCTGCTTTGCTGAACGCAGGGTTTGCAGCAGTCGGCCGTCGCGGGTGTCGATCAGGTAGCTCTCGGTGCTTGGACGGCGCCCTACAAACAACGCCATCGGTAGAAACGGATGACCGATAACGTCGTGGCAGCGTTCGTTGACCTGGGTGGCAAACACCTGGCTGCCATCCAGGCGGTAGCCCACCGCAAAATGCTTGCCGCTCCTGTCATTGCGTGCCGAGAGCAGCAGCGGTTGTGGGCCGCTGTGCATCAGCGTCCAGCCACCCAAGGCGCCAGCCGCTAAGGCAGCAGCACCCAAACCGAGGAAGGTACGGCGTTTGATCTGCATCACTCAGTCACCGTCATGGGCGTTGAAGCCCAGTTGAATGCCCAGTGTCTTCGCCAGCTCCGACTCATGCAGGCGATGCAGGGTATTCAGGCTGTCATACAGGGCGTTCAGTTCGGCGCGGCCGGCTTCGTCGCTGAGCAGCTCGCCAAGCGGACGCTGTGCGGCGGCCAGACGCTGGCGGGTGTCGCTGTAGGCCGCGTTGATGCGCTGTTTCAGTTCGGCTTGGTCGCTGCCGAGCAACGCCTGCATGCCATCCTGTTCGGCACCCAGCCAAATGCGTTCGGCGCTGGCCAGGCTGGCGGCAAGGTTGGTAAGGCTGGCTTTACTGCGCCAGGCTTCGGCCTGATAAGGCTGTGGCTGGCCTTTACTCTGACGGCCCATGGGCGTGCCAAGTTTCTTTTTCAGCCCATCGATAGCGCTGACCTGAGTGCGCAGCAACTCCGCCACCGCTTCCGCTGCTTCGGCGTAGCGCTCATTGGGGAAGTTCTTTAGCTGTGCGGCCATGCCGTCGGCACGCTGCCAGCTGGCCAGCACATCGGCGGCGAGTGCTTGCTGATGCTCACCAATGGCGATCATCAACGGGCAATAGCGGGCCTTCTGCTCGGCGTTATTCAGGTCAATTGCCGGATCAAACAAGAGGTATTCATAGGCTGTCAGGCCTTGCACGACGACGCTGGATTTACCCAGATCGGCTGGCGTCAGCTCAGGCTTGCTGTTGAGCAGTGCTTCAACCTGGCGCGCGACCAGGTTTTTCTTGTCGGGCCAAAACTGCACTTGCCACGCACGGTTGCCTTCGGCCAGAGGACCGGCAGCTGCCGGTTGTACCGCGGCCCAGGCGCTTTGCGCGCTGGCGAAGGCCTGGCGGGCCTCGGTCAGGCTCTGCTGGTCGCTGCAGAAGGCCTGGGCACTCACGGCCAGTTGGCGGTCGGCTTCGTGCCAAGCGCTGTAGATGGGTAGCAGTACGCCATCGGCCAGCGCCTGGCTGACCTGCTGTTGCGGGTTGCTCGGGCTGCAAGCCGTGAGTGTCAGGCTGAGTAGGGCCAGGCCCAGGGGGGAGCGGATCATGAGTGACTCCTACAGCGAGTTCAGAAAAGCCAACAGCGCATGGCGCTGATCAGCGTTGAAGGTCAGGACGTGTTGTTTGGCGGCTTGCGCTTCGCCGTCGTGCCAGAGGATGGCTTCTAGCAGGTTGCGTGCGCGACCGTCATGCAGAAACTGGGTGTGACCATTAACCGTTTCCGTCAAACCAATGCCCCACAGCGGTGGGGTACGCCATTCCTGGCCGCTGGCGAGGAACTCCGGGCGATTGTCGGCCAGGCCGGCGCCCATGTCATGCAGCAGCAAATCGCTGTACGGACGGATGGTTTGATTGGCCAGCTCTGGTTCGGCAGCGTCGCCGGCGGTAGTGAATTGCGCGGTGTGACAGCTTTGGCAGCCGGCCTGGTAGAACAGGTTTTTGCCGGCGATTACCTGCGCGGTGTCCGCGCCGCGTCGTGCGGGTACGCCGAGGTTGCGGGTGTAGAACAGCACGTTGGCGAGAATGTTGTCGCTGACTTCCGGCTCGCCGCCGTGAGGCGCGGTGCGGCAGTCCAGCTGCGCCGCCGTGCAGTTGTCCTGGCTAATCAGATTGCTGGTCAGGCCCATGTCATTGGCAAAGGCGTCGGCATTCTGCTGGTTGAGCGTGGGTTGCCCGGCTTTCCAGCCGAAGCGCCCGAGTACTGTGCGCTGCTCGGCACGGTCCCAGACCTGGTTGGCGCGCCCGGAAATACCATCGCCGTTGCGGTCTTCAGGGTCGACATTGGCCAGGATGTCAGCCTCGCTAATGGCTTCCAGCAGGCCGAGACCGATCATCGGTGGGGCGATACGAGCGGAAAACAGCGTGTCGGGATGCAGGGCGCCGTAGCCGAGCTGGCTGATCTCAAGGGTAGGCTTGCGCAGTTCGACCTCTAGGCCATCGGCAAAGCTCACGCGCTGCAGGCTGTAACTGACCCGTACCTTGCCCTCAGGCGCCGTGCCGGGATTGGCCATGTCCTGTAATTGGCTACCATAGGTGAGTTCGGCGAGTACGCCAAGGCGCTTGATGATCTGCGCATGCTCGCTGCCAGCCGGGATCGACAGGCGTACCAGCATGGACACCGCGTTCTGCGCATCCGGGCCTGGTGGGTGGCCGCGACCGTCCTTGATATGGCAGTTCTGGCAGGCGTTGGTGTTGAACAGCGGGCCCAGCCCATCACGCGCGGTAGTGGTGGCCGGTGCGCTAATCCAAGGGTTGCGGAAGAAACTGTTACCAACGCTGAAATCCAGCCGACGTGAAGGCGACAGATTAGCCGAGGGCAAGGAAAAGGCATTCTGGTCTGCCTTGCGCACAGTGGCACTGCCGGCAGACAGGGCTTCGCCAGGCTCTGCCTGGGTGAACTGTGGGGGTTTATCGCAGGCGACCAAGCTCAGGCTCAAGGCCAGCAGGAAAGCAATGCGATGCGGCGCAAGCATGGGAGAGGTCCGCGACAGAAAAACAGGCCGCCGATATTAACAGCCTGATCTGCATTAAATAAGACGGATTTGCATTATCAGTGGTGGTTAAAAGTCGCAGGCCGTAAAACGCTAGGCGCGATTGCTGGTGTTATGTAGCGACAGCCCAGTCAGGTAGGGCAGGCCGCAAAGAGTCGCCGGGAGCGATTTTTGATGTTGCGTAGAGGCGGCCCCGAAGGGGTGGCCGCCAGGGATGGTAGGCCACAAAAAAACCGCGACTCCAGTTAAGGCGTCGCGGCTTTCTATGCGCTATCGCTTTTCGGACGTTGTGAGCCAGCGCGAAAGAGGCTGTTTCAACGCAGCATCTAAACGCGCGGCAAGTCCTGCGCGCTTAGAAGCTGTGGTCGGCGGTGTCCGGATTCAGATCACTGATCCCCAGCTTGCCGGCTGCCTGCTCGATGGCGCCGGTTTGCTTGACCAGGGCAGCAATGGCGTCACGAACGATCTGCTGGCCTTCGGTGTTGTCAGCCGCGATTAGCTGGTCGAAGTGCTGACCGTTGTTGGCGCTGTCGACCAGGGCCTGCAGTTTACCTTCGGTGGCTGCTAGGTCCGCTTTCAGCGTGTTGTCGGCGGCGGCGTCAGCCTTGGCCACCAGCGACGACAAACTCGGGCCGCTCAGGGTGCTGCCGTCAACTTTCTTGTACTCGCCCAGGTAAACGTTACGGATCCCTTTAGCGTTGTAGAAGTGCGAGTTGTGGGTGTTGTCGCTGAAGCAATCGTGCTCGTCTTCAGTGGAGTTAGCTTCCAGCGCGACCTTCATGCGCTCGCCGGCCAATTCGCCGAGCGACAGGCTGCCCATGCCGAAGAGCATCTTGCGCAGGCCGTTCTCGGCGGTGTCGGCTTGTAGTTCGGCGCGGTAGTTGTCGGCGTTACCGGCTTGCCATTGCATAACCATCGCGTCGAGGTCGCTGACCAGCAGATCGCTGGCTGCTTTGATAAAGGCACGGCGGCGTTCGGTATTGCCACCGGTAGCGCCTTCGCCTACCACGAAGTCGGTTGCAGGTCGCTCGCCGGCGCCTGGGTTGGTGCCATTGAGGTCTTGGCCCCAGAGCAGGAATTCGATGGCGTGGTAGCCGGTGGCAACGTTGGCCTCGGAACCGCCCAGTTCATTCAGACTGGCCAGCAGTTCTGGCGTGATGGTGCTGACATTGAGTGTGTCTTCACCGACCTGGATTTCAGTGTTGGCGATGATGTTGGCGCTGGCACCCGGGTTGCCCAAGGCGTGCTGGTAGTCCGTGGCGACGTAGTCGATCAGCCCTTCATCCAGCGGCCAGGCATTCATCTGGCCTTCCCAGTCGTCGACTACGGCGTTGCCGAAACGGAACACTTCACTTTGCATATACGGCGTGCGGGCTGCCAACCAGGCTTCACGGGCGGCGTTCAGGGTGTCGTCGTTCGGGTTGGCGAGCAGTGCATCAATTGCGCTTTGCAGTGCCTTACCGGTGCTGGCCGCGTCGCTGAAAACGGCCAGGGCTAGGTCCGCATAGTGACTGACGACAGCTTTGCTGGCGGCTTCGTCGACTTGGCTGGCGACCACTGCCGGTGCGCTGGTGCTGCTGGCAGCAGGGGTGGCGGGGGCTTTGTCTTCACCGCAACCTGCGAGTGAAATGGCGATGGCAAGCAGGCTGGCTGAGGCCAGGGGCATACGGAGCATGGCGGAATCCTTTGCAAGTAAGAGTGAAGTGCCCGTGCAAGTAGGCGCAAAAACTTAACCATAATGCGAAAGATTTTCATTTTGCGCAAAGGGTCGTTGGTGTTTTTTCACTAATAGCTGTGTGCAAGGTCTGCGATAGGGCCATTTGATAGGGCTAAAATGCTCGACATAATTGTTTTTTGATAACCGCTCGGAGTAACGCATGAGCCTGACCAGTGTCGTCATTGTTGTGCTACTGATTCTGCTCGCGGCCTACGCCGTGGTGCTCTACAACGCGCTGGTGCGTTTAAAGCACGGCGTGAGCAAGGCGTGGTCGAATATCGAGGTGATGCTCAAGCAGCGTCACGAAGAACTGCCCAAGCTGGTGGAAACCTGCAAACAGTACATGCAGCACGAGCGCGGCACGCTGGAGGCCGTCATTGCCGCACGTCAGGCGGTTTCTAATGCTCAGGCAAAAGGTGACATGCAGGCGCTGGGCAAGGCCGAAACGGGTTTGCGTGCCGGGCTTGGTCAGCTGTTTGCGCTGGCCGAGAACTACCCGGAGCTGAAAGCCAATGAAAGTTTCCAGCACTTGCAACAGCGCATCAGTGGCCTAGAAAACGGCATTGCCGACCGGCGCGAGCTTTATAACGAAGCGGTCAATTTGAACAACGTGCGCATCGAGCAATTTCCCGATGTGCTGATTGCGCGCGCATTTGCCTTTAAGGAAGCCGTGCTGTTGCAATTTAGCGAGTCGGAAAAGGCTGATGTCGACCTCAAATCGCTGTTTGGTTAAACCGTGGATAACCCCGGGCAATTGATTGGGCTGGCCTGCAGCGTGGCGGTGAGCGCAGGCGGTGCCTGGTTGTTTTTGCAGCGTTTTGCGCAGGCGCGGCACCTGCTCGACACACCAACCTCGAAGATTCGCTCGGCCGCCCAGGGCTATGTCGAGTTCTACGGCGTGCTGCATGACCGCGCCGAGGCGCCGCTGCTTGGGCCGCTGACCCATACCCCTTGTCTGTGGTGGCGTTACAAAATCGAGGAATACACCTCAAGCGGCAAGAAACGTAGCTGGCGTACCCTCGAAAGCGCCAGCAGCGAAGCCTTGCTGCAACTTGACGACAGCACCGGCAGTTGTTTGATTGACCCGCGTGGCGCACAGGTACGGCCGCAGACGCGTGATGTCTGGAAAGGCAGCTTGCGCCACCCGCTGGGCACCGCGAAAACCGGGTGGCGGGCGCTATTTAGCGATGGCGAGCGCTACCGCTATACCGAGGAACGCTTGCATGCCGGCCAACCGCTGTATGCCATCGGCGACTTTCGCAGCAGCGGAGGCGGGCGTCAGGGGCTGGATCTGACAGCCGCACAAGGTGCTGTGATTCGTGAGTGGAAGGGGGACTTTGGCGGCCTGCTGCAGCGCTTCGACAGCGACGGTAATGGTCAGCTGGATGAGCGGGAGTGGCAGCGGGTGCAGCTCGCCGCGAGCCTGGAAGCCGAAGACCGTCATCGTCGGCAAAGTGCTCAGCCGGTGCAGCATCACTTGGCCAAACCGCGCGAAACTCAGCCGTTTATTCTGTCCTGCGCCGGTGAGGATGAGCTGGTGCGTCAGCTCTACTGGCAAGCGGCAGGCGGTGTGGTGCTGTGTGTGGCCGGTGCGCTGGGCGCTGCCTGGCTACTGGGGATCAATAGCTTTTAAGCGAATGCGTTGTATAAGCAAAAGCCCGCCGATTGGCGGGCTTTTTAATCGGTGTTTGGCATTAAAGCGTTGCGGGGTTGGCGGCGCTGTTCAGGCGTCTGGCCTGCTTCAGGTAGGCCGTCAGTTCGCGGGCTGGAAGTGGCTTGCTGTACAGGTAGCCCTGACCCTCGTTGCAACCCTGGGCGATGATGTAGGCCTCCTGCTCGATGGTTTCCACCCCTTCGGCGATCACCTGCATGCCGAGGCTTTTACCCAGCTGAATAATGGCGCGTACGATGGTCGCATCGTCTTCGTCTTCCAGCAGATCCTGGACGAAGCTCTTGTCGATCTTGATCTTGTCCAGCGGCAGACTTTTCAGATAGCTCAGCGAAGAGTAGCCAGTACCGAAGTCATCAATCGCAATCAGCGCACCGGAGCGGCGCAGGCTAAGCAGGTGCTGGGCCGCGGTATTGATGTCTTCCATCAGGCCGGTTTCGGTGACTTCCAGCTCTAGGCTACGCAGCGGCAGGCGATAGACCTGCATCAGGTTATTGACCACCCGCGGCAACTCGGCGTGGTGCAATTGTACGGTCGATAGATTGACCGCCATGCGCAGCTCATTAAAGCCCTGATCGTGCCATTCACGCAGTTGGCGGCAGGTTTGGTCGAGGATCCATTCGCCAATCGGGATGATGGTGCCGTTCTGTTCGGCCAATGGAATAAACAGATCTGGCGGAACCAAGCCGTGTTGCGGATGTTGCCAGCGCAGAAGTGCCTCGACGCCGACCACGCGGTGGTCGCGGTAATCCACCTGTGGCTGATAAACGAGGTGCAATTGATTTAAGGCCAGGGCATCGCGCAGGTCTTTTTCCAGCTCCCGGCGGCGGCGCATTTCACTGTCGACACTGGCGATGTAGAACTGGTAACGGTTGCGTGAGCGGCTCTTGGCCAGGGTCATGGTTTGTTCGGCTTTCTGCAGCAGCTTCTCGGTGCTGTCGCCGTCTTCCGGGAACAGGGTTATGCCGATGGTAGCGCGCAGGCGCACTTGCTGTTGGTCGAGCATAAATGGGTTGTCGAGGTCGTCGAGTACGCTTTGCGCCAGCTCGGCGGCCTCGTAAGGTTGCTCGATATCGGCCTGCACCAGCGCAAACTGGTCGCCGCCGAGGCGGGCCAGAGCGCCGAGGCGACCGCTGTGGCTGCGCAGGCGGTCTGACAGGGCCAGCAGCAACTGGTCGCCAGTCTGATAACTGAACTGCTCATTGATCCCTTTGAAGTCATCCAGGCCAACGCACAGTACGGCCACGCGCCGGTTTAGGCGGCCTGCGTCTTCGAGAATCTTGTCGAGTTGCTGTTGCAGTTGCAGGCGGTTCGGCAAGCCCGTGAGAAAGTCGTATTGAGCCATGCGCAGCAGGCTGTTTTCCGCTTCACGGCGCAGGTTGGTATTGCGCTCGATGGAGGACAGTAGCTGATTGGCGGTGTTGATCCATAACCCCAGCTCGTTTTTCTCGTTGCCCTTGAGCATCGGTAGCTTGTGCTCGCTGGGGCGGTCCGGGTTGATGTTGGTTAGGTGCTCGATGATCTTTGACAGTGGTTTGGTCAGCAACCAGTGGTAGACCAAATACAGCACCAGGCCCATGGCCATGGCGCGCAGCACGCCGGAAATAAAGATGACCACCGAGTTGGTGACGAAGCTCTCTCCGTAGGGGGCTGTGTCGAGGGTGATGCTGAGGTCGCCGTAGTACTCACTGTAAGGGCCACGGCCGACTAATTTAGTGGTGAAGCTCTGTTCTTTGCCGAGAATCTGGTCGGTCAGCCAGCGCGTGGGGCTGGCAACCTGGTCGCGGGATTTCTCTGCCAGCATCGGCTCGTTTGGGTGGCCGATGGAGGCCATGCGCACGGACTCATGCTGGAATAGACCCTCAATTACCTGCATGCCCATTTCCCGATCCAGGCTATAGACCGCCTGGGTAGAAGGGTCACGGAACATACCAAGGATTCGGTGCGCCTCGTTGTCGACGGCCTGGCGTGTTTTGTACGCGTCGAAAACGATTTGGGCGAAACTCAACACAACCCCGACGATGAGCGCTGAGAGCAGCACTACGCGGAGTAATTTAAGTGACAAACTGTTTTTGAGTTCCAGCTTCAAGTGGCGATTCCTTGTTCGAAGCCGTGGGCATCAGACGCACTGAGTATTGGCAAAGTCGTGCTTGCAGTCAAAGGGCCATTACTCACATGTGTCGTACACATTCTGTTGCGCTGCGATGGCGCGAATTCTGGCGTATCTAGGTGTCGTTTGCAGTGTATCGGTGCGAGCTATGTATGGCTTGAGCGCCGTTGGGCGCTTTTTTACGATTGGCCATTTTGATTGCAATGCCCGTGCTGATTGGAAATGTATACCAGCCTTAAGCTGATTATCCACAATACCTTTGGTGCAGTATTCGCTGGTGCTATGGAGGCTTGCGGGCGACGCGCACTTTGTTGGTTCAGTGTTGTTGGCTACCCTAGGGAGTGGTCGGTTGAGTTGCCTGGCGGATAGCCGTGCCAGTTGTCAGAACCAGATGCGTATAAACAACAAACCCGGCACTTGGCCGGGTTTGTTGTGAGCTAACGCAAGGCTTAAGCCGCGAAGTTTTTCGCGACGAAGTCCCAGTTAACCAAGTTCCAGAACGCTTCAACGTACTTCGGACGTACGTTGCGGTAGTCGATGTAGTAAGCGTGTTCCCAGACATCGCAGGTCAGCAGCGGGGTGTCGCCGCTGGTCAGCGGGCAGCCAGCGCCGATGGTGCTGGCCAGCGCCAGGGAACCGTCAGCTTTCTTCACCAGCCAGCCCCAGCCGGAGCCGAAGGTGCCGATGGAAACTTTGCTGAACTCTTCTTTGAACTTGTCGAAGGAACCGAAGGCTGCGTTGATTGCGTCAGCCAGAGCGCCTGTCGGTTGACCGCCGGCGTTGGGTGCCAGGCAGTTCCAGTAGAAGGTGTGGTTCCACACTTGGGCGGCGTTGTTGAAGATGCCACCCGAGGAGGTCTTGACGATCTCTTCCAGGGTTTTGCCTTCGAACTCGGTGCCAGGTACTAGGTTGTTCAGGTTCACGACGTAGGTGTTGTGGTGCTTGTCGTGGTGGAATTCCAAGGTTTCCTTGGAAATGTGCGGCTGCAGGGCGTCATGAGCGTAAGGCAGCGGCGGCAATTCGAAAGCCATGGTTTATCTCCTAATCAGGTCAGGTGCGGTGTGCGCGAGGCCGATCACGGGCGGCCATTTGAGCGGCGTGAGTTATCTCTTTGCGCCGCAAGCCAAAGATCATAGCACTGGCCCCGCGCCTTAAACACGCGACAACTGTGTGGGAAACCAACTTGGCGCAGTACGCAGGGGCTTATTTTAGAGCTGTTTCAGCCAATGCTGTGTCGCGTAGCAGCTGCCAGGCGATGCTGAACATCATCAATGCCACGCCCAGGTCGATAACGCGCCAGGTGCTTGGGCGTGCAAGCCAAGGGGCCAACCAGGCGGCGCCCAGTGCCAAGACGGTGAACCATATAAATGAGGCGCTGGCTGCACCCATGGCGTAAGCCCCTGGCACTGTTTGCTGGGCGCCGAGCGAGCCGATCAGCAACACGGTATCCAGATAAACGTGCGGGTTGAGCAGGGTGACGGCCAGTGCCGCCAGCAGTACCGCGCGACGTGAGCGTGGGCCCGTCTCGTCAGCGTGATTGAGCGCTTGCGGGCGTGCGGCGCGCAGCAGGGCCTGGGCGCCGTACCAAAGCAGAAACGCCGCACCGCCCCAGCGGGCGCCGCCCAGCAAGATCGGGTTCTGTGCCAGCACGGCCGCCAAACCGAACACGCCTGCTGTTACCAGCAGGGCATCGCACACCACGCACAGCATGGCTACGGGTAAGTGATGTTCGCGGCGCAGGCTTTGCGCCAGGACGAAGGCGTTTTGAGCGCCCAGTGCAATGATCAGTCCGGCGGCGATCAGCAGGCCGTTGCTATAGCTTTGCCACATGCTGATTACTCCGCGCCGTTGGCCAGTTGCTGCAGCACGCCGAGGGTACGCGGGCCGTCGGCATGGGCGACAAACAGGTGGTCGTGGTAATAGCCGGCGATCACATTGCAGCTGATCCCTGCGTCCGCCAGCGCGCCGGCCACGGCCGCCGTCAAACCGACTGCCGCTAACGCTGAGTGAACGTTGAGAGTCAGCCAGGCCGCCACATAATCGATTTCAAGCTGCAGCTGTTCGGCCTGCTGGCGCTGCACAATCACGGTTAGGCCTTCGCGTTCCTGGAAGCTGCCCAGCGGCTGCACACCTTGCAGTTGAGTGGCGTCAGGTAGGCTGCAAAAGACGTAGGCACCCTCATTCAGCAAGGGCGTCATGCTGCGTAGCAAGGTTGTCAGTGAGGTTTCGCCGGCCATGGAGAGTGCTCTGATTGTGGTGGGTAATGTGGCGAGTCTGTTGCGCGTGGATGTATAAGAGAAACAAATATTGGTGATTACTCATTAGGGAAACTGATTTGCTCGACTACAAATTACTCGCCGCTCTGGCGGCTGTTGTGGAGCAGGCCGGCTTCGAACGCGCCGCTCAGGTGCTGGGTTTGTCGCAGTCGGCGGTGTCCCAGCGCATCAAGCTGCTGGAGGCGCGCGTGGGGCAGCCGGTGCTGGTGCGGGCGCTGCCTCCGGTACCAACGGAAATCGGTCGGCGGTTGCTTAACCATGTGCAGCAGGTGCGACTGTTAGAACGTGATATCCAAGCGCAGGTGCCTGGGCTGGATGAAGGCGGGCCACCCGAGCGGCTACGCATCGCCTTAAATGCAGACAGCCTGGCCACCTGGTGGGCGCAGGCCGTGGGCAGTTTTTGTACGGAGCAGGGCTTGCTGCTGGAGCTGGTGGTGGAAGATCAGGATGTTGGCCTCAAGCGTATGCGGGCCGGTGAGGTGGCGGCCTGTGTGTGTGGCAGCGAACGGCCGGTGGCCGGTGCACGGGCACTGTTGCTGGGCAGCATGCGTTACCGTGCCTTGGCCAGCCCCGGGTTTATTGCGCGGCATTTTCCCCACGGCGTAACAGCCACGGAGTTGGCGCAGGCGCCGGCGATTGTCTTTGGCCCGGATGATCTCTTGCAGCACCGCTACCTGTCGGCGCTGGGCGTAGAAGGCGGATTTGTTTATCACCTGTGTCCGTCGTCCGAAGGCTTCGTGCGGCTGGCCGAAGCCGGTTTGGGCTGGGGCTTGATGCCTGAGCTGCAGGTGCAGGGGGAGCTGGCGGCGGGCCGGTTATGCGAGTTACTGCCTGAGCGGCCACTGGATGTGCCGCTGTATTGGCATCACTGGCGCAGCGGCGGCGAACTGCTGAGCGCATTGACCCAGCATTTGCAGCGCCATGCGGTCGCCGGTTTGGTGGCCGCGAAGCGCTAAATCGCTAGCACCAACCGTGGCGCAGCGGGTATTGGTTTAGTCGAAGCGGATGGCTTTTGAGCCAGGCAATTGCTCCACACAGCGTGCGCCGAGGAGTTTCGACGGGGTGAAGTAGCCGCCAGGGCCGTTGTAATCAAGCAGGTGCCGTACCGCCAGCAGGGCTCCGTGCACGGTCACGTCATAGCCGTTGGCGGTTTCCAAGCGAGCGGTTTTCACCACGCCGGCGGCATTGCGCGCCTCGCCCCAGAGCCAGGTACGCTGGCGTACGCGGGTGGCTTCATCGGGGCCACTGACGCGTTTTTCAATCAGCCGCTTAAGCCAGTTCTGCACGGCATCCAGACCCAGCAGAGGGCGCAGCGGGTCGATCAGACGCATGACAATCGCCGCGGCTGTCGGCGTCGGCAGGTACACCTCGATATTGTCGATGCCCGTGGAGTGGTAGGCGGTGGAGACATCGCCCCAGGGAATCGTCACCGCGGTTTTTTCACCGCGACCAAAGTTGATGGCGCGGCGTTTATAGCCCAGCGGCACATCGGTGATGACACCTGCACGGCGCACTTTTCCGCCCAGCTTGAGGCCTTCCACCGAGGTTTTGGCGGTGCCTGGCGACAGCCCGCTGCCCGAGTCGAAACCCAGCGCCAGGTGGGTGGCATCGGGCAGCGCCTGATGCAGGCAGGCGGCCAGGCAATCACTGGGGATTACATCGAAGCCTACGCCGGGGCATACCACCACACCCAGTTCGCGCGCCTGTTGATCACGCCGATACGCCGCCTCAAACACGCTGATCTCGCCCGTAATATCGACATAGTGGGTGGCGCTGGCCAGGCAGGCATCGAGCATCGGCGCACTGGTGGCAGAAAACGGCCCGGCGCAATGGGCGACCACCGCAATATCGGCCAGGGCCTCCTTGGCGCGGTCCGGCTGGTGAATATCGAAAATCCGGCATTCCAGGCCCAGCAGGCTGCCAAGGGCATGCACCGCCGCCGGGTTGCGCCCTGCCAGAATCGGTGTGAGACCCTGGCGCTTGGCTTCGGCGGCGATCAAGTGGCCGGTGTAACCGTTTGCGCCGTAGATCATCCAGTGCGTGGCCATTCAGTTGCTCCTTTGTCATACGGTGTGGGGCACAGCTTAGCTGCTAGCGCGTTGGCTGCTGGGCTATTAGAGGGTAGGCGCAGTCGTTGATCTGGCCTGCAATGCCACGGCGAGCGCTACTGGGCGCTGCTAAAGTGGCGCATCGAGTATGTTCAGCGGGGGGCGGCAATGAAGATTCTGGTAACCGGGGCCAGCGGTTTTATTGGTGGGCGTTTTGCCCGCCATGCTCTGGAGCAGGGCATGGATGTGCGGGTCAACGGCCGCCGCGCCGAGGGCGTTGAGTACCTGTGTGCACGTGGTGCGGAGTTTATCCAAGGTGACTTGTCCGATCCGGCGCTGGTGCAGCAGCTGTGCCGGGGCATCGATGCGGTGGTGCACTGTGCTGGCGCTGTCGGGGTGTGGGGGCGTTACGAGCACTTTTATCAGGCTAATGTCAGTGTTACTGAAAACGTGGTGGATGCCTGCCTGAAGCAGAAGGTACGGCGGCTGGTGCACCTGTCTTCACCCTCGGTGTACTTCGACGGCCAGGCACATGTCGGTTTGAAGGAAGAGCAACTGCCCAAGCGTTTTTCCGATCATTACGGCAAGACCAAGTTTCTCGCCGAGCAGCACGTGTTCGCGGCCCAGGAATTTGGCCTGGAAGTGCTGGCGCTGCGTCCGCGGTTTGTCACCGGCGCAGGCGACACCAGCATTTTCCCGCGCTTGATCAATATGCAGCGCAAGGGCCGCTTGTCGATCATCGGCAACGGTTTGAATAAGGTCGACTTCACCAGCGTGCACAACCTTAACGAGGCCTTGATGAGTTGCCTGCTGGCCGCGGGGCCGGCACTGGGGCAGGTGTACAACATCAGCAATGGCGCGCCAGTGCCGCTGTGGGATGTGGTCAATTATGTGTTGCGCAAACTCGACCTTCCAACTGTCACACGCCATCTGCCCTATGGTCTGGCTTACGGCGCCGCAACGTTGAATGAAGGGCTGTGCACGCTCTTGCCGGGCCGTCCGGAGCCGACGCTATTTCGCTTGGGCGTGGCTGTGATGGCTAAGGATTTCTCCCTGGATATCAGCCGCGCGCAGCAGTACCTGGGGTACGACCCCAAGGTCAGTTTGTGGAGTGCGTTGGATGAATTCTGCGCCGGGTGGCAGGCGCAGCACCCGCGCTGACTCAGGCGTAGACGCGTTGGCCGCGGTACATGCGCACCGAGTCACTGGTCGGCCGAGGTGCCTGCTCTTCCACCAGCAGCGGATGCCCGGCCTGCATGCGCGGGGCGGCGCCGGCCGGCGCGAAAGGGCGGTCGCTGTACTGGGCGAGCAGCTGCCCCAGCCGGCGGGTTTCCTCGTTGCTTGAGGTGAGACAGGCGCTGAGCATGCTGTTGATCGCGTCTGGCTGGCTCAGGCGAATGTCCAGCGCCAGCTCTTCTCGCAGCCGACGGCGCAGGCTCTTCATACAGTCCAATACTTCTCTGTTTAGCTCCATGAACCTTTCCCCCGTTATTGCCGCCGGACTGCATGCCCTGATGTTGCGCCGATGTCGCCAGTCTGTGACTGCAAAGCGCATACCAGCCCTGCGTCTGCGGAACTGCGCGGGTTGCAGCGTGTCGATGACCTGTGCCGTGCCCTTGGTCAGTGCGTTTCGCCCCGACTTGGCGCGACACTGAAGCGTTGCGCGCGAACCGTTATACTGCGCCGCATTTGTGACCCCCGCGCTTTCTTGAAGGTTGACCCATGCGTAACGATGCCCACGACGAACTCGATCACGTGCCCAGCCTGCGGGCAGAACAGCGCGATCACGATGAGTATGCGACCGATCACCCAGAGCCCCCGCGCGGCAATGGCTATGGCCGTGCTGCCACGGCTGCACCGATCAAGCCGGCCAGCACGGGCCCGTTGTGGGCGCTGGTTGGCGCGTTGATGATTGCCCTGGGCGGGCTCGGCTGGTGGAGCTTTCAGCAGATCAGCTTGATGGAGCAGCAACTGGTAGCCACCCAGGAGAGCTTCGCACGGATCAGCGAGGAAGCGGCGGGGCGGATTCAGGATATTTCCGGCAAGGTGGTGGCCACTGAGTCTTCGGTGACCAGCGGCAGCGAAGCGCTGAAGCTGCGCGTTAAACAGCTGGAAAGCCAATTGGCGGAGTTGGGCAAGCGCCAGCAGGGTGCGAGCAGCCAGCAGAGCGAGCAAAGCAAACGCCTTGAGCAGCTGGCCGTGCAACTGAAGAGCCAGGAAGGGGGTGGCGCAAAGCTGGAAGCCACACTCAACAAACTCAGTAGCGAGCAAGCAGCGCTGACAAAAGAACAGGCCAGCCTGAAGAGCGCCTTGGCGGCTCAAGCCAAACTCGATGAGAAGGTGGCCGGGATGAGCGCAGATGTAGCGGCATTGAAGAAGCTCGGCAACCCGAACCAGGCCATCGCTCGTCTGGAGCAGGATCTGCTGGTGGTTAAAGGTGATCTGGAAACCCGTTCCGCCGGTAACAGCACGGCCGAGTTTGACGCCTTCCGCGCGCAGATGACCCGCAATATCAACACCCTGCAGGCCCAGGTGCAGAACCTACAACAGCAGATCGACGCCCGCTGAGGCGCTTTGCGATTCGGCTGTGCGCGGGGCGTCTGTTGCCGTGGCACCTAGTAGTGGGCGATTAACCGCTCGCCTTCAGTTATGGACCCGCCAATCGGCGGGTTTTTCCATCTTGGCCGCGCAGGGTTTGACGGCTCGTCAGTAGCGCTCAGCAAAGACGACAGATGGATAGGGTATTCTGGATATAAAATGTTAGTCAGCTAATAATTAGCTGAGAATGTTTAGCTGCTCCCGTTATGGCCAGCTACTTTTTGTTTAGTGAATCATTCAGGTAGCCGCTGTGCGCGACGCTGTTTCCGCTTTTCTGATGCCCAGTAATGCCGCTTTGCAGTTTGCGGGCAAAACCTTGCTCAGTGGCGGGCTGGCGCTTTGGTGTGCCCTGCGTTTCGGGTTAGATCAGCCACAGTGGGCGCTGATGACGGCCTTCATCGTGGCCCAGCCGCTGGCCGGCATGGTCGTGCAAAAAGGCTTGGCGCGGCTACTGGGTACCCTGGTGGGCACGGTCATGGCGGTGGTGTTCATGGGCGCGTTTGCTCAAGCCCCGTGGTTGTTTCTGCTGACCATGGCGTTATGGCTGGGGCTCTGCACGGCGGCGTCTACCTTGCTGCGCAGCGCGTGGGCTTACTCCTTCGTGCTGGCCGGCTACACGGTGGCGATTATCTGCCTGCCGATTGTCGACAAACCCTTGCTGGTGTTCGATGAAGCGGTGGCGCGCTGCACCGAGATCTGCCTAGGTATTCTCTGTTCAATGGTGGTCAGCGCGGTGCTCTGGCCGCAGCGTGTGGAACACCAGCTGGTGCTGCAGGCGCGGGCGGCTTTGCTGGGCGTTAGCCATGTGGCGGCGGCCGCGTTGCAGGGGCGTGAGGCTGGACGGCAGGGCCTGCTGGAAACCCTCGGGCGTATCGTAGCGGTGGACGCCCAGCGTGAACATGCCTGGTTCGAGGGCCGCAGCGGCCGTCAGCGCGCGCGCGCCTTGCAGGTCTTGAGCCGGGAGTTGCTCGGGCTGTTGCGGCTGGCCCGTGGGGTGGCGCGCCAGTGGCAACAACTGGCGCCGCAGGATGCGCATGCACTGGCGCCATGGCTGGAACAGGTTCAGGCGCTGCTGGCCAACCCTGAAGTGCAGCCGCAGCAAGCGCTCTACGACAGCCTGCGTGCAGCATCTGATGAGGGCAGCATGACCTCGCCCCGCCACTATTGCTTGGCCCGCCTGGGGGTGTTGGTGCGTCAGCTGATGCGCGCGCAGCAGGCGTTGCTGGCGGTGGAGTCGGGCGATGCTCCAGCCGATGCTTCGCCAGCACTGTCCTGGCACCGCGATCTGCAGACGGCGGCGGTGTATGGCCTGCGCAGTTGCCTGGCGCTGCTGGTGCTGTCGGCCTTCTGGCTGGCGACCGGCTGGCCCGCCGCCAGTGGTGCGCTGCTATTGGCGTCGGTGGTGTGCAGCCTGTTTGCCAGCCGCGAGAACGCCGACCTGATCGGCATGTCCTTCCTGCGCGGTATTTTCTATGCGTTGCCGGTGGCCTTTATTGTCGGCCAACTGCTGCTGCCGCAACTGAGTAGCTTTGCCATGCTTGGCTTGGTCCTCGGCGTGCCACTGTTTTTCGGCCTGCTGGGTATGGCGCGACCGGCGCTGGCCGGCACGGCAACCTCCTTTTGTTTGCACTTCATCGTGCTCTGTGCGCCGAGCAACACCATGATTTATGACGTCGCGTTCTTTCTCAACGAGGCACTGGCCATGCTCGTCGGTGTTGGCTGCGCGATTCTGGCGTTTCGCCTGATTACCCTGCGCGACCCGTGCTGGCATGGCCGGCGTTTATTGCGGGCGACCCTGGATGACCTGGCGCGGCTGTGCACGCGAGCGCTGGAGGGTGCGGAGAACTGGTTCGGTGGGCGCATGGCCGACCGCTTGTTGCAACTGGCCCGGCATTACCCGCAGCTGCCAGAGGCCGCCCGCAGTCGCTGGGACGATGGTGTCGACAGCCTCGATCTGGGTGATGAACTGCTGCACCTGCGTGCGTGCCTGGGGGCGGCTAGCAATCGGCCCCGCGCGGCCGAGCAGCGCTTCTTCAATGAGGTGCGCGACCTGCTACGTCGCGGGCCTGCGGCCGAGCGTGCGGATGCTTTGCAAGCGCCTGTCGAGACGCTGGTGCAAGCCCTGCACGCGCAGCCGCCAGCCATCGAACTGCGCCTGGCCGAGGCTGCACTGTTGCAATTGACCCACAGCTGGCGCCACTGGTGCCTGCGCCAAGGAGAGCCGGATGGAATTGCGTGAATGGGCCGTGGGCGGCGTGTTGCTCAGCCCAATGCTGTTATATGCGCTGCTGGCGTTGCTGTTGACCGGGCTATTGCGCCTGGGCTTACAGCGCGCGGGCCTGGCGCGCTGGATCTGGCACGAAGCGTTGTTCGACTGTGCCCTCTATGTGTGCGTGCTGGCGGCGTTAGTCGCCACGCTGGCCACCTGGTAAGGAGTTGGAAATGAATGCACTTCCCCGCGTGGTCGTGACCCTAGTCGTTGTCTTAGTGGCCGTGCTGGCCGGCTGGTGGCTGTGGCACTTCTATATGTTTTCACCCTGGACCCGTGACGCCCGGGTGCGCGCCGATGTGGTGACCATTGCCCCGGATGTGTCCGGCTGGGTCGTCGAACTGCAGGTGCAGGATAACCAGCAGGTCAAGGCTGGTGATCTGTTGATGACGATTGACCGTGAGCGCTATCAGGCCGCTCTGGACAAGGCGCGGGCAATGGCGGAGACCCGTCGCCAGCAGCTAAACCTGCGGCAACACGAGGCCAGTCGGCGCGCCCGTTTAGGCACGCAGGCCATCAGTGCGGAGTTGCGTGAAAACGCGCTGATCACCGCGCAAATCGCCCGTGCCGAGCTTCAGCAGGCTGAGGCGGATGTGAAGGTGGCCGTGCTTAATCTGCAGCGCAGCGAAGTACGCGCCCCGCGTGACGGTCAGGTCACTAACTTGCAATTGGCCCAGGGCAACTATGTGCAGGCCGGGCAGGCGGTGATGGCGCTGGTGGCCGACGGCTCCTTCTATGTGCAGGCCTATTTTGAGGAAACCAAGTTGCCCGGCATTCAAGTCGGTGCGGCAGCCGAGGTGATCTTGATGAGTAGCAATGAGCCGCTGCAGGGCAAGGTGCAAAGCATCAGCCGCGGCATCACCGACCGCAACGCAGTGGTAGATGCGCAGCTGCTGGCCAACGTTGAGCCCACCTTTAACTGGGTGCGTTTAGCCCAACGGATTCCGGTGCGTATCGAGTTGCAGAGCCTGCCGCAGGATGTACCCCTGAGTGCGGGGATGTCGGCCAGCGTCAGGGTTGCCCCGCCAGCCCCGCGTGATTAAGGCCTAGCCGAGGCGGCTGATCTGCGCGGGTGTGCGCTGCATCAGCACCTTGCCTGCACGGATCGAAACCAGCGCGTGGCCCTGGCTGCGCAGCATTTCATAATCGTCAGGCGCGGACAGAATCAGCACATTCGCCGGGCGCCCTACCGCCAATCCATAACGCTCGCCCAGGTTCAGGGTTTTCGCGCTGTGGTCGGTGATGAAGTCCAGGCAGCGCTGCAGATCGTCGTAACCGAGCATGTGGCAGATGTGCAGGCCGGCTTCGAGAATACGCAGGATGTTGCCGTTACCCAGTGGGTACCAAGGGTCGACGATGGAGTCCTGCGCCAGGCAGACGTTCATCCCCGCCCGATCAAGCTCCGCCACGCGAGTCAGGCCGCGGCGCTTGGGGAAGCTGTCGAAGCGACCTTGCAGGTGGATACTCTCGGTAGGGCAGGAGATAAAGTTGATCTGCGATTGCTTGAGCAGGCGGAACAGCTTTGAGCAATAAGCGTTGTCGTAAGAACCCATAGCCGTGGTGTGGCTGGCAGTCACGCGCTCACCCATGCCGCGCACGCGCGCTTCCTCGGCCAGCACTTCGAGAAACCGCGAGTGCGGATCGTCGGTTTCGTCGCAATGCACATCCACCAGGCAACCGGTGCGCTCGGCTAAGTCCATGAGGAACTTGATTGAGCTAACGCCCTGGTCACGGGTGTTCTCAAAGTGCGGAATGCCGCCCACCACATCGGCGCCGAGGGCTATCGCCTGCTCCATCAATGCGCGGCCGTTGGCGAAGGATTCGATACCTTCTTGGGGGAAGGCCACAATCTGCAGGTCGATCAGGTGACGCACCTCTTCGCGTACCTCGACCATCGCTTTTAGCGCGGCGAGCGTCGGGTCGGTCACGTCGACGTGGGTGCGCACGTGCTGGATGCCATGGTCGACCAGCATGTCGATGGTCTTGCGCGCCCGCTGCTTGGTGTCTTCATGGGTGACCAACGCCTTGCGCTCACCCCAGCGCTCGATCCCTTCAAACAGCGTGCCGCTCATGTTCCAGGCGGGTTCGCCGGCAGTGAGGGTGGCGTCGAGGTGAATGTGTGGCTCGATAAAGGGCGCAGTGACCAGGTTGCCGGCGGCGTCCAGGTCGTTGGCCGTGGCAGCAACGAGGGCCGGCTGCTCCGTGATCGCGGCAATGCGCTCACCGTCCAGTTCGATGCGGTACAAGCCGGGTTGCTTGCGTAGGCGGGCGTTGACGATGTTCATCCACTATTCCTTGTACTTCGCGGCGGCGAGAGCCGCCAGATTTGCAGGGCTACGGCGATGTTCAGGCGATCATGCGGATCGTCGAATGAACAGCCGGTCAGGGCTTCGATACGTTGCAGGCGATGGCCTAGGGTGTTGCGGTGTACGGCCAGACGCTGGGCGGCCAAGGCCAGGTTACCGTTCTCATGGAACCACGCCTCCAGGGTCGGCATTAGCACGGGTTCGTGGCGCGAATCATCGCCGATCAGGGCACCGAGTATGTTCTCGACGAAGCGGTCGAGCAGGGTGCGGTCACGAATTGCGCCGAGCAATTCAAGCACGCCCAGTTCGTTGAAACTGCAAAGCCCTAGGCGCTCGGGGAACGATTGCGCCGCGACCAAGGCCTGGCGCGCTTCACTCAGGCCGTGGGCATAGTGTTCAGGGCGGTGATCACCGTCGCTTAGGCCGAGAAACAGGCGCAGCGGTGCCAGTTGCTGATTGAGCTGCTCCAGCAGTTTCATCATGGCGCGTCGATTGCGTTGCTCGTGTTGGCTGTCGCGGGCGGGTAGCAGGGCGATCCAATGCTCGCCTTGGCAGATTGGTGCCAGGGCGTCACCGAGTTCACTCAGGCTCTGTTCTAACTGGCGTTGCAGTTGCTGGCGGTGGCTTTGCAGCTGACGTTCGGCTTGATCTGGCGGTTCGGTGCTGAATAAACGCTCGCCACCTTCGAGCTTGAACAGCGCCACCTGGCGCGGCACCGCTAACGGCAGGCGCAGGTTGTTGGCGCGCTGCAGTAGCACCTCCAGCGAGCGATAGTCGCCCTCCAATAGCTGTTCCAGCACATGCTGGCGCGAGCGGCCGAGCACTTGCTCCTCGACCAGTGCCGTACCGATGGCCTGGGTGACGATGACCATTTTTAACTGGTAGGGCTGCTCCAGTAGCGGGAGGCCGAGGTGCTCGGCCTCGTCGATCACCGAGCGGGGGATGTGCTGGATAAACTCCTCGCCGGTCAGAATGACCAGGCCGGCGACCACCCGCTGGTGGCCTTCACGCACCAGCTGCAGCAGGTTGGCTTCGTTGCGCGGGTGGTTGATGCCAGTCACGAAAATAAGCTCGCCGCCCATCACCCAATCGGCAATACCTTCGTTCTCGGCCACGTATGGCCAGCGTACCGGGTTGTCCAGCCCAGCAGCGCCGGCCCGTAACTGCAGGCTTTGCAGACCAGGGAGGGCGAGCACGTCAGCCACGCGTAGGCTCATGGGTTGGCTTTGGCCTGCAGTTGACCGTTCAGCGCACGTTGCACTTCAAACAGCACGATATGAGCAAGCGCGCCGA
Source organism: Pseudomonas sp. MIL19 (assembly GCF_028680365.1). Lineage (NCBI taxonomy): Bacteria > Pseudomonadati > Pseudomonadota > Gammaproteobacteria > Pseudomonadales > Pseudomonadaceae > Pseudomonas > Pseudomonas sp. MIL19. Next base: position 20,224 of record NZ_JAPPVG010000007.1, on the reverse strand, counting down.
CCAGAATGCCAACGATGGGGGCAACCCAGGGCGATAGGTACGCGCACACTGCACCGATTAGGTAGGCGCCAAGCCCAGTCCAGTTGAAGGCCGGTAATTGCGCCTCGGCCAGTTTCGGGTAGTGCTGTTTATGGCAGTAGAAATAGTTGGCCATGATGACCCCACCGATGGGCGGAATGATTGAGCCAAGCAGGATCAGGAACGGAATCAGCATTTCGTACATGCCGCCGATGGCCAGCAGGGTGCCGATGCCGGCGCCGACCAGGGTCACGGTTTTGCGGCGGTCTGTGCGCAGCATGTTGCAGCCGGCAGCGGCGAAGTTGTAGATGGTGTTGTCCTGAGTGGTCCACAGATTAAGGAACAGCATCACCACGGCGGCCATGGACAGGCCTTGCAGTACCAGCACTTCAACCACATCCGGTTGTTGGTAAACGATGGCCCCATAGGCACCGGCGATGATCATCAAACCGTTGCCGATAAAGAAGCCGATCAGGCTCGAAAACACCGCCACGCGGCCGCTTTTGGCGAAGCGGGTCCAGTTGGTGGCCTGGGTCGCACCGCTGACGAAGGTGCCGAAGACCAGGGTGATGGCCATGCTCAGCGTCATGCTGTCCTTGGGCTCGATGGCCAGCAATGCTGTCCAGCCACCTGCATCACGCGTAGCAATCCACAGCGATGAAACCAGCAGAACCAGCATCGCCGGCACCGCCACACGTGACAGCAGGTCAAGGCCACGGTAGCCAATAAAGGCGGTGATGCAGAAGCCAAAGCCAAACAGCACCATCAGCGGAATAGTCAGCCCCTCGGGCAGGCCGAGTAGGCGTACCAGCACCAGAGCAATGGTCGCAGTACCCCAGGCATACCAGCCAATTTGTGTGAAGCCGAGGAGGAAGTCTGACAGTTTGCTCCCCATCTCGCCGAAGCAGAAACGCCCCATTAGCACCGAGTTGAGACCGCTACGGCAGGCGATCAGGCCCAGTGCGGCCGCATAAAGCCCAAGCAGCAAGTTACCGAGCACTGCGGCCCATATGAGGGTTTTGAAGTCGAAGGCCATGCCAATCTTGCCGCCGGCAAACATGGTAGCGGTAAAGAAGGTGAAGCCGAACAGCAGAACGGAGGTTGATAGCAGTCCTTTGCGGGCGCCACTTGGCACTTCACTCAGGGGGTAGTCGCTGTCTTGCGGGGCTTGGCTCATGTCCATCTCTCCAGAGTGGGTAAGAACCTGGCATTTGCAGGCAACGTGCCACTTTATCTAGGGGCATATGCCTGGGCGAGAAGTACAAGGATAGTTGTGCAATTTGCACAATAAAGTGCGGGTTTATCTGTTTTTTCAAACATTTTTTTGTGACAAGTGAACAGGCTGGTCTGCAACGGGGCAGGTCGTGACTGGTTTGCACACATTTGGTTCGGGTCATGAGCGGATGCAAGCGAGCAACTAAGCTGGCAAACGTCTTGATGTCACTGATCACCACGTCGTAGCGCCAGTCAGTGTCGAACTGACCCGCAATAGGGGGGGCGCAGCAAATTTTTCGCGTAGATGACGGCGAGGCATAGCGCATTTGAAAACACCCGATGCAATGCACCGGGCGTTTTCAGGTCTGGAACCTATTCGATTCTAGGCTTGAGGCGGCTAGCCACTTGGTTTACAGCGTCGGGTAGTCGAGGTAGCCGACTGGGCCTTTGCCATAGAAGGTTTCTGGGTGCGGGGTGTTCAGTTCGGCGTCTTGCGCCAGGCGGGCTGGCAGGTCTGGGTTGGCGATAAATGGAATGCCGAAGGCCACGGCATCGGCCTTACCACTTTGCAGCCAGGCGTTGGCCTGATCTTTGGTGAAGCGTTCGTTAGCGATAAACACGCCGCCGAAGGCTTCTTTCAGGCTTGGCGACAGGCTGTCGTCGGCTTCTTTCTCACGGGCGCAGATAAAGGCGATGCCGCGTTTGCCCAGCTCGCGCGCGATGTAGGTAAAGGTCTCGGCGCGGTTGGCGTCGCCCATGTCATGGGAGTCGGCGCGCGGTGCCAGGTGCACACCCACGCGGCCAGCGCCCCAGACTTCAATCGCGGCATCGGTGACTTCCAGCAGCAGGCGCGCACGGTTTTCCAGGCTGCCGCCGTAGCGGTCAGTGCGCTGGTTGGTGCTGCTTTGCAGGAACTGGTCGAGCAGGTAACCGTTGGCGCCGTGGATTTCCACGCCATCAAAACCGGCGGCTTTGGCGTTTTCCGCGCCCAGGCGATAGGCGTCGACGATGTCGGCGATTTCTTCTGTTTCCAGGGCGCGCGGGGTGACGTAGTCCTTCATCGGACGCACCAGGCTGACGTGCCCAGCCGGCTGGATGGCGCTCGGCGCGACTGGCAGCTGACCATTCAGGTAAATCGGGTCGGAGATCCGGCCGACGTGCCACAGCTGCAGGACGATTTTGCTGCCGGCGGCATGCACAGCCTTGGTGATGTTGCTCCAGCCACGCACCTGTTCATCCGACCAGATGCCGGGGGTGTCCGGGTAGCCGACGCCCATCGGCGTCACGGCGGTGGCTTCGCTGATGATCAGGCCAGCTGAGGCGCGCTGCACGTAGTACTCGGCCATCATCGCGTTGGGCACGCGGCCTTCGTCGGCGCGGCAGCGGGTCAGCGGGGCCATGATGATGCGGTTGTTCAGTTCAAGGTCGCCGATCTTGATCGGGTCAAAAAGCGTAGTCATGGGACGGTCCTCTCAGGTTATTCGTTGAGTGCAAGTTCAGGTGCAGGCGTACGGGTGCTGAAGGTCAGCAGGGTGGCGAGCAGCGCCAGTAAAGCCAGGGCTGCTGCTGCCAGGGGCACGCGGGTGAGGCCAAAACCTTCGGCAATCACCAGGCCACCCACCCAGGCGCCGAGGGCATTGCCGAGGTTGAAGGCGCCAATATTCAGGGTCGAGACCAGGTTCGGGGCGCCGCTGCCGAAGGCCACCACATTGACCTGCAAGGCGGGTACGGCGGCAAAGGCGGCGATGGCCCAGAGGAACAGGGTGACTTCGGCCGGGATCAGCGCCTGGCTGGTCCAGCTGAACAGAGTCGAGACCACGGCCATGGCGACGAATACGCCGAGCAGGGTGGCTTTCAAATTGCGGTCAGCCAGGCGGCCGCCGAGCACGTTGCCCAGGGTCAGGCCAAGGCCGATCAGCAGCAGGGTCCAGGTCACGCCGTTGGGTGACACGCCGGTGACATCACCGAGCAGCGGTGCGATATAGGTGAACAGGGCAAACATCGACGCGGAGAACATGACCGTGGTGCTCAGCGCCAGCCACAACCCAGCCCCGCGCAGGGCGCGCACCTCGCTGGCAAAATCGGCCTTCACTTCATCGGTTTTATTCGGCAGTACGCGCCACAAACCGATCAATGCGATCACACCGATCACCGTGACCGCCCAAAAGGTCGAGCGCCAGCCGGCGTATTGGCCCAAGGCGGTGCCCAGCGGCACGCCGAGCACATTGGCCAGGGTCAAGCCGGTGAACATCAGCGCCACGGCCGAGGCGCGGCGGTTAGCCGGCACCAGGCTGGCGGCCACCACCGAGCCGATACCAAAGAACGCGCCATGGCAGAGGGCGGTGATCACCCGCGCCAGCATCAGCATTTGATAGTCGCTGGCCAGGGCACAGAATAGATTGCCGCCGATAAAGATGCTCATCAGCGTCAGTAGCGCGGCTTTGCGCGGCCAGCTGGAGGTGACCAGCGCCATAAAGGGCGCGCCGATGGCCACGCCGAGGGCGTAACCGGTCACCAGCCAACCGGCACCGGGGATCGATACGCCGAGGTCGCCAGCCACTTCCGGCAGCAGACCCATGATGACGAATTCCGTGGTGCCGATGGCAAACGCGGATAAAGCGAGGACGAGAAGCGCTGTAGGCATGCCGTCAGTTCCTGATAAAGATGAATAAGGGTTAGGTTTAAAGCGTTTGGCTGATGTGCGTGAGGAACGCCTGGATGGTCTCTTCATTGCGTTTGAAGAAATTCCACTGGCCGACCTTTCTGCTGCTGATCAGGCCGGCGCGTTGCAAGGTCGCCAGGTGCGCGGACACTGTCGACTGCGACAGCCCGGTGCGTTGGTCGATTTGCCCGGCGCAAACGCCGATGTCCAGCGGGTGGTCCTGGTCGGCGAAATACGCCTGCGGGTCTTTCAGCCATTGCAGGATGTCGCGTCGCACTGGGTGGGACAGGGCTTTGATCACTTCATCAATGTCGAGTTGCATGCGGGTCGTCCCGTGTGTGCTGTCACGCCATATCGCGATGGGGCGAACCTTATATCGGTCACTGACGATATACAGATCGTTCGTGACGATAGTCATCATCACGGGTGCTGATGTGTAAGCTGTAAGGCATGAATTACCTCGCGCATTTACACCTCGGCGGCGACGCGCCGGCTCAATTGCTCGGTAGCCTGTATGGCGATTTCGTCAAAGGGCCGCTGGCCGGGCAGTGGCCGGCGGATATCGAAGCGGCGATTCGCCTGCACCGGCGCATTGATGTGTTTACCGACAGCCATCCGCTGCAGTTGCAGGCGCGGGCGCGTTTCCCTGCCGAGCGGCGACGTTATGCCGGGATTCTGCTGGACGTGTTTTTCGATCACTGCCTGGCGCTGAACTGGACCGACTACGCCGCCGAGCCTTTGCCTATCTTCACCGGGCGGGTTTATCAGGTGCTCAATACCGAGCCGCGTTTGCCTGAGCGCCTGGCGCTGATTGCGCCACGTATGGCGGCGCAGGACTGGTTGGGCAGTTACCGTGAATTTGCCGTGCTGGAGCAGGTGGTCGGCGGGATTCAGCGACGCCTGTCGCGCCCACAAGGGTTGGAGGGTGCGATGCCTGAGTTGCAGCGGCTGTACCAGCCGCTGCTGGCGGATTTTCAGCAGTTTTATCCCGAGCTACAGGCCTTTGTTGCCCGTGAGCGAGGGTTGGCGGATTAAGCGGCCTGGTCTTGAATGGCTACTGGCCGCTCAGCCTCGGCTGCACCAAACAGTGCCTGCCGGATCGATTGCTGTGCGGCGCGCGCCAGGGCATTGCGACTCAGCTCGGCGCTGGCAATCGGCGTGAGCAGCTGGATCTGCACCTCAGCCAGGTCACTGCCGAGCAAGCGCAGCAGGTGCGAGAGCATATCGTCATCACCAATAAACGGCGCCACGCTGCACGGCTGGCCTCCGCGCAGGTAACGGATGGCCACCGGTTGCACCGCGACGCCGCTGTCGATGGCGCTGCTCAGCAGGCGGCCGTGAAAGGTGCGCAGATCGAGGCCATCGGTGGTGGTGCCTTCGGGGAAGATCAGCAGGTTGCGCCCTTGCTGCAAGTGGTTGCCGAGTTGTTGATTGAGCAGCCCGCTATCCGCCGAGCCGCGGCGGATAAACAGGGTGCCTGCCTTGAGTGCCAGCCAGCCTGCGACGGGCCAACTGCGCACCTCGGCCTTGGACAGAAACGACAGCGGAGTGAGCATGCCGAGCAGCGGGATATCGGTCCAGGACACGTGATTGCTGACCCACAGCATCGGCTGCTGCGGTAGCTCACCCTGCACCTGCAGACGGAACGGCAGCGCCGCCGCCAAACGTGCGAGAAACCAGCGAGTCAGGCGTTGGCGGGTTGGCATCAGGTCATGCCGTACCAGGCGCTCTAGCAAGGTGATGCCCGCCGCCAATAGGGTGCCAAGGCTGATCACTGCCAACAGGCGCGCTAAGCGCAGGTATAAACGCAATTTCTTCATCAGGCTCTCTCGTTGCCAAGACACAAACGGCGGCACTGTCTACAGCGTGCCGGCGAGTTGCGCAACTGTGCTCGACGGGCGCTTATACCGCTGCCTTAAAGTGTTTGGCATAGCGCGGACAAAGCTCATCACGCTTGAGCAGGATAAACACATCTGCGACCTGGAAGTCCTGGTCCCAGCACGGCTCGCCGCAGATCTTCGCACCCAGGCGCATATAGGCTTTGAGCAGTGGCGGCATTTCGGTGATCACGTTGCTCGGCACATCCAGCGCCGGCAGCGGGGTCTTCGGCTCGGCGCGCAGGTGTTCGGTGCACAGGTAGCGCTCTCGTAAGCGCTGCATGATGGCCTGGGCTTGGATGCCGCCGTCTTGCATAGAGATGCTGGCGCAGCCCATCAGGTAGCGGTAGCCGCCTTCATTGAGTACTTCGGCCAGTTCGCCCCAGAGCACGGCAATGGTCGCGCCGTTGCGGTAGGCGGGGTCAACGCAGGTGCGGCCGATTTCCAGTACGGGCCCTTCGAGGTGCACGAGGCCATGCAGGCTGAATTCTTCTTCGCTGTAGAAGCGCCCCAGGCTGGCTGCGGCCTGATGATCGAGCAGACGCGTGGTGGCCACCAGTTGGCCGCTGTTCATGTCACGCACGCCGATGTGCTGGCAGTGAATGTCATAGTCATCCATGTCCAGACCCTGCTCGGCACCCTTGAGCTTGGCGTCGAACTCGGCGCTGAATACGCGAAAGCGCAAGGCCTGGGCTTCGCGTAGCGCGGCAGCACCGAGTAAACGCTCGGCCTGCAGGCGCCGTGCTGGAGTAGTGCGGTCGCGGGTGATTGCCATCTGAGTCATGCCTGAGTCTCCGTAAGCCGGTTTTTTGTCTTGCGGCCGGTCGATCTTGTTGGGCAAGCTCAGGCTAGGTAGCGGTGGTGTCATCACCGTTAAGCTTTGGTGATGCTTGTGTGACAGATAACGCCAACAAGGAGCAATGCATGCACTGGCAACAATTGTTGAGCCCGCAGGCGCGTCTGCCCGTCGTGGGCCTAGAGGCGTGGTACGCCAGCCTGCTCGAACGCAGCGCTAACCCGACGCCGTTGCAGCTGGCGGTGCTCGGCGGGCGCTTGGCGGCAACGCCGGGGTTGGCGTTTCTTGCCGGTTACCAAGGCGCGTTGCGCGCACTCTGGCCGGCTGCGCCCTGGACGTTGGGCGCGTTGTGCGTGACTGAAAACCGCAGCACCCAGACGGCGGACATGAGCACGCGGATCAGCGCACTGACGCTCACCGGACGCAAGGATTTCGTCACCGCTGCTGAAGCCGCCGACTGGCTGCTGGTGGCCGCGCGTGAGGATGAACCCGGCCAGCCGGTAAGGCTGGCGCTGGGTGTGGTGCGCAACGGCGCGCCGGGCGTGCACGTCGAGACCTTGCCAGCGTTGCCGCTGATGCCGGACATCAGCCATGGCCGTTTGCACCTGCACGAGGCGCATTGCGAACGCCTGCCGGGTGATGGCTGGGATGACTACGTGAAACCCTTTCGCACGCTGGAAGACACCCATGTGCTGGCGGCATTGACGGCTTGGCTGTTTGCCGTAGGCCAGGACTCAAGCTGGCCGCAAGCCTTGCAGCTACGCCTACTTGGCCTGTTGGCCGGTTGTGCAGAAATGGCGCGGCAATGCCCGAGCGCAGCTGGCAGCCATCTGCTGCTGGCCGGTCTGTTTGCCCAGTTCGACAGCCTGGGTGGTGAGCTGGATGCCGCCTTTGCCGCCGGCGACTGGCACTGGGCGCAGTTGTGGCAACGCGACAAGGGCCTGCTGTCAATAGCCAACAGTGCGCGGCGCAAGCGCTTGGAGAAGGCTTTGGCAGTGCTTGGTACAACGCTGTAATGCAATGCCTGGGATGTATCCGCGAGCGTTTGCTCAGATGTAGGGTGGATGGCGCGCTATCCAGCCACGACGAAATAGAGATCAGCGGTTTATGAGTCGTAACGAACGCATGCCATGTCGGCTTGATCCAGATCAGTAAGGCCGGCTCGCTTCAGCATTAAGCTCGCCGCCTTTCGGGAGAGAGCCTGCCATGCGACGCGAGCCTATAGTGCTGTTCGATAACGGCGAGCATCAGTGCATGATGTTCGATGACTTGGTCAGCGGTGAGGGCGTGCAGTCCAACCAGTTTCTGATCACCGACAACGAGCAATACCTACTGCTCGATCCGGGCGGCGACTTGACCTACACGCCGCTGTCGATGGAGCTGTCCAAGCACATCCCGGTGCAGGACCTGACCTACATCTTCGCGTCGCACCAGGACCCGGACATCATCGCCTCGCTGGACAAATGGCTGCTGCACACCCGCGCGCAGGTGATTTGCTCCAAGCTGTGGGCGCGCTTTCTGCCGCACCTGACGGCCAACTATCTGGCACTCAGCCGTGGCATCAACACCTTTGACCGGATCATCGCACTGCCGGATCGCGGCCAGTCGTTTGCCCTCGGCAAATGCAAGCTCAAAGCAGTGCCGGCGCACTTTCTGCACTCGGTGGGTAACTTCCAGCTGTATGACCCGGTGAGCAAAATCCTCTTCTCTGGCGATATGGGCGCCTCCCTGGTGGATGACGCGCACCCGGTGACGGACTTCGTCAACCATGTGCCGAACATGCTCGGCTTTCACCGGCGCTACATGGCCGGCAACAAGGTTTGCCGACTGTGGGCGGCCATGGTGCGCGAGATGGATGTGGCGATGATCGTGCCGCAACACGGGCGGCCGTTTATCGGCGCGGAAATGATCAATGCTTTTCTCTACTGGATCGAAAACCTCGAATGCGGCATGGACCTGATGGGCCCCGAAGACTACCGCCTACCCAAGTAATCGGCGGCTAAGTGCACTGACGTTTCGCGCCGAATCGCCGGATAAACAGGCGCGTTCGACGCTTTTTGTCGTCATCGACGCCATGCTAGGGTGCCGCCTTCGATCCTTGTAGAGGCGGCGCCATGTCCTTCACTCTGTTTCCCGCACGACGGCTGATACTGGCGTGTGTCTTCGGTCTGGGTGGCGCGACCGCGCAGGCCGAAAACTGGCCAGCTGACGACTGGGCCAGCCAGCCGACGCTGCCCAGTGCCGCGCTCAGTGAGCTTGAACGTTACGCCTTCCCGACCCGCGATGACGCGACCCGCCAGGGCGTGCGCACCGATGCCCTGCTGGTGATACGTGATGGCCAAGTGGTGTACGAGCGTTATGCCGCGCCCACCACGGCCGATACCGCGCACCTGACGTGGTCGATGGCCAAGAGCCTGTTGGCGACCACCATGGGAGTCGCCTACGGTGAAGGGCGTTTCCGTCTGGATGCCCCGGTGGCCGATTACTACCCGCCATTTGCCGCACATCCGCAGGTGAAAATCGGCCACCTGCTCAACTGGGCTTCGGGCCTGGACTGGCAGGAAGACTATGAATACGCGCCGCTGAAATCCTCAGTGGTGGCGATGCTCTACACCCGTGGGCGCAGCGATATGGCAGCTTTCACGGCCGCACACAGCGCCGACGCCGAACCGGGTCAGCGCTTTCGCTATTCCAGTGGCGACAGCAACGTACTGGCTGCGGCATTGAAGAATATGGTCGGCGCCGAGGCTTATGCCGATTACCCCTGGACTGCACTGTTTGACCCGTTGGGGATCAAGACGGCGGTGTGGGAGCGCGATGCCGCGGGCACCTTTGTCGGCTCGTCTTACGCTTACATGAGTGCCCGTGACCTGGCCCGCGTTGGCCTGCTGATGCAGCGCGATGGCCGCTGGGGCGAGCAGCAGTTGCTGCCCAAGGCCTGGGTCGAATTCAACCGCACGCCGTTTGCCAATTACCAGCCGCAGGCCGAGAAGCCTGGTGACGCGGTGCCTGGCGGGCAATGGTGGCTTAACGTGGCGGTGGCTGGCGCGGGTAAACCTTGGCCGGATGCACCGAGCAACATGTTGGTCGCCTCAGGCCACTGGGGGCAGGGTTTGTATGTGTTGCCTGACGAGAAGCTGGTGATTGTGCGTTACGCCGATGATCGTGATGCTAGCTTTGATCGCAATCACTTCCTCAAACTGGTACTCGCGGCCATGGCCACTGAGGTGCAGCCATGATCCGTCGTCGCCCGTTCAGTGCAGTGTTGTTGCTGATCGTGTTGTTGCTCGCCGCCTTGATCTGGCAAAACCGCGCCCATCTGCAAGCCTTCCCCGACATCATCGGCGCGTACTCAGCCAAGGAATATTGCTCATGCCGCTACGTGGCCAACAATCCGGCGGATTATTGCGAGGCTTACGTGGCGCAGTACGTGCCGTTGTCAGGCTTTTGGGATGATGCAGCGCATAAGCGCGTTACGGCTCGCGGTCTGGGCCGTACGCACAGTGCGCAGTGGCTGAGCCTGCGCCAGGGTTGTCAGCTGCTGCCCGAACCCGCTGCGTTACCCAAGCCTTGAGGCCAACGCCATTGCGCAGGCTTGCATTGCCGGGCAGGGCAGCTATGGTGGCCTCTTCGTTGTTTTCCGTGACCTGTCATGCCTGAAACCCAGTGTTGTGTGGGGCCCCATGGCCTATAGCGTATTCCCTTGGCGGCGCGGCAATGCGGTAAGCCTGCTGGTCGATGGACCGTGTTTTTTCGCGCAAATGCTCAAACGTATTAATGCGGCTCAGCGCCATGTTGAGTTGGAGCTGTATCTGCTGGAAAGCGGCGCCTGCGCCACGGCGTTGCTGGATGCCTTGTGTGCTGCGGCGCTGCGCGGTGTCACGGTGCGCTGTCTGTTTGACGGCTACGGCGGGCAAGGCTTGCTGCTGGCAGACCGTCAGCGCTTGGGTGCCGCGGGTATCCAGGTGCGGTGGTACAACCCGGTGCGCTGGCGGCATGGCGTGCGTAACTTTCATCGTGACCACCGCAAAGTGTTGGTGGTCGATGAGCAGTTCGCGTTTGTCGGCGGCACCGGTGCCACCGATGCCTTCTGGCTGCCAGGTGAAGCCGAGAGCCGCTGGCATGAGGTGATGGTGGAAATCAGCGGCCCTCTGGTGGCCGACTGGTTGCAGCTGTTTGAACGGCAGTGGCGGGTGGATCAAAGCTGGATCGTCTGGCGACCGCGCTTGCCATTGCGTGTGAAAACTTTATTGGCAATACCCGCTGTGGGCGATGGCTTGGGCCGTGTCGCGTTTGCCGATGCGGTACAGCATCGCGACATTCTGTTTTCGCTGGTACGCATGATGCGCAGCTCCAAGCGGCGTATCTGGCTGGCCACACCTTATTTCCTCCCTACGTGGCGGGTGCGCCGGGTCCTGCGCCAAGCGGCTGCGCGGGGTGTTGATGTGCGCCTGCTGTTGGCCGGTAACAATACGGATCATCCGCCCATCCGGTTTGCCGGGCAGCGCTATTACGCCAGTTTGCTCAAGGCCGGTGTGCAGATATTCGAATACCAGCCGCGTTTTCTGCACCTGAAGATGGTGCTGGTGGACGACTGGGTGAGCATTGGCTCGTGCAATTTCGACCACTGGAACCTGCGCTTTAACCTGGATGCCAACCTTGAGGCGCTCGATCCCTCGTTTACCGCCAGCGTGGCGGCGTGCTTTGAGCGAGACTTTGCCGACAGCCAGTTGATTGATGGCAAAGCCTGGTTGGCCAGACCTTGGTACATCCGCGTGCAGCAGAAAATCTGGGGCATTTTGGATCAGCTGATGTTCAAACTGTTAAATCGTCGTCGCTGAGTCGGGCTGCTGCCCAGAGCGGCGGCGCACGCAAGGGCGCGCGCCACTCTGTTGCAGGCTGTATTGCCTTAAATCAGCTCGACTGCCACGGCCGTCGCTTCACCCCCGCCAATGCACAGCGAGGCGATGCCGCGCTTGCCGCCGGTGTTTTTCAGCGCATTGATCAGGGTCAGGATAATCCGCGAACCGGTGGAGCCGACCGGGTGACCCTGGGCGCAGGCGCCGCCGTAGATGTTGACCTTGGCGTGATCCAGGCCGTGTTCACGCATGGCCAGCATGGTGACCATGGCAAAGGCTTCGTTGATTTCGAACAGGTCGACCTCGGCCTTGTTCCAGCCGGTTTTCTTCAGCAGGGTCGTGATCGAGCCAATCGGCGCGATGGTGAACTCGCTCGGGTCCTGGCTCTGGGTCGCGTGCGCGACGATTTTCGCCAACGGCTTGAGGCCACGTTTGGCGGCTTCGTCGGCAGTCATCAGCAGCAGGGCGGAGGCGCCGTCGGAGATCGAGCTGGCATTGGCAGCGGTGATTGTGCCGTCCTTGCGGAAGGCTGGCTTGAGGCCGGGGATCTTCTCCAAATTAGCGTTCAATGGTTGCTCATCGTCTTTGACCAGTACATCGCCCTTGCGGCCGCTGACGGTGATCGGGACGATTTCCGCATTCAGCGCGCCGCTGGCGATGGCGGCTTGGGCGCGTTTGAGCGATTCAATGGCATAGGCGTCCATTTCCTCGCGGGTGATGCCGTACTGGTCGGCGGTTTCCTGGGCGAAGGAGCCCATCAGGCGGCCCGTGCGAGCATCTTCTAGGCCGTCGAGGAACATGTGGTCTTTGATCTCGCCATGCCCCATGCGCAGGCCCGCGCGGGCTTTGGTCATGATGTAGGGCGCGTTGGACATGCTTTCCATGCCGCCGGCGATCATCACCTCATTGCTCCCAGCCTTGAGCGCATCAAAGGCCTGCATCACCGCCTTCATGCCCGAACCACAGAGCTTGTTGATGGTGGTGCAGCCCGTGGCGGCCGGCAAGCCGGCATTCAACGACGCCTGGCGCGCCGGGCCTTGTTTCAGGCCGGCCGGCAGCACGCAGCCCATGATCACTTCCTGCACGTCGGCCGGGGCAATGCCCGCGCGCTCAACGGCCGCGCGAATAGCGGCTGCGCCCAGGTCTACCGCCGCAACGCTCGACAGGCTGCCTTGAAAACCACCCATCGGCGTACGTGCGCCGCTGACGATGACAATATCGGACATCGGAAAACTTCCTATATGAGGTAAATGAACGCAATGACGAACCATTGATTCTACTGCGTGACTAAAAATGCCCAAAGAGTCATGCGGAAAATCATTCTTTGGGCTGATTTGGGCGACCGCCGAGGGCTCTAAATTGGCCTCACTGATAAAACTCGTGAATTAAGGTACCGCCATGCTGCAGACCCGTTTGATTCCCGCCGCCGCGAATGCTCATCAAGCTCCTTTGTTGATCAAGCGCCTGCTGTTGTCCGGTATTCGTTATGAGAAAAGTCGTGAAATCGTATACCGCGACCAGATGCGCTACAGCTACGCCACCCTCAATGAGCGGATTGCCCGACTGGCCAACGTGCTGACTGAGGCGGGGGTCAAAGCCGGTGATACCGTGGCGGTGATGGACTGGGACAGTCACCGCTACCTGGAGTGCATGTTCGCCATCCCGATGATCGGTGCGGTGCTGCATACCATCAACATCCGCCTTTCGGCCGATCAGATTTTGTACACCATGAACCATGCCGAGGATAAGTTCGTGCTGGTTAACAGCGAGTTCGTACCGCTCTACAAAGGCATTGAAAGCCAGCTGACCACAGTGGAGAAAACCATTCTGCTCACCGACGCAGCGGACAAGTCCGCAGACGTGGGCGGCCTTGTGGGTGAATACGAAAACCTGCTCGCCGCGGCCAGCCCCCGCTACGACTTCCAAGATTTCGACGAAAACTCAATCGCCACCACCTTCTACACCACCGGCACCACCGGCAACCCCAAAGGCGTGTACTTCAGTCACCGTCAGCTGGTATTGCATACCCTGGCAGAGGCCAGTGTGCTGGGCAGCCTGGACAGCATTCGCCTGCTGGGTACTAACGATGTGTACATGCCGATTACCCCGATGTTCCACGTGCACGCCTGGGGCATCCCTTATGTCGCCACCATGCTGGGGGTTAAACAGGTCTATCCCGGTCGTTATGAGCCGGACATGCTGTGCCAGCTGATCAAGCAGGAAAAGGTCACCTTTTCTCACTGTGTGCCGACCATTCTGCAAATGGTGATGAACGCCCCAATCGCTCAGGATCATGATTTCGGCGGGTTGAAAATGATCATCGGCGGCAGCGCCCTCAACCGCTCACTCTACGACGCGGCTAAAGCGCGCGGCATTCAGCTGACTGCTGCTTACGGTATGTCAGAAACCTGCCCGCTGATTTCCTGCGCACATATCAATGATGAGTTGATGGCCGGCAGCGAAGACGAGCGCACCACTTACCGAATCAAAGCCGGCGTGCCCGTTCCGTTGGTAGAAGCCGCCATTATGTCTGCCGATGGCACCCTGTTACCGGCTGATGGCGAAAGCCAGGGCGAGCTGGTGCTGCGTGCCCCGTGGCTGACTCAGGGTTACTTTCGCGAGCCGGAGAAGGGCGCTGAACTGTGGGAGCACGGCTGGCTGCACACCGGTGACGTGGCTACCATCGACGATTTCGGCTTTATCGATATCCGCGACCGCATTAAGGATGTGATCAAGACCGGCGGCGAGTGGATCTCCTCCCTAGCACTGGAAGACTTGATCAGCCGTCACCCCGCGGTGCGAGAAGTAGCTGTGGTGGGTGTGGTCGACCCGCAGTGGGGCGAGCGGCCGTTTGCTTTGTTGGTGTTACGTGAAGGGCAGAGCCTGGATGCCAAGGGGCTGAAGGAACACCTCAAGCCGTTTGTCGATCAAGGCAGCATCAACAAGTGGGCGATACCGTCGCAAATTGCTCTTGTTACCGAAGTTCCCAAGACCAGCGTCGGTAAGCTCGACAAGAAACGTATTCGTCTGGATATCGTTCAGTGGCAGGCCGCCGGTAGTCCATTTCTCTCCACTGTTTAAGCATTTTTGTAACGGGCGCAGCCTTAGGCCGCGTTCGTTACACGGCAGCTTTTAAGTGTCATTTAGATCATGCAAATCAAGCGCTTAAGTTGATTCTTTAGACGGCTTTTAGAGTTGCTTGTGCGGCGTTGTGCGCTGTACCAGTGACTGCAAGCGAGATTGATTTTTGTGACTGTTCAGTCAAACAAGCGTTTGGCTTGCTAATTGCTCCCTTCAAACCATTCTTGGCTCTGCCGGTCGTGGCGAGCACGCTGAAACCAGCGAGCCAGAGTGCCTGGGAGCTAAAAATCACCCTTTCGAGGGATCAAGGAGAAGTACCCGCTGGCTATAGTCCGCACCATCCATAACAAAAAAACACATGGAGTAGCGTCGATGACAAAAACAAAACAAACCTGGCGCCTGGCAAGACTGCCACTGGCCGTCAGCCTCGCATCCACCCTCGCCGCCCCTGCATTCGGCGTTACCTTCAATATTGGTGAGATCGAAGGTCAAATCGACTCCTCGATGTCCGTTGGCGCCAGCTGGTCTACGCAAAAAGCGGATAAAGACCTGATCGGTGTTAACAACGGTGGTCGCGGTCTGTCGCAAACCTCAGATGACGGTCACCTGAACTTCAAGCGTGGAGAGACTTTCTCCAAAATCTTCAAGGGTATCCATGACCTTGAGTTGAAATACGGTGATACCGGTGTATTTGTTCGCGGCAAATATTGGTATGACTTTGAATTAAAAGATGAAGGTCGCGAATTTAAAGACATCAGTGACAACAATCGTAAAGAGGGTCAGAAGTCTTCTGGCGCCCAAATTCTCGATGCGTTCGTTTATCACAACTACTCCATCGCTGATCAGCCGGGTTCCGTGCGCTTAGGCAAGCAAGTTGTTAGTTGGGGTGAGAGTACCTTTATCCAGAACGGTATTAACTCAATCAACCCGGTTGATGTGTCAGCGTTTCGTCGTCCTGGCGCGGAAATTAAGGAAGGCTTGATTCCAGTTAATATGTTCTATGTTGCCCAAAGCCTGACTGAAAACCTCTCTATGGAGGCGTTCTACCAGCTTGAGTGGGACCAGACGGTAACAGACAACTGCGGCACGTTCTTTGCTCAGGCGGATATCGTTGCTGATGGTTGTGATCAGAATCTGAATGTTCTGGCTTCTTTAAGTCCGGCACAATTGGCATCAATTAATGGGAACTTGAAAGCTCTTAATACAGCGCTTGGGACCAATGCAGCAATGGTTTCATCAACCAGCGAGGGGCTAATCGTTCCGCGCCGTGGAGATGTGGACGCTCGTGATAGCGGTCAGTGGGGGTTGGCTTTCCGCTATATGTTTGAGCCACTCGATACTGAGTTTGGCGCCTATGCAATGAATTATCATAGCCGTGCCCCGATTTTTAGTGGTGCATCGCCGAGTGCTGGAGCTACACGTGCAATAAATACACTCGTTACTGGTGCAGCAAACCCCAGTGGTAATTTCAATGCTGCAGCTGTGCCTGCAGCTGCAAATATCGGTGCGGTTACCATGGCTGCGAATGGTGGCTACTTCATTGAGTACCCTGAAGATATCAAACTGTACGGTTTAAGCTTTTCAACCACTTTGCCCACTGGTACAGCTTGGAGTGGAGAGCTTAGCTATCGTCCGAATGCTCCTGTGCAGTTAAATTCCACGGATATTTTGTATGCGGGTCTTCGTGGAATAAATGTTGGCATTTTGAATGCTGGGAACCCAGTAGGATCATTAAGTCCTTATGACGCAGTGTCGCCTCTAGGTCCTGATTCGGAAGGGTTACTACACGGTTATAAGCGCAAAGAAATCACTCAGTTGCAAACCACGTTCACTCACTTTTTTGATCAAGTTATGGGCGCATCCCGCCTAACCTTGGTGGGTGAAGTAGGCTGGACTCACGTCGGTGGCTTGGAAAGCAGCGATGATATTCGCTATGGCCGCGATCCGATTTTCGGCACTGCTGGTGCAATGTGTGGTCCGGTAAACGTCAGCACTGCTGGTGGGAAAAGTAATGGCAGTTTGCTGGGTAAATCCTGTGACAAAGATGGGTTTACTACGGCCGACTCATGGGGTTACCGCGCACGTGCTATCTGGGAATACCCGGATGTGTTCGCCGGTATCAACCTGAAGCCGAGTGTAGCCTGGTCACATGACGTTGACGGTTACTCGCCTGGCCCAGGTGGTAACTTTGAAGAAGGCCGTAAAGCGGTCAGCCTTGGCTTAGATGCTGAGTACCAAAATACATACACCGCCAGCCTTTCTTACACCAACTTCTTTGATGGTAAGTATTCGACTGTTGATGATCGCGACTTCGTAGCACTCAGCTTTGGTATGAACTTCTAAGCGGACGAGATTTTGAGGACGACTATGACTATGAAAACAACAAAAAGTCTGCTGAAAACCGGCGCGTTGACACTCACGCTGCTGGCTAGCAGTGTGATGGCAGCAGTATCGCCAGATGAAGCGGCCAAGCTGGGAACTACGCTGACGCCTGTTGGTGCGGAAATGGCTGGCAATGCGGATGGTTCGATCCCGGCCTGGACGGGTGGTTTGCCTACTAACGCAGGTGCTGTTGATTCTGGTGGTTTTCTCGCGGACCCGTTCCCTAATGAGCAACCGCTGTTCACCATTACTGCGCAAAACGTGGATCAGTACAAAGACAAGCTGACCCCAGGCCAGTTGGCGATGTTCAAGCGTTATCCGGAAAGCTACAGAATGCCGGTTTTCGCGACTCATCGTTCAGCCACCATGCCGGATGTTGTCTTGGATGCAGTGAAGAAAAACGCTGTGAATACCAAGATGGTTGAGGGCGGTAACGGTCTTGAGAATTTCGATCAGGCCATTCCTTTCCCAATCCCGAAAGACGGTTTGGAAGCCATCTGGAACCATATCACCCGCTACCGTGGCGGCAGCGTGAAGCGTCTGGTGACTCAGGCGACTCCGCAAGCCAATGGCTCCTACAGCCTGGTTTACTTCCAGGATGAGTTCACCTTCCGGGGTGCATTGAAAGATGCCGACACCAGCAAGCCAAGCAACGTGCTGTTCTACTTCAAGCAACGTGTAACGGCGCCGTCGCGTCTGGCCGGCAACGTGTTGTTGGTACACGAAACACTTAACCAGGTGAAGGAACCGCGTCTGGCTTGGCTCTACAACGCTGGTCAACGTCGTGTGCGGCGTGCACCACAGGTGTCTTACGACGGCCCAGGTACTGCCGCCGATGGCCTACGTACCTCCGACAACTTCGACATGTATAACGGCGCACCTGACCGCTACGAGTGGAAGCTCAACGGTAAGAAGGATATCTATATTGCTTACAACAGCTATCGTTTGGACTCGCCGAAGCTGAAATACGACGAGATCATCAAAGCTGGTCACATCAACCAGGACCTGACCCGTTACGAACTGCACCGCGTATGGAATGTGACTGCAACCCTGAAGTCAGGCGAGCGTCATATCTATGCCAAGCGTGACTTCTATCTCGACGAAGATACCTGGCAAGCAGCTGTAATTGACCACTATGACGGTCGCGGTACTTTGTGGCGTGTGGCTGAAGCCCATGCTCAGTACTACTACGACAAGAAAGTGCCGTGGTACAGCGTAGAGACCCTGTATGACCTGCTGTCCGGTCGTTACCTGGCTCTGGGTATGAAGAACGAAGAGAAGAGCGCTTACGAGTTCGACTATCCGGCTAAGGAAAGCGATTACACCCCTGCGGCCCTGCGCCAGGCGGGCGTTCGCTAAACCTGAGTAAAGCGGCATAAAAGACCGGCCTGAGAGGGCCGGTTTTTTTATGGTGCGCCAGGCATGGCGCGTAGCGCCGTGACTGGCGCTGTCGGGTTCACTGTGGTGGTGAGCCTGGCGACTTGGAGGTGAAAGTCCTCTACACACCCGGCAAGGGGAAGTGTTAGCTGAAGGCAAGGGTGTCGCGGGCGACTGCGAATCTGAAGGAAGCCCGAGGCAAAATGCTGGCCTGACGAACAGGAAGCGGATGAGGCGGCGCAGCGGGGTGAGGTGGCCATAATCGCCAAAGCCCGATACTTGCACGGAACGCTGCGACGTAGATCCGACAGGCATAAGCAGGAAGGTCGCGCGAATTACCCTGGGAGATCTGTACGCTTGCCATTGTGCTACCGATTGTCGAGAGGCGACGGGATGGGCGTGCAGAAGTCAGCCGAGGCCGTAGTAAGTGGCGGTCAACCACGCCATCAAGGGCCGAACAGGTCATGCCGCCAGTAGGCGTCAGCGTCTCGTCGATAACCGAAATGCAGAAATTTCTCCAAGAGAAGACTGTCACCCCGAGTCCCGGCCAGAGGCCGAGGATGACGCCTGACAGCGCAGAGGTATCGGCGGCGTCGGTGACGTGGATGAACGCGGAGCCGGACACGCTGATGGAGCGGGTGCTTGCACCGGCGAATCTCAAGCGTGCGTATCAGCGCGTGGTCAGCAACAAGGGGGCGCCGGGTGCCGATGGCATGACNGTCGCCGACTTGGCAGGCTACGTGAAACAGTATTGGCCCATCCTGAAGGTCAGGCTGCTGGCAGGTGAATACCATCCCCAGGCAGTGCGGGCGGTCGAAATTCCCAAACCGCAGGGCGGTATGCGGCAACTGGGCATTCCCAGTGTCGTGGATCGCCTGATCCAGCAAGCCCTGCTGCAACAGCTCACGCCGATCTTCGATCCGCTGTTCTCGGACTATAGCTACGGCTTCCGTCCGGGCAGAAGCGCTCACCAGGCTGTCGAGATGGCCCGCACCCATGTGGCGGCGGGTCATAGGTGTTGCGTGGAACTCGATCTGGAGAAGTTCTTTGATCGGGTCAACCACGACATCCTGATGTTCTGTGTTGAGCGCCATGTCGAAGACAAACAGGTGCTCAGACTCATCCGCCGTTACCTCGAAGCGGGCGTCATGTCGGGCGGGGTTGTCAGCCATCGGCAGGAGGGGGCGCCGCAAGGCGGCCCGCTTTCGCCGCTGCTGTCGAACATCCTGCTCGATGAACTCGACCGTGAGTTGGAGCGGCGAGGCCATCGCTTCGTGCGCTATGCCGATGACGCGAACATTTATGTCCGTAGTCCGCGTGCTGGCGAACGAGTGCTGGCCAGTGTCGAGCGGTTCCTGAATCACCGTCTGAAACTGAGACTGAATCGGGACAAGAGTCGCGTGGCTGGGTCGTGGAAATGCGACTACCTGGGGTATGGGATGAGTTGGCACTCGCAGCCTAGACTGCGAGTGGCAACCATGAGCCTGCGCCGTGTGCGCGACCGTCTCAGGGAACTGCTGCGAGGGGTGCGGGGCCACAAGATGGCGAATGTCATCGAGCGGGTAAACCCGGTGCTGCGAGGCTGGGCAGGCTACTTCAAGCTCAGCCAGAGCAAGCGTCCACTGGAAGAGCTGGATGGCTGGGTCAGGCACAAACTTCGCTGTGTCATCTGGCGGCAATGGAAGCAGCCCTCTACGAGGGCGCGCAACCTGATGCGCCTGGGATTGAGCGAGGAGCGTGCCTGCAAGTCGGCCTTCAATGGCCGAGGCCCGTGGTGGAACTCAGGAGCGCCGCATATGAATCAGGCGCTGCCGAAGAAGCTATGGGACAGACTTGGACTGGTCTCGATACTGGATACGATCAATCGGCTTAACCGCATGGCCTGAACCGCCGTGTACGGAACCGTACGCACGGTGGTGTGGGAGGACGGCGGCCGTGAGGCCGCCTCCTACCCGAT